>NC_015865.1:670440-1005660 GCF_000221185.1 Thermococcus sp. 4557 | reverse complement strand
CCTTCTGCCGCTGAAGAGCTTGAGTATCGTGTAGCTGATGAAGCCGATGCCTATTCCGTCGGCTATCGAGTAGGTGTAGGGTATGGTTATGAGAACGAGGAAGGCCGGGATGGCCTCTGTGTGGTCCGCGAAGTTCACCTCCCTGATGGCGCTGAGCATGTAGTAACCGACGATGACAAGGGCCGGTGCCGTTGCGAAGGCAGGTATGGCCCCCGCCAGCGGCGCTATGAAGAGACCTATTCCGAGGAAGAGCAGCCCGGTGACGAGTGCCGTCATTCCAGTCCTTCCGCCCTCCTCTATTCCGGCCGCGCTCTCGATGTAGGTCGTGACCGTTGAGGTTCCGAGGACGGCTCCGACGGTCGTACCTATCGCATCGGTGAGAAGAACCTTCTCGGCGTCTGGAACCTTTCCGTCCTCCGTGAGGAAGCCCGCCTTGGCACTCAGGCCCGTAACCGTTCCCAGCGTGTCGAAGAAGTCCACCATGAAGAACGCGAAGACAACCCCCAGCGCCCCCACGTTGAGGAGTCCCTGGAGGTCCATCTGCATGAACGTGTAGCTGAGGTCCGGGGTTGAGAACAGGTGCTCGGGCCAGGGGGCGACGCCGGTAATCCAGCCGATGACGCTGGTGGTTATGATGGATATCAGGAGCGAGCCCTTAACGCGGAGCGCGATGAGAACCATCGCGAGGAAGAGCCCGAAGAAGAACAGCAGTATTTCGCCGCTGGTCAGGGCGGAGGCGTTGAGTCCGGTGAGCTGAAGCACTCCCGAGTCGTTCACGACCGCCGTGAGGAGGCCGACGTCGTTGAGGCCGATGAACGTCAGGAAGAGGCCTATTCCGGCACCGACCGCGTACTTCTGACTGAGCGGTATCGCGTGGATTATCGCGCTCCTGACCTTGGTGACGCTGAGGACTATGAAGATGAGACCTTCAATGAAGACCGCAGCGAGGGCAACGCGCCAGTCGTAGCCCATTCCCAGAACGACGCTGTATGCGAAGTAGGCGTTCAGCCCCATTCCCGGCGCGAGGGCGAAGGGCTTCTTGGCGTAGAGGCCCATCAGAATGGTCGCGAAGCCAGCGGCCAGAGCGGTAACCGCCACGAGGGAGTTGAAGGCCTCTTTACCCATGGCATCGCTGAGTATGGATGGGTTTACGAAGAGGATGTACGCCATCGTCATGAAGGTGGTAACGCCCGCCAGGATCTCGGTCTTCATATCCGTGCCGTGCCTATCAAACTCGAAGTAGTTCTCGAACCATCCCATGAGCTTCACCCCTTGGTTTGACTTATTTCTGCCTAATAACTTGGTTTTTTAAAGATTTTTTGACGTAGAAATGTTAAAAAACGTGGCGGGGATGGGGAGATGTATGTTGGGTGGGCGGAGCCTCAACCCCCACCGCCCACCGCGGTGAAGCCTTCCGCGTAGGCCTTCACGACTTCCTTTTCCTCAGCGAGTACCATGAGAACCCTGATTAGGTCCAGACCCTTCACCTGGGCGAACTCCACGTAGAGGTATTCGTCGCCCCTGCGGTATAGCTTGACGCTGAGCGGCTTGAAGCAGTCGTTTTCCCTGGGTGTGGTCCAGAGCTCGCTCTCCTCGAAGCCCTGGGCTTTAATGGAAGCCTCAAACCTCTCGGCCAGCGTTTCTATAGGGCAAGTGCAGGTGGCTTTAAGCTCCACCGGAGTCTCGAAGAAGATGTGGTAGTCCCTGAAGTCCGTCCAGGTCTTGGTCGGCGTCAGGACGGTAAATTTCCAAGTTGCGTTGGCCGTTGGAATGTACTGAACCGCAAAGTAGGCCTTTCCCGGCGGCAGTTCCAGCCACCGCCCGTTTCCCTCTCCCCAACAGTCCCTCGCGTGTTTCGGGGGTGTTTCGTTCCTTAAAACCGCCTGGTAGAAGGATTGCCCGCTCTCCCTTCCTACCAGGGCCATTGTAAAGCCGCCCATGGAGCAGGGCACTGTCAGGTTGAACTTCTCCGGCCAGTAGATGAGGTAGGCGTTCCAGCCCTCCGGTGGGGAGGTGAGGTTCATGTGGGGGTAAACGACGAACCAGTCCTTCAGTGTGATCTCAGAACCGTTGGTCACCTCAGTAATTCTGTTGTCTATCCACCCGCCGATTAGGGCATTTTTTGGCTGCTTTGAATGGATAGTAAGCCTGCATTCCTGGCTACATTCCTGGGGATTTAGCGTTTGGTTGTTGTATATGGGTGTTCCTTTTTCCCTGAAGTGAGGAATACTTAGTGCCGCGACCACCACTAGAGCTATCAGCAGAAAAATGAAAAAATGAAGCTTGGGTTTTTTGGAACCTTCCATAGTGGCCTTCACCCTCTGTAGATGGGTTGACTATGGCCAGCTCAATTCTGGGAGGTTGGCGTTCTAGCGCTGAAGGCTTCCGCATAGGCTTTCACGATTTCTTCGTCGCCCATTATCATAAGAACTCTAACCAAATCCATGCCCTTGACTTTGGCGAATTCCACGTAGAGGTATTCGTCGCCTTTGCGATATATGTATATCTCTATTTGTGAAAATATTTCGTTGGAGGTACTCTTTTCACTAGATATCATCGTGCTAAAACCTGCCTCGTCTATTTCGTCCAAAACCTTTTTGATAATTGTGTGGCTGTTGCAGTAACAGGGGCTCGTAAAGTTCTTCACCCACAGCTCTGGATGGCCACAGACACTTAGATAGTCGATTACTTTACTGCAATAAACATGATCCCATTTGTCCCAACTAGTATTAGCCAGTGGAATGGCATATGTTGCCATATGCACCCTTCCTGGTGGCAGTTCTGATTCATAGTTTACAGTTTTTAGAAATATGCATCTCTCGTTTGTAAGGTCGATCTGGGAAGAGGTTGATATGCATAGGCCCAAATCGTGAAAACCCTTACTTGTAGAGTTGTTATCTAGGGTAGCTTCTCCTCCTTGAATGTAACATGGAACGGTTATCCCAATTTCATGAGTCCAGTTTTGAAGGTACATCTTTCCTGTTGTTATGGATTTATTTAGGTCTGTCTTTGGAATTATTATTATGTTTTCATTAAATCTTACAGCTGAATTATTGGGAAGTCTCTCTGATATAACAATGCTCCCAAAAGAGTTTAATCTTGGGATAGTACTCACATCATTTTTGCATTGATTTTCCATCAGGTAGTGCTCCTCACTCTGATGGACTTGACTTTGGGAAACATTAATTTGGCTTGGCAGACTACCATGACTGGAGACGTTATTGTTACTCGCTTCGTGATCTGTGTAAGTAATAGTCAGAATAAAAATAACAAAAAGCACTGAAATAATATAAAGAGTCTTATTCATTTTCGGGGTACCTCCTCCAGTGAAGTTGGGCATATTCCTGATGGACAGGAATTTGGTTTGACAGTAACTATTGTTGCTCCCGGTAGGCTGTCAACGATCACCCAGTCGGAAGTTGGTCTGCCATTAAGCCACGGTGCCCATGTAGTATGAACGTAAATATAACGGGTGTCATCACTGTACTCACGATATCCAACGAAAGTTACTGAATGAAAGTCGTTAACTGGCAGCTCATTCACGAAATTAAAGTGATATGCACTCAGAATCCCTGGTCTTCCCATATCAACTTCGTTTTTTATTATTGAAAATACACTGTTTTCATTCAGGTCGTTGTACGTTGTAGTAGTGTAGAGATACTTAGGAGGATCTGGTAATACTTCTTTGGCCTCCCAATAGAAGTTCTCAATTCCTGGTCCTATATTTGAGGTAGCAGTTCTTGCCTCGATGTCATCACTTGTTTTCATTGTAAGGTGGAGAATATCTATTATTGCTTCTCTATACCAATCACTTCGGTATTGGATCTCATAGTATCCAACTATCATTGATGCTGCTATCGGTGCACAACCGTCCCAATTCTTCCATGGATCTTCGGCGGGTCCTATGTACTCCCACGGGTCAGCATCGCGAGGTTGGGGAATGTTGGACTTTGTCCCCAGATCAGTTGATGTCCATGCTGGGACGCCGTAGATTATCTTTTGAGAAGTTATTGTTGCCAGTGGTGCAATGTAGTCGATTTTGTCAGTTGAGGTTAACGTTTCAACAGTTACCCACTGCTTCTGATTGTCCTCTGCTTTGTTTTCCAAAGCCAAAGTGTATCTGCTTGGTTTTCTGTATTCCTTGCCCTTCATGTCCATAACCTTGTCTCCAGCTAAGATGCCGTAGTTCAGTCCGCTGAAGTATGCGAGGCGGTAGGTTTTTACTCCTTTTCTCGTGGCGAGTTCTTTCATTAGGTCGCTTGGGGTCTTCTCGCCAAAGCCTGCCTCTAGGATTGCCGGGGGTAGGTTCCTGTTGGCTGACACTATTATGTAGCCTATAGTCTTACCGTTCTTGACCATTCTGAATTCGTAAGCTGCCAATCTACCGTCAGGGAAGTAGAGGGGTGTTGGGTTGGTTGGGAATGCCCCGTTGAATTCCGGGAACTTGTGCAGTTCCCTAATTGCGAGTGCCTTGACTGTGGCTAAGGGCACTGCCCCCGGCTTGTCAACCGGGGCCGCCGTCACGATTCCCCCCAATAGGAGGATTCCCAAGAGTAACGCTAATGGGGGTTTCCATTTCACGACTTGCACCTCCGATGGGAGATTGCATTACAAAATATGCCGTTGGATTATTTAACCCTTTCTATCACCCGAAGTGAAACTCCAGCCAAAACCAAGTTATACGCAATTGGACTTCTCATAGTGTTGTCAATGTACCTTGGCACCTTGAAAAAACCACGGCGTCTTTCACCCCAGCACCGAGAAGCTCCTCACCTCGACATCTACCCTCTCCGGCATAGCCTCAACTCCGAAGGGCAGCTCGTCGAGGAAGCGCTCCGCGAGGATTACCTCCCCTTCAATCCCGAGCCTCAGCCTTATCCTGCCGGGCAGGAGTTCGTAGTCGATGATTTCAGCGGTATCGCCGGGTTTTACGTAGACGCTCTCTGGCCGGAAGAATACCCTCACTTTCCCATCCCTTCCGACTTCGAAGCACAGCCCTCCGAGGCAGGCCCTCCCGTTCTCGGCTTTAAGCTCCAGTATGTTGCTCAAACCTAAAAAGCGCGCCACGAACTCGGTCTTTGGGCGGTAGTAGAGCTCCAGCGGTTTTCCAACCTGCTCAACGTGGCCGACATTCATGACGGCTATCCTGTCGCTTACCGCCATCGCCTCCTCCTGGTCGTGGGTGACGTATATCGTCGTTATTCCGAGCTCGCGCTGGATTCTCTTTATCTCTCCCCTGAGGCGCTCCCTTATCTTGGCGTCGAGGTTGCTGAGGGGCTCGTCCAGGAGCAGAACCTCTGGCTCAACGACCAAGGCCCTCGCGAGGGCAACGCGCTGCTGCTGACCGCCGCTCAGCTGCTCCGGATAGCGGTTTTCGAGGCCCTCCAGACCGACCAGCTCAAGCGCCCACTTTACCTTCCTCTCTATCTCCCCCCTTGGAAGCCCCTTCATCTCAAGGCCGAAGGCGATGTTCTTGAAGACCGTCATGTGGGGAAACAGCGCGTAGTCCTGGAAGACTATGCCTATCCCGCGCTCGTAGGGAGGTAAATCGTTCACCCGCCTTCCGTCGAAGAGTATCTCTCCCCTCTCCGGCTTTTCAAAGCCCGCTATCATTCTGAGCGTTGTGGTCTTTCCACAGCCGCTCGGCCCGAGGAGCGTGAGAAACTCGCCGTCCTTGACGTCGAGCTCGCTTATCTCAAGCCGAAAATCCTCCCACTCCTTGAGAACTCCCTTGAATTCTACCCTCACCATACCTCCTCACCTACCCTCTCGATTATCAGGAAGCTGAGAGTTGAGACCGCCATAAGAAGAACGGCCAGGGCCGAGGCCGAGCCGAACTGCCTCGCCCCGAGGAACTTGTATATGGCCACGGTCATCGTGGTGTACTCGGGTTTGGCCAGCATGTAGGTCGCTCCCAGCTCGGCTATGCTTATTGCGAAGGCGAATATCGCGCCGACGATGACTCCGCCCAAAGCCAGCGGAAGCTCCACCCTCAGGAAGGCCTTCCACTCCTTGGCGCCCAGGCTCAGCGCCGCCTCCCAGAGGTTCGGCCGTATCTTCTTCAGGGACGTTGAAACTGCGCGGAGCACGAAGGGATAGGCTATGACGGTGTGGGCGGCTATGATTATCCAGACGGTGAAGTAGAGCGGGGTCGAGTGGAAGACCCTTATGTATCCCAGACCGAGGGTTATGGCGGAGCTAGCCAGCGGGAGCATCACCAGGACGTCGAAGAGCCTCTTTCCCCTGAAGTTCCAGCGGTGGAGGGCGTAGGCTATCGGGAGGGCGACGAGAACAGACAGGAATATCGTCGCAAGACCGAAGGTGAGTGAGTTCCTTACCGCGTCAAGCGTTGTCGCCCCGAACATCGGATTGTACTCCGTTGAGAATATTCTCCGGTACCATTCGAGGCTCCAGGCATCGTTGAAGCGCAGTGAGTCGTAGAGGACAGCCAGGAGCGGGGAGACTATGAAGAGAAAGACGATTAGGGAGTATATTCCAACGAGCAGTCCCTTGAGGCTCAGCCAGTCGCGCCTCGTGAAGGGGCGAGGCTTTCTAAACACGCGCTGCTCCTCGCGCTTGGCGTAGGCATCGAGCGCCCTCAGGTAGAGGTACATGAAGCCCATGCTGAGGATTATCTGGATTATGGCCAGAGCCGAGCCGGTCTTGAAGTCGAGGAGCACCATTATCGAGGTGAAGATGTCCACCTCTATCGTGGCGTACTGGTAGCCGCCGATTATGATGGGAATCGAGAAGCTCAGGAAGCAGAACACGAAGGTGAGCATCGCCGAGGCAAAAATCGCCGGGGAGATCATCGACAGGGTAACCTTCCTGAAGAGCGTCCATCCTTTGGCCCCGAGTGCCATCGCGGCCTCCTCGTAGTGGGGGTTCACGCGCTGCCACAGCGACGAGACCATGCGTATAACTATCGGAAAGTTGTAGAAGGCGTGTGCGAGGAGAATGCCCTTCCAGGAGTAGATTATGCCCAGATCGCGGCCGATGAGGCCGGTTATGAAGCCGCTCTTTCCGAAGAGGAGTATGTATCCCAACGCGACCATCACGCTGGGCATGACAAACGGGACTGTTAAAACCGCCTTTATGGTACCCTTCCCCGGAAAGTCGTACTTGGCGAATATGTACGCCCCTGGAAGGCCGAGTGCCAGGGTAAGGAGGGTTGAGGCTATCGCCTGCCCTATCGTGAAGAGGATGACCCTCCTGTGGTAGTCGTTGGTCAGAACGGAGGAGAGGTGTTTGAGGGTGAGGCCGTTCTCCCAGAGGCCGGTTTTTAGAATACTGACTAACGGGACGTAGAAGAAGACCACGAGGAAGGCCAGAGGGATGAGCAGGAAGAGCTTTGAGAGCCTTGACCCCATGGTGACAACTCGGTTTTAGAGGTTTATAAGAGTTGATTGGGCAAGGTTGTTAAGTCCAGCATGATATTTATCACCGGTGATACCATGAAGGCTCCCGAGCTGGGAATAAGGATCGGGCTTCACCCTCACGGAAAAAGGAACTCAATAGCGGATTTGGGCGTTAAAGTCGGTCACTCAACGATAATCGATGGAGACGACATCAGAACAGGGGTTACCGTTCTGCTTCCTCCCGTCAAGAACCCCTACAGGGAGAGGCTTTTCTCAGCCACCTTCGTCATGAACGGCTTCTCCAAGCCGATAGGCTTCGTTCAGGTCGATGAGCTGGGCTACATCGAGACGCCGGTAGCGTTGACCAACACGCTGAGCGTCTATACGGTTGCGAGCGCGATGGTAGGGCACATGATTGAGCTGAACCCCGATTTGAAGAGCGTTTCGCCGGTCGTCATGGAATGCAACGACTCCTACTTGAACGACATCAGAAAGATGGCCGTTCAGGAGGAACACTACTTCGAGGCCGTAAAAAACGCGAGCCTTGACTTTGAGGAAGGTGCCGTCGGCGCTGGAACCGGAATGAGCGCCTTCGAGTTCAAGGGCGGGATAGGCTCCTCCTCAAGGGTCGTTGAAATCGGCGGCGAGGAGTACACGGTCGCGTCGCTCGTCCTGGCGAACTTCGGCAGGAGGGAAGACCTCACAATAGCCGGCGTCCCCGTCGGCCTTGAGCTGAAGGACTACCCTGGCAGGGGAACCTCCGGAAGGGGGAGCATCTCAATGGTGGTTGCCACGAACGCGCCCCTGACAGCGAGGCAGCTGAGAAGGCTGGGGAAGAGGGCCGTGGTCGGGCTCTCGAGAACCGGCGGCTACGCCTACCACGGGAGCGGCGACGTGGTTCTGGCATTCTCCACCGCCCAGACCGTTCCGCTGGATAAGGAGGCCCATCTGCTCAGCTTCCTTCCCGACAACGCTCTGAGCCCGCTCTTTAGGGCAGCCGCCGAAGCCACTGAGGAGGCTGTAATCAACGCGCTCCTGCAGGCCAGAACCGTCGAGGGAAACGGGCACGTGAGATACGCCCTTCCGGTTGATAGGCTCCTCGAAATCATGGAAAGATACGGGAGGATTGAGAGGACTTAAACCCGTATCTCATCGTATTTCTTCTTCATCAGAATTGCATCGCCCTCGATGTTCGGGCTCTCGCTTATGACGACGCCCTTGACCCTGAACTCCTTGAGAACCCTCAGCAGGTCTTCCCAGTTCATGTCGCTCTCCTGGAGGTTCAGGTGGTTCCTCTCGCCCTTCGAGGTGTAGTTTATGCCGCTTATGTGGATGTGCATGTTGTCCAGGGCTTCCCTGCCGAGCCTGTCCTCCATCAGGGAGAGCATCTCGCGCCACTCCTCGGCGGTATTGCATTTCCCAGCGTGCCTTGCATGGGCGTGGGCGAAGTCTATCGTCGGCAGGACCATCTCAACCTCTTCGCTCAGCCTCACCAGCTCCCTCAGGTCTCCGAACTGGGTCGGCTTGCCGGTCAACTCGGGCCTTATCCACACCTCTATGCCCCTGTCCTGGAGACTGCTCACTATATCCTTGATCTCGCCCTTTATCCTTTCGTAGACCTTCTCCGGGTCCTGCTTGAGGTAGTAACCGGCGTGGAAAACGACGCTCCATCCGCCCGCGTCGTACAGGCGCTCGGCGCTCTGGATTATCCTCTTCTTGCTGGCCTCGACCTTGGCCTTCTCGGCCGCGTTTAGGTTGATGTAGTACGGCGCGTGGGCGGTTAGGAGAACGTCGTGCTTTCTGGCGACGTATTTTATCTTCTTCGCCAGCTCCGGTTTGATGTTGACACCCCGGACGAACTCAAGCTCCATGGCATCGAGGCCGAGGTTCCTCACGTGGGTTATTCCGTCAATAGTTGAGCGCTTTGGGGTTGAGATTGGTATCCCGGCCGTTCCGAAGCGCAGCCTGTCAACTTTAAACATGCTCACCACCCAAAAGAATTAGGGAAGCCTAATTCATAAACCTATCGCTCTATCGATTCGCCCAGGGCCGCCTCGAGTCTGGAAATGGCCTCATCCAGCTCCCTCTCGAGGTGTTCCAGCTTGCTCCTGAGCTTTTTGAGCTCCGCCTCCCTTTCCTCGATGAGCCTCTGGAGCTCCCACAGCTCCTTCTCCATGTCCCTGGCGCCTGTTAGAACTTCGTCGCGCCTCTCCTCGAGCTCCACCAGCTTTTTCCTTTCCTCCTCTATTCTCCTGGCCTTCTCCTCGAGGTTGTTGATGAGCCACTCCGCGGTCTTTCGGTACTTCCCCTCCAGGCCGGGCTGTATCTTCCTCACGAGGGATATGAACTCCTCTGGCTTTCTGAGCGCGACGGAGCTGTCCCCAACGAATTCCTGGGCGATGGTTTCGTGAAGGCGCAGCCTCTTAACGGGCTTTTGGAGCTTCGATGCCTTTGAGCGTACTTCCGTTTCCTCGCTCCGTATTCTGGCCGAGAGGTTCTTTATCTCCGCCTCCAGCTCTTCCAGCCCGTGCAGGCGGCGCGATTCCTCGATCTCCACTCGCTTCTTTTCGGCCCTCTCCCGGAGCGCACTGAGCTCGGCCGTGATGTCTTCAATGCTCCTCCGTAGGGCTTTTTCCTCCGATATAATCTCCCGTATTCTGAGGTCCTCCAGCCCCTTCTCCGCCAGCTCGTTGTAGTACCTCACGTAGTCCTCGTTCAGCTCCTTCAACAGGCGGTTTATTGCGTAAACGTCCTTCTCGAAGAGGATTATGAGGTACCTCCCGTGTCCAACGTGGAGCTTGGCTAAATCGGGAAGGCGCTTTCCCAGGTCGTCCATATCGCCGATGCTCTCCAGGGCGTTCCTGAGGGAAGTGACGTAGTTCCTCCTCTCCGCGGTCACGATTTTCCTGATGTTGTCGTCAACGTTTTTCGGGATCTCCTTCCTCTCAAGGGAGTCTATCCTCTTCAGGACCTCCCGCAGCTTTTTCTCCAGGAGTTTGTTGTATTTTTTTCTTATTTTCTCGGCCTCTTTTGCGGCCTTCTTTCTCCTCTTATCGTACTCATCAAGCGCTTGCTCCAGCCTCAACTCTCTCCCATCCCCTAACTTTTCCCCTCATGTAGATTCCAACCAGAACCGCCACCGCGACGTCCCCCAGCGCAAACAGGAGCTTCGTGAAGACCTCTATGTCGGAGAGCGTTAGTATGGCCATCGCGTAGCGGGTGGTGAGGTCTATCGTCACCCACAGGGCCGGCATCATGAGCAGCGTTGATGTGTAGTACCAGATGTGGTAGTCCTTCCTGAGGTAGGACTGTATCACCTTACCTGTTATCATGACCCCAACCCCTATTATCAGGGAGGGACCGAGGGCGTTGATGTAGATCAGCATCGCGAGGAGCGGCGTTCCAGGGTAGCCGCCTATTATCTCCTTTGCGTACTCCTCAAGCCGGAAGTAGGCGTTTATCGCACCGCCTATGATGATCAGTACTCCGGCTATGACCGAGATGACGAAGACGAACTGCTTGGCTATGGTCTCACGGACGTTGAATCGGAAGCCCTTGGTGAAGAAGTAGCCGCCGATGAAGAGCAGTATCGTGCCGGTTATTGTGGCGGAGATTATCTTAACGCTCTCCGGATACCAGACGCCGATGAGGCGCGCTATCCCGTACAGCAGGAGTATCATACCCGGAATCCCAAGGACTACCTTGGCAACCTCGGGGTCGCTCAGTATCTCCTTCAGATACCGGTAGATGATGTAGTACGTCGTCTCTATGCCCTCGCTCTGTTTAACGACTACCCTGTGGGAGCTTATTATCGGCACCTTTGAGGTTATTATCGGGAATATCTGCTCGTCCTCGGCGCCGTCGGTGACGGTTATGACTCCATCGGTGGGGAACCTCTCAAGAACCAGCTCGAGCTGTCTGGCCAGTTCCATGTCGCTCTTAACGCCCACCTTCGGGTGGCCTGTTATGAGGGCAACCTCCACATCGTCGAACTCGCCGCTCTCCCTCAGCTCATCGTAGAGCTTGACGGCGGCGTAAACAACGTTGGCATCGCTGTCCTCGGGATCGGCAAGGCTGAGCTTTAGGGCGGCGTCGATACAGGCGTCTCGCCCGATGACCGGCCCCTCAACACCCGCCTTCTCTCCAAAGTCGTCATCGCGGTCTATAGCGAGAATCAGTGCTTTAATATCAACCACCCCTCACTTTCTCCATCACCGATTTTACCTTGTCCTCCATGCCCCTGTGCTTGTCGCGCCGATCGTCTATTCTTACGGTCGTTGAAACTCTCTCGGCTCCCAGGTTGAACATCAGTTCGTGGGCCTCCTCGATTATTGCGAACGCTTCCCGCACCGTTGGAACCTCTATGATCGTCGCCATCGGCGTCAGTTGATATTTAACTTCCTTCCTCTCTAAAAGCTTTACCACTTCCGCGACGTACCTGCTCAGGCTCTTCTCGCCGAGGGGAACGATGACGAACTCGACTATCACCACTTTCGACACCCGACTTAACTTCCTTCGGCAATTTTTTAAGCTTTGCGGGAAAGATAAATAACCCTTCCCACCGTAGGAGCGAAGGGTGAGGGCTATGTACAAAATTAAGGATGAATGGGGGGAGTTCCTCGTCAGGCTCGCGAGGAGGGCGATAGAGGAGTACGTTAGAAACGGCAGGACGATAAAGCCTCCAGAGGACACACCTCCGGAGCTGTGGGAGAAGATGGGGGTCTTCGTGACCCTCAACAATCGCCATGCACCGTCCCAGATGGCCCTCCGCGGATGCATAGGCTTTCCCCTTCCTGTATATCCTCTGGTTGAGGCCACGATAAAGGCGGCCATCTACGCCGCCGTTGACGACCCGCGCTTTCCGCCGGTGAGGGAGGGCGAGCTGGACGACCTGGTTGTCGAGGTGAGCGTTCTAACGCCCCCCGAGCTAATCGAGGGGCCGCCGGAGGAGAGGCCGAGGAAGATAAAGGTCGGCCGCGATGGGTTGATCATCGAGAAGGGCATTTACTCCGGCCTGCTCCTCCCGCAGGTGCCGATAGAGTGGGGCTGGGACGAGGAGGAGTTCTTGGCCCAGACCTGCTGGAAGGCCGGCCTACCACCCGACTGCTGGCTGGATGAGGACACTAAGGTTTACCGGTTCACGGCGGAGATTTTTGAGGAGGAGAAACCGGGCGGGCCGGTGAGGAGGAAGCCGCTGGTTTAGCCCTTTCTCATCTTTGCAATGAAGAATCCGTTGCAGTCGTGTTTGTGCGTCCACGCCCTGAAAACCCTATCGCCGATTTCAAGGAAGCCCCTATCGCCCCAGTCGAAGGGATAGTCCAGAAGTTCAAGCCCGACTTTTTCAATTGCGAAGAGGACGTTCTCCTCGTCTTCATCGATCCTAATCGAGCACGTCGAGTAGGTCATCTCCCCGCCTTTCCGGAGGTTCTCGTAGGCGTTGCGGAGCATGTTCCTCTGGACGTTTACGATGCGCTTGATCTTGTTCTCATCGAAGCGCCACTTGACCTCCGGGAACTGCCTGTAGGTTCCCGAGCTTGAGCACGGCGCATCGAGAATTATTTTGTCGAACTTGGCTTTGTCCTTAAAGCTCTGGCCGTCCGCGTGGACCAGTTTGACGTTCTTGATTCCGAGGAGCTTCATCTTCTCCTTCATGCGCATGAGCCTGTCGTAGGAGTAGTCAACCGCGATTATCTCGCCTTTATTTTCCATCAACGCCGCCGCGTGGAACGTCTTCGACCCGGGAGCGGCGGCTAAGTCCAGAACCCTCTCGCCCGGTTCCGGGGCCAGAACGTGGGCGACGTAAGCTGAAGCCAAATCCTGGATAACGAACTTCCCTTCCCTGTACCAGTCGAGCCTCGTTACCGGAGTTTTGTATTCGAGTATCTTCAGAACGTCCGGAACTGGAGTTAAGGCAGTTCTCACACCGTTCTCCTCGAGGTAATCACGGAGGGAATCAACATCGACCTTGAGCGTGTTCGCGCGAACGTAGTAGCGCTGGGGCCTGTTGTTGCTGAGGAGAAGCCTCACCGCCTCATCGTAGCCCAAAAGCTCCACCGCGTACTCGACGTACCACCTTGGATGCGAGAAGCGGACGGAGAGCCATTCTATCCTGTCCCTCTCTTTGAGCCTCTTTAGGGCACTTTCGACGTCGAACTTCTCTATCGAGTGCATGAGCGCGTTGACGAACTTGGCGCGGGAGAAATCAAAGCGCTCCTTAACGACGCGGATTATAGAGTCTGTTGCCACCGCCGGCGGCACTTTCCTGAAGTGGATTTCGAAGGTGCCTATCCTCAGAAGGTTGGCTATGTATGGGTCCAGGTCTTCCACGCTTGAACCCTTGAGGACGGAGTTGATTATGAAGTCTATCTTGGCGCGCCACTTCTCTATCTCGAAGACGTAGGCATGGGCTAATCCGCGCGCCTTGTCCCGGTCTCTACCAGACACCTTCTTGAAGACCCTCTCAAGGGCGTGCTTCGATGAGAGTTCACGCTCCTCAACTAAGCTTAACGCGTCCGCCACCACTTCCTGAAAGCTCACGCGGTAAAACAGCTCCATGGACGGGGCTTTGCGGGGGAGTTTAAAAAGGTGGTGGTGCGTTTCTACTCTGGCCACCGAAACACTTATTACCTTTGAAAGTGGGATTTGGTAGGGTGGATCCATGAAGTGGAAAAACCTGATTGCTGTCGCCGTACTGTTGGTGATCGCAGTTTCGGTCTTCCATCTCTACGTCCAGAAAGAACGTCTGAATGCCCTGATTGAGGGGCAGAGGGGCTGTGAAAGGGTTTGGATTCATACCGTGACTTTTTCCACGATGGTTGATATCCAGTTCCATTCCAAGACCGCGCTTGGGGCACTCGACTCGAATTCCACTGCCGCCTTCAACCTTTCCACAGTTGAGCTCGAATGGGACTTTCTAAGGCTCCTCAACCACCTTCTTGAGACAGAGAGTTACCTTCGAATGGATACGTTCAACGATTCGGTTCTTGAGATGGCTGACACGGGACAGTGCATAGAGTTTCTGAACGCATCAAGAACAGCTTTTCTCAATGGAACCGCCAACGTCTCTGCCGTCCGCGAAGGATTAAACCTGATCCACGACTTTGCAACGGAGTGGCGAGAGAACGGCAACTATCCCAGTGAAGAGCTCTTGAAAGCTAACGCCGAGCTTCAGCAGAAATGTGGCGACCTTATTCAAAAGGTTGAGACACCGTGATTGCCCCTTTTCCGTTTCCCCTCTCTTTTAAGCATGGCGAAGTTTATTAGTCTCCAGTTCGATAATCCCACAGGTGTTGGTTATGATCCTCGATACCGACTACATCACAGAGGATGGGAAGCCCGTCATAAGGATATTCAAGAAGGAGAACGGCGAGTTCAAGATAGAATATGACAGGAACTTTGAGCCTTACATCTATGCCCTTCTGAAGGACGATTCTGCCATAGAGGACGTTAAGAAGATAACCGCCGGGCGCCACGGCAGGGTCGTTAAGGTGAAGCGCGCCGAGAAGGTTAAGAAGAAGTTCCTCGGCAGGCCTGTGGAGGTCTGGGTTCTCTACTTTACCCACCCCCAGGACGTCCCGGCGATAAGGGACGAGATACGAAGGCATCCTGCCGTCGTTGACATCTACGAGTACGACATACCCTTCGCCAAGCGCTACCTCATAGACAAGGGCCTGATTCCGATGGAGGGCGACGAGGAGCTCAAGCTGCTCTCCTTCGACATCGAGACTCTCTATCACGAGGGCGAGGAGTTCGGAACAGGGCCGATCCTCATGATAAGCTACGCCGACGAGGGCGAGGCGAGGGTCATAACGTGGAAAAAGATAGACCTCCCCTACGTTGACGTCGTCTCCACCGAGAAGGAGATGATAAAGCGCTTCCTCAAGGTTGTTAAGGAGAAGGACCCCGACGTGCTCATAACCTACAACGGCGACAACTTTGACTTCGCCTACCTCAAGAAGCGGTGTGAGAAGCTTGGGATAAAGTTCACTCTCGGGAGAGATGGGAGCGAGCCCAAAATCCAGCGCATGGGGGACAGGTTTGCGGTCGAGGTGAAGGGGAGGATTCACTTTGACCTCTACCCAGTCATAAGGAGGACGATAAACCTTCCAACCTACACCCTTGAGGCGGTTTACGAGGCAGTCTTTGGAAAGCCGAAGGAGAAGGTCTACCCGGAGGAGATAACCAGGGCCTGGGAGACCGGCGAGGGGCTTGAGAGGGTCGCGCGCTACTCCATGGAGGACGCGAAGGTGACCTATGAGCTGGGGAGAGAGTTCTTCCCGATGGAGGCCCAGCTCTCCCGTTTAATCGGCCAGAGCCTCTGGGACGTCTCCCGATCAAGCACCGGCAACCTCGTGGAGTGGTTCCTCCTGAGGAAGGCCTACGAGAGGAACGAGCTCGCCCCAAACAAGCCCGACGAGCGGGAACTTGCGAGACGGCGCGGGGGCTACGCCGGCGGCTACGTTAAGGAGCCGGAGCGTGGACTGTGGGACAACATAGTCTACTTAGACTTCCGCAGCCTGTATCCCTCGATCATCATCACCCACAACGTCTCGCCGGACACTCTAAACCGCGAGGGCTGTAAGGAGTACGACACCGCCCCACAGGTCGGCCACAGGTTCTGTAAGGACTTCCCGGGCTTCATACCGAGCCTTTTGGGTTCCCTTCTCGACGAGAGGCAGAAGATAAAGAAGAAAATGAAGACAACGATAGACCCGCTGGAGAAGAAGCTCCTCGATTACAGGCAACGAGCTATCAAGATTCTTGCCAACAGCTATTACGGCTACTACGCCTACGCACGTGCCCGCTGGTACTGCAAGGAGTGCGCCGAGAGCGTTACGGCATGGGGCAGGGACTACATCGAGATGGTCATCAGGGAACTTGAGGAAAAATTCGGCTTTAAAGTCCTCTATGCCGATACGGACGGTCTCCATGCCACTATTCCTGGAATGGACGCAGAAACAGTCAGGAAAAAGGCAATGGTGTTTTTAAAATACATAAACGCCAAACTACCAGGTCTGCTTGAACTCGAATACGAGGGCTTCTACGTCAGGGGATTCTTCGTGACGAAGAAGAAGTACGCTGTCATAGACGAGGAGGGCAAGATAACCACGCGCGGGCTTGAGATCGTCCGGCGCGACTGGAGCGAGATAGCCAAGGAGACCCAGGCGAGGGTTTTGGAGGCCATACTGAGGCACGGTGACGTCGAGGAGGCCGTCAGGATAGTCAAGGACGTTACCGAGAAGCTGAGCAGGTACGAGGTTCCGCCGGAGAAGCTGGTCATTCACGAGCAGATTACCAGGGAGCTGAAGGATTACAAGGCCACCGGTCCGCACGTGGCCATAGCGAAGCGCCTCGCGGCGAGGGGAATAAAGATACGCCCCGGCACGGTGATAAGCTACATCGTCCTCAAGGGCTCCGGAAGGATAGGCGACAGGGCGATTCCGTTCGACGAGTTCGACCCGACGAAGCACCGCTATGACGCAGAATACTACATCGAAAACCAGGTCCTGCCGGCCGTGGAGAGGATTCTGAAGGCCTTCGGCTACAAGAAGGAGGATCTACGCTATCAGAAAACGAGGCAGGTCGGCCTCGGCGCATGGCTTAAGCCGAAGGGGAAGAAGTGATCCCCTTCGAAAACCTTTTTATCTCTGTATTTCAAACTGTATTTCGAGGTGTATTACATGGCCATCGTTACTGTCCGCGTTCCCGATGAGTTGAAGCTCAAGATGAAGGAGCTTGACATAAACTGGAGCGAGGAAATCAGAGAGTTCATAAGAAGGCGCATAGACGAGGAAGAACGGAGAAAGAAGCTAAAAGAGGCCATGGAGATACTCAAACGCACGCCGGTTTCTGTTGAGAAGGGGTTTGCAGCGAAGTCCGTGAGGGAGGACCGTGATAGTCGTTGATGCCTCGGTTCTCGTCAGGGTTCTCCTCAAGGAACCGGGCTGGGAGGAGATTGAAATCGATTCCAGCACGGCGACGCTGGACTATGCCTTCGTTGAAGGAACGAACGCTATATGGAAGGCCATTAGGAGGGGTAGAGCCACCGAAGAGGCCGGCAGGAACCTTATAACCGTCCTCAAGCTCATCGGGGAGGGCATGCTTACGTTTGAGGCGCAAAACTTCTTCGAGAGGGGGCTGGAAATAGCATTGGGTGAGAACATTACCATCTACGATGCCCTTTACATAGCCCTGGCCGAGGCACTGAAGGCGGATTTTCTGACTGCGGATGAGAAACAGTATCTGGCCGCCAAAAATTATGTAAATGCCAGACTCCTTCGCTAGCCCTCCTTTTCTATCCTCCCCAGCACCTCCAGAATCCCCTCAACGTCGGGAACCTCAAAGCCCCTCTCGTGGATTTTCCTGACCTCCTCTGCCTCGGGATTTATCCAGACCGCCCACATGCCGGTTCTCAGCGCCCCCTCAAAGTCCTCCGCGTAGGTGTCGCCTATGTGAATCGCCTCGTCTGGCTCGACTCCAAAGACCTCCAGCGGTTTTCTGAACATCTCAGGCATCGGCTTGTAAGCCAGAATCTCGTCGGCGAAGAAGGCCTTGTCTATGAAGTTCATGAGCCCGAAGCGCTCCAGCAGAAGTCTGGTGTATGAACCCGGCCAGAACATCACGTTGCCCGTCACGGTAACTTTCAGGCCCTTTCTATTAACACCCTCAAGGGCTTCCTTTGCCCCGGGGAGGAGTATTTCATCGCCAACGTTGAGAGTTGCCCTGGCAGCGGCCCTCTTGACGAGTTCGACGTCCGTGCCCAAAAGCTCCGCGAGCATCTCCTGGCTCTCTTCGAGGGCCCGAGATGGGTCTCCAGCCGTCTGGGCCCTCATGCGCTTTATCCTCTCGCGGGAGAGCATCATCCCCTCGACGACGTCTATTATGCATGCCCCCATCAGCTTGGAGAGCTCGACGGCCATCGCATCGAGCATGACGTTGATGTCCAGGAGTGTGTTCCAGACGTCGAATGAAACGAGCTTCATATCCACCACCGGTCTGGATTCCCCTCGGAGGATAAAAACTCAACGCCCCCTCTCCCTCCCGGCCAGGTAGGCTAAGCTCTCCATAAGCCCGGCATCCCTTAGAACCGCCTTGAGGTTTCTGAAGCGTGAGCGCATGACGAAGAGCTCGTAGAAGCCCTCCAGGTTGCCCCAGTGGCCGTAAGCCGACAACGCCAGGTACATGACTTCCTTGGGCTTGAGCTTCCTCCCGAGGCTCTCGTTGAGAGCTCTGAGGCCCGGCTTTATCCTCTCAAGGAGCCCTTCTCTCTCTATGAGGTGGAGCATCAAATCCTCGACGGTCGGCTTCTTCCACTCTATCAGCTCGTCCTCAAAGGGCAGGCCGATTATCAGCGGAACCACCTCGGTTTTCCCGACGAGGTAGCCGAGGGGTGTTTTCCTGTGCCTGAAGCCGGAGAGTTTTCCGGTTATCGAGGCCAGGGCGGCGTCTCTGTCCTCATCGATGTCGATGGCGACTCCAAGCCTCTCTACGGTGAAGTTGAAGACGTCCATCGCCCTGAGGAAGTTGCCGAGGTTCCTTATCACCCCGGAGTTGCCCTCACTCGGCAGCACCGCGAGATAGTACTCGTCCTCCTCGCGCTTCAGCAGGTCGAAGTTGTCGCGCTCAAAGACCCTTTCGATGAACCGCAGGCTGTATGGGGCCTCCCTGCTCTCCTTGAACTCGAAGAGCTTCTTGAAGACCGCCTTGAAGAACTTGGAGTCGGTCTTCCCCTCGACGAAGAGGACGCTTGACCTCGCCTTCTCCCCAGAAAAACCGCCGCGGACGTCGAAATCGAGGTATTTCCTCAGCTCGTAGACCTCCTTCATTGTGAGGCTCTTCCCCGTGTCGGAGTATATGAGGACGTTCTCCTCGCCCCGCCTGAACTTCCAGGCGATTAAATCGATGAGCTCAAGACTCGCCGTAACGACTGTCTCCTCCCCTGCCAGGGAATCAACGAAGTCGATTAATTCATCGCGGTTTTTCCTGTATTCTGGGAATAGAATGGCTTTCTCATCTGCGAAGGCCTCGAACCTGTCTCCTGTTATTACCCTCATTTACTTCACCATGTCAACGGTTATGGCACCTATCACCGCGAAGGTGCTTATAAGTATGGTCGCGTTGATGTACTGGCCGGGGGTGAAGTCGGCCAGGCTGTTGATTCCGTACACGTATATCAGAACGGCCGAGATTAGGTAGGCTATTCCAGTGACAGTCAGGAGCCGCTTGGGGATGTGGAAGAGTTCCTCCCTCTTCAGGTTCCCTATCCGGGATTTGGCTATGAAGAGGTACGCAACGCCGAGGGTCATGAAGAGTACCGCGATTGAGCGTTCAACGGAGATGTCCTTAGCTATGTCCCACAGCTCCGCAGTGAAGAGGAACGGGAGGGCGAAGGTAACTGCTCCCACTATCTCCTGGGCTATGTCGTCCCAGCCGAGCTTGTCCGGGGCTTTTCTCATCTCGTTCTCTCTTTTCAACTCTTCAATGGTGAAGTACAGTTCTTCAAGACGTCTCTCCATTCCAGTTCGCCCTTCGTTATCAATCTCGTGCTCAGGTTCGGGGTTCATCATCCGGTCAGCATTGGATTCACTCATCATCGCAGAAGTAACTTCCGGGGAAAGGTTATAAAGGTTGAGATGCACTTTAAATCGGTGATAAGCGATGAAAAGGGCTTTGGTTCTGTTTATGGGCCTGATGGTTCTGGGCTTGCTCCTTACACCGATTAACGCAGCGATTACAGGGATCAACTCTTCGAACACTGTTATAGTCCTCCCGACCACCAAGATAGTCAATGGAACCCCCCTCCATATAGGTGAGGACGCTATAACAGGTTCAAGACTCGGTGCTTTTCTCGTTCTTCAAGGGATTTCTCCAGGGACTTACACAAAGACAGTTTCTGTTCCCGTTGAGTACCACAGTGTACTTATCCCGGATGAAAACCAGACATACAAGCTCAGTTCCAGAGATATGCCGGACGTCGGCGTTAACGTCAGCGATGAACCCGTGGGACATGCTGTGGTCGTTCAGGTGGATTTCTCTCGTGTTAACTTCAACTCGACGAGAGGTACGGTTGAGTTCCACGATGGCAGCGTGAAGATAATCTTCAACGAGAACACAACCCCCCTCGATATCGGCGGCGATTACGAGATCGTTTCCACGACCGTTGACGGGAAGGACACGATGTACTTCTACGCCTACAGTAGGGTTGATTCTGAATCCAAGTCCCTCGGTGAGTCCGTCTCTGCTGGCGGGTGGAGCATAAAGTTCGTAGACATAAACCTGCAGGTTTCCAAGATGCTCGTTGACCTCACCTATCCCAGCGGCGTCGTCAAGCAGAAGACCATGACCAAGGATAAGTACTATGTGATGTACGTCGACTCCAGCGGGGCGGAGGACTTCGAGGAGTATGATGCATATCCCACCTCCAGGCTCAATGAGCTCCTGAAAGGCGGCGCCAGGAAGGTTTTCCTGTTTACCCCGACGGACTTTTTCGTGGGTATAAACAACGCCCAGATGGTTACGTGTGATTATGAATACTACGAAAAAGTCAAGCAGTATCAGGATGGTGACGTTTACACGGGCCAGTGGGTCTGGGACATCGATCCGGATACCGGCCTCTATACGGTTTATCTCCACGTGAACGCAAGTCTCCAGGCGTTTCCGAGGGTTTTTGTTGGGCCTGGGGAGGCCCTTAAACTTCCGACCGGCTGGGGCCTTGAGCTGGCCCCCGTCTTCACGAGGAACGATAAGGGCACCGTTACTGGTGTGGAAGGCTACCGCTTCGTGCGCTCCGTTTCGGTGTCCAGACAGGTCTCCATAACTGCCCCCACTGTTCAGGCCACTGAGAACGTTTACTCGTTCATCGTTAACGATACCGGGCTTCTGAGCCTGCCCTCGGATAGAAACGTCATCATAGTTGGCGGTTGGGTTAGCAACAGGGCATGGGCGCTGCTGGAGAAGGCCTACGGAGAGGCCACAATCCGGGCTATCAAGGATGAAGTCATGGAGAAGGGCTACGTTGTGAAGGTGCTTGACAACCCGAGCAATCCCAGCTACAAGGTCATAATACTCGCGGGCAGGACGTACGCGGAAACCAGAAAGGCCGTGAACGAGTTTATGGAAGAAATGTGAAACCTTATTTTATCCTTATTTCCAGATTTTACACTTTTTATTCAAGCTTAGAGATCGCCGTATTTTCCAATTTAAACGGTGAGTAATCCCCGGTTTTACTAATAAACTTTTCGGTTGGTTAGGTTTATATACTAAAATGTACATCTAAACGTTCATGTCACTGCAGAACTACCGCGGGTTCGGAAGGGACGCATGGCTGCTCGTTGCCTACTCATTCGCCTCCGCCTTTGGGGGCAACATAGCCTGGTTTATCTTCCCGTTCTACCTCAAATCGCTCGGCTTCGACTACACCAACATAGGTGTGGTCTTCTCGCTCTCAACGCTGGCCCAGGCGGCGGTTCTGCTGTTCTCGGGCCCATTCGGTGCGAGGGTGGGCTACAAGAGAACCGTCCTCCTTGGAGTGAGCATGATGTTCCTCGGGAGGCTCGTTCAGGTTCTCCACCCGACCCTCTGGATGCTCGCCTTGGGTGGCGTCCTGATAGGGATAGGCATGGCGCTGGAGTCTCCATCATTCATGGCGCTGCTCAGCGGGGAGGTGGAGGACGGGAAGAGGCACTACCTGTTCAGCCTCTCCTCAGGAATCGGCACGATAGCCTCCGCCCTCGGAATACTCGTCGCTGGCTTTCTCTCGCGCTGGCTGAGCTATGGAGGGGTGTTCTCCCTGGTTCTCGTGGTCATACCCATTCGGTTCGCGATAGTTCTCTTCGTCAGGCCCGTGCTTGAGAGGCACTCCCGCGGGCTGAACCTCGACAGGAGTCTCCTCGTCAGGATAGGCCGCTTCGCCCTTCCCGGGGCGCTGATAGGTCTGGGTGCAGGGATAGCGATTCCCTACATGGGGCTCTGGTTCAACCAGCGCTTTGGGACGAGCCTGGAGAGCATCGGCTGGCTCTTCGCCTTCCAGCAGTTCATAATGGGGATCGGGATGTTCCTGCTGCCCATGATAGCCGACAGGTTCGGCAGCGTTAAGACCATCGTCTCCTTCAACGGGACGGCGAGCCTCCTCATAGGCGCCCTTCCTTTCTCGCCGGCCTTCCCTGTTGCTGCGGTCATATACATCCTCAGGACGATACTGATGAACATAGTCAACCCGATATGGAACTCCTTCATGATGGGGTTCTTCGAGGAAGAGGAGCGCTCCACCGCGATGGCGCTTAACAGCCTGGCCTGGACGGCTACCTTCGGGGTGGGCCAGTACGTGGGCGGCGTTCTCTTCGACATGTCGTTGGTCTGGCCGTTCCTGATAACCGCCTTCCTGTACAGCCTCTCGATGGTGGTGTTCTGGGGCTTCTTCGGCGGGGCGGAGACAAAAGGTTATAAGCCACCGTCGGCCTAGGTCTCTCAGACGAGAGATTTCTAGGGTGATGCTCATGGTGGTTAAGGACTGTCCCGAGTGCCACGGAACCGGGAAGATTAAGGCTGGCGAGAAGGAGTGCCCCGTTTGTGAGGGCTGGGGTTACGTTCCTGCCGATTTCAAGGTTGGGGAGAAGCTGAAGGGCTATCGCAACCTCGACTACATAGGCGTTGAGGATGAGGTTGACGAGATACCCTGTCCAGAGTGCCACGGGAAGGGGGTAGTGCCGGTTTACGACACCTGCCCGACCTGCGGTGGGACCGGCCGAGTCCTGGCCTGCGACATCTGCGGCAAGGTGAAGGGACCCTGGGAGCCGGGTATGGAAACAACCTGGGTCTGCCCGGACTGCATGCGCAAGTACAAGGTCGTCTACGTTCTCGACAAGACCTGCGACCTTGAGGATATTGAGATTGGGAGCGTTTACAAGGGTACAATCGACCGTGTTGAGCGCTTTGGCGTCTTCGTCAAACTCAATCCACACGTCAGGGGCCTTATACGGAGGAAGGACCTCCTCGGCGGCAGGGAGTACAAGCCGGGGGACGAGATACTGGTTCAGGTTCTCGATGTAAAGCCCGACAGGGGTGAAGTGGACTTCATAGAGTCCGCCCTCAAGCACTACAAGGAGGTAGTCGTCAGGAAGGAGCTCCCGATAACGCTCATCGGCGACCTCCGCAAGGACATGGCGGGCCAGACGGTCAGGCTTCGCGGCAAGGTCACCCAGATACAGGTTACCGGCGGGCCGACTGTCTTCACGATAACCGACGGGACGGGTATAACCTGGGCCGCGGCTTTTGAGGCCCCTGGGGTTAGGGCATACCCCAACATAAACGTCGGGGACATCGTGGAGATAATCGGAAAGATAGCCTTCCACTCCGGCGAGATTCAGATCGAGACCAGCGACATGGCGAGGCTCTGGGGGCCGGAGGCGGCCGAGGTCAAGAGGCGCATAGAGGAGGAGCTCGACAGGCGCGCCCAGCCCCAGGATGTTGGCTTCCTCGTCCAGAGCGAGGTTCTCGAGAAGCTCAAGCCGAGGATAATGAAGGCCGCCTTCATGATACGCAGGGCCATCCTGGAGGGCAGGCCGATACTCCTGAGGCACCACTCCGATGCCGACGGCTACACTTCAGGCCTGGCTTTGGAATACGCAATAGTGCCCCTTATCGAGCAGGTTTCGCCTGATTCCGGCGCGAGGTGGAAGCTCTTCAAGCGCAGGCCGAGCAGGGCCCCCTTCTACGAGCTGGAGGACGTGCTGAAGGACATCATCTTCATGGTAGAGGACCACGAGAAGTTCGGCGATCCTCTCCCGCTCCTCGTAATAGTGGACAACGGCGGAACGAGCGAGGACATTCCTGCCTACAAGCGCATAAGGGCCTTCGGCGTTCCGATAGTGGTCATAGACCACCACGACCCGCGCGAGTGGGTGAGCGAGGACAGGGCGAAGGTTGATGATTACGTCGATGTGCATGTCAATCCCCACCACATAAAGCGCGGCTACTATGAGCTGACGGCGGGAATGCTGGCAACGGAAGTGGCGCGCTTCATCAATCCGGACGTTGAGGACAAGATAAAGCACCTGCCCGCCATAGCGGGAACCGGTGACAGGAGCAAGGCTCCGGAGTTCTACCAGTACCTCGAGATAGCGAAGAAAGCTAAAGGCCTCGACGAGGAGGACCTCAAGAAGATAGCAGAGGTGATAGACCACGAGGCCTACTTCTGGAAGTTCATGGACGGGCACGGGATAATAGACGAGATACTCCTCCTCACGGGCAACCTCCAGAGACACCGCGAGCTCATCAACGCTATCTACCCTGAGGTCAAGGAGAAGCAGGAGAAGGCTTTGAGGGCCTCGCTGCCGCACGTCAAGAGCGTCGTCCTGCCGAACGGGATAAGGTTCAACACGATAGACATCGAGCTCTTCGCCCCGAAGTTCTCCTATCCAAGCCCCGGCAAGCTCTCCGGCCTTATACACGACCACTTCAAGGAGAAGTACGGCGAGGATGCACCGATTCTAACTCTCGCCTACGGTCCGGACTTCGCGGTGGTCAGGGCTGCGGACGGAATGGCGGCGTACAGCTTCGACCTGAACGAGATAATTCCAAAGCTCCAGGAGGCCCTGCCGAGCGCGGGGATAGAGGGCGGCGGCCACAGCTACGCCGGCTCGATAAAGTTCTTCGAGGGCATGCGCAAGGAGGTTCTTGAAGAGTTCGCCAAGCAGGTCGTCAAGCTGAAGAAGACTGGTTGAAAGCGCTTTCCTTTTCTTTCAATGCCAACCTTTTTAACATCGCCTACCGAGGGATTAATGAGCAATGTTTGGAGGAATGTTGATGAAAATCGTTCTTGAGGTTACCTTCAGAATGGGCGGCGTTTCTTACCGGGGCCACCGCTGGGAGGGCGATGCCCTGGTTTTTGAGTTCGAGAGGCTTGGAGATGCCTTTATCCAGGTTCTCAGCACCAGGAATGTGGAGGAAGAGGTCGAGCGCGAGCCCTCTGCCGTGATCGTCGAGCTGAAAACGAAGGAAGGCGGGAAGATATTTGAGGCCGTCAATGAGGGCGGTGTTTACCGGGCGATGGAGCCTTAGATTTTTATACCTCCCTCCCAATTCTCTACGGTGATGCCCATGTACATGGCGGAGTTCAAGCTTCGCTTTGGTGACAGGAAGTGGTACGTCAGGAGGCTCGTTGAAGCCTCGAGCGTTGAGGAGGCCGAGGAGAAGGCCAAACGCTACGCCGAGGCCATGAACCGTGGAGAGGTTAAATGGGAGTTCAGTTACGTTATCGAGGCTGAAAGGCCCCTCATTATAGGCGACGAGGAGCTTGAGAAGCTCGGCGCTTGATTTTATCCCTTTTGTTGACTCCCTCTGACTCCTCTGGGTTTGGAAAGAAAAGCGAAGAAGAGGGTCACTGCTCCCTCACGAAGGTCATTAGGACCATGGCAACGAGGTTCATAGCCGCCGCGAAGGTGAAGGCGTAGGCTAGGGAGTAGCTACCCCAGAGCCAGCCGGCTATTGCCGACGCCGGAAAGACGAAGACGCCAAAGACCGTGTGGTAAGCCCCTATTATCGTGCCCTTCTCGTATTCCCTCGCCAGGTCAGCCATGTAGGCCCGTGGGATGGTGTCCTCGATGGCGATGTAAATCCCGTAGAGCACGAAGGCCGCTATGAGCGTGTAGAAGTTCCTCGCGTAGGCGAAAGCCAAAGCCGCTAAAGCTGCAACGCCAAAGCCCAGGGTTATCATCCTCTTCTTGCCGAAGGTATCGGAGTAAACTCCGAGGGGATAAGCGGAGAGGGCGTAGATCAGGTTGAAGAGCGCGTAGAAGGCTATGCTCTGGACCACCGTGTAGCCGAGCTCCTGTGCCTTCCACATCGTGAAGGCGTAGCTGTACCTTCCGAGGGCACCTATAGCCACCACCGCTAGGAAGAGCTGCAGATTCCTGTTCTTCAGTGTTGAGATGCCCTTGATCTTCCTCTTGACCTCACTGCCCCTGTCCTTCACGAAGAGGATTATCACGAAGAGCGATATCGCCCCGGGAACCGCGGAGAGCAGGAAGATGTAGCGGTACATCGTCTCGGAGGGAAGGTTCTTGAGGAGCTCTATGAGGCCTATTGCAACGAGCGGACCGGCGACGGCTCCGAGGGTGTCCATCATCCTGTGGAAGCCGAAGGACTTTCCCGTTTTTCCCTTCTCGCTCGATTCCGCTATCAGCGCATCCCTGGGGGCGGTTCTTACACCCTTCCCTATCCTGTCCACCGCGCGCAGGAGGAGGAAGTCCCACCAGTAGCGGGTGAACCCCAGGGCACCTTTGGCGATGGTTGAGAGGGCGTAACCGGCGAAGACGAAGGCCTTCCGCTTCCGGAACTTATCGCTCACGTAGCCGAAGGCCACCTTGAACAGCGAGCTCATGCTCTCTATCGCGCCCATGACGGAGCCGCTGAGCAGCTTTCCGGCGTCGAGAACCTCCATGAGGTAGCTCGGCATTATCGGCGCTATCATCTCGCTGCTCATGTCGTTCAGGAAGCTGACTATCCCGAGCAGGAAGACGTTCCAGCTTATTCCGAATATCTTCTTTTCCCTTTCCTCCATTCCTCATTCCCCCAGCAGTTCGAGACAGAGTTCCCTCAGCCTTTCCTTGCCCTCGTCGAGGGTTCTTTGGCCGATTTCCGTTATCTCGTAGACCCTAACCCGTCTCCCGCCTCGGACCTCCCAGTGGCTCCTCAGGAGGCCTTCCCTTTCGAGGGAGTGGAGAAGGGGATACATCGTCCCGGGGCTGATGCTGTAACCGTGTCTCCTGAGCTCTTCCATCAGGAATGAACCTGTGACGGGTTCTTCACTCGCGTGATGGAGGACGTGTAGCGTTAGGAAGTCCCGGTACCTCATATCGAACACCGATATCGGAATACGATATCATGGATTTAAAGTTTTCTCAAATATTCTAAATTATTATTTTGTTGAATAATAATGTAATCCAAAAATTTAAAAAATTGCTGGTGAGAATTTGTTTAAGGTGATTAGAAATGCCAGAGTGTCCATACTGTGGTAGGTGGTTTAAAACTCGGAGGGGTCTGGAGACGCATATAGCAAAAGCGCATAAGCCTAGTTTAATACGCCGTATCTTGGGACTGGGGCCTAAGAAGGACAAGGAGGCCATAAAAGCACATAGGACTTTGAGGGAGAAAAAGCGTAGGAAGAAATAGCTGACTTAAAATTTCCATTATAAAAGAACGTGTCTATCCAATATGTAGCAGTGAAAAGTCCCTTCAAAGACTTTCTCGTTCTTTTCGTTGAAGACCTCGGCCTTTACTATCTTCTTCCTCCGGGGGGACGTTCCGTCCCCCACACCCCCTCCAGACCCTTCGATTACCTCTGCCTTGGCCGTTAGCTTTTCACCAACCTTAACTGGCTTCAGGAACTTGGCCTCGGCCTTTCCGAGGACGACCGTCGGCTCGTTTACCGCGAGCATTGCCGCGTAGTCAGCTAGGCCAAAGGTGAAGCCGCCGTGAACGAGGCCGTATTCATCAACTGCCATCTCTTTGGTGGTCTCCAAGATGACTTCCGCGTAATCCTTCTCAATTTTCACGGGTTTTCCAACCAATTTTTCAGAGGTCAGCCTGTGAGTCCTCCGCTCCATCGGCATCACCGTTTAGAGTTCTCGCGGGTGCTTAAACATCTAACGGAGTTATGCAAAGGTTTATTTATTTCCTAGCCCTAAAAAAGTTAGGTGGTTGCGTGCACCCGATAAAACGCGCGGTTGAATATAAGGGCTCTGCTGAGTTCACCCGGAGCGAGCTCGTGGGGATACTGGCCTTCAGCCTCCGCCTGATGGACGTGAAGGCCGCGAAGGAGCTCATAGCGAAGTCTCTGGAGGAGGGACTCCTTGAGGAACGGGAAGGGGTTCTGGTGGTCAACAAAGCCCTGCTCGCGGAGGAAGAGGCCGAGGAGGATCTCTTTAACGAGATGGTATCTTACATAGCAGAGTCCCTCGGCTGGGAGGGGGAGGAGGTTCTTGAGGGCATCAAATCCATGCGCGAGCGCTACGGCGACCTCGACGAGAGGGTTCTGGCGTATCTCTTCGGCATGGACAAGGGCGTTGACATGTCGCGCTTTAAAGACCGGCTCGAGCTGTGAGGGCTTTTTCCTTCTATTCCGCAAACCGTTTTAACGATCCCGCCGAATTCTATTTTGGGGTGATGTCATGCCCGAGGAGGCGCTCATCGTTGTTGACATGCAGAGGGATTTCATGCCAGGGGGAGCCCTGCCGGTTCCAGAGGGAGACAGGATAATACCCCGGTGCAACCGCTACATCGAGGAGTTCAGGAAGAGGGGGGCTTTGATAGTTGCCACGCGCGACTGGCATCCCGAGAACCACGTCAGCTTTAGGGAGCAGGGCGGCCCGTGGCCGAGGCACTGCGTTCAAAACACTCCCGGGGCGGAGTTCGTCGTTGAACTCCCCGCCGATGCTGTGATAATCTCAAAGGCCACGGAGCCCGATAAGGAGGCCTATTCGGGATTCGAGGGGACGAACCTGGCGGAGATACTGAAGAGAAACGGGGTAAGGAGGGTTTACGTCTGCGGCGTCGCTACGGAGTACTGCGTTAAGGCAACGGCCCTCGATGCGGTTAAGAACGGCTTCGAGACCTACCTCCTCCGCGACGCAGTGAAGGGCATTAAGCCTGAGGATGAGGAGCGGGCTTTGGGGGAGATGGAGAGGGCCGGCGTGAAGGTTCTCTACCTGATATAACCCTCTTCCATTCTTTCAGGAGAACCAGGAGAAGGTTGAGCACGATAGGACCTATTATGAGGCCCTTCACCCCCATGGCCCACGTTCCGCCTATCATTCCTATGAAGACAAGGGTCTCGTCGAGATCCGTGTCCTTGGCCACCATCATCGGCCTTATCGTGTAGTCCGGCATCGGGGAAACAAGGAAGAAGCCGTAGAGTGCTATCCCCGCCGCGTGGAAGTACGCCCCGTTCATGGCGAAGTACGCGGCTGCGATGAGCCATATCATCCAGCCCTCGAAGAGGGGTATGAAGCTGAACAGGAACGTCAGGAAGCCCGCCACTATCGCTGTGTAGAGGTCCGAAACACCGAACAGGAGAAAACCAAACGTCATCAGAACACCTTTTATGACGTTCAAAACCAGCCAGGCCCTCACCAGCGCTCCGAGGGTCTTGTTTAGGCTTTCGAGGATTCTCTCGCCCAGTTCGCGGTTCTTTCTCGGGAGGGACAGGTGAATCTGCTTTGAAATCTCCTCGGCGTATGCGAGGGAATAGTAGAACGTGAGCAGGAAGACCAGGAGCTGGAGGATGTAGAGGGGGAGTGAGAGGGTCTCGTGGGATATGTACTCCGAGACCCTGGGTATGAGCTGGTCCGAGAAGCGCTCGAGGAAGGCCAGAACCTCCGGTGGAAGGGGCTGGCTCATCAGCCAGTCAAAGAACTCGACGATGCCCTCGTAGAAGGAGGACGCTACCTTGACGGATATCAGCAGCAGCTCGAAGGTCACCGCGCCTCCCAGGCCGACGGTTCCAACGGTGAGGGCCGCGGCGGATTTCTTCCTTCCTATCCTGCCACTCAGCCGGCGGTGGATTGGGTATGCGGCGTAGGCGAGGACGATACCAAAGAATATCGGGGTGATCAGGGGGCTAACCGTTTCCCACGCGAGATACGTTATTATGAGAACCGCCGCCGTCCAGGCGATTATTTCGGCCCGCATAGTCCCTCGACAGGTTTATTAGCCTCCCCCTTATAAACCCTGTGTGGTGAAGCGAATGGAAAAGGAGCTTGCAGAGAAGGTTTCAGCCTATATAACCCGTGCTGAGCATTATGCCGGAGAAAAACGCTTTCAAATGGCGCATGGGGCCTATATGGACGCCCTGTACGCGATTGGGGCATACCTGATATACCGCGATATGGGGATACTCCTCCCTGCGGATCAGCTCGTGGGGGTGCTGAGGAGCAGGTACCCCGAGGTTTATGATATCATAGCGCGCTACGCTGGGGCAACCCACGTTGATGAAGCAACGATAACCGCTTTAAGGGAGGACGTTGAGAGGCTCAGGGGAATGATGACTTTGCCGAGTCCTGAGGGGTGATGAGGTTCAGCGGCTGACCCATCGACGACAGGAGCTTGCCTTCCCCATTTCCTTCCTCCTTCAGGCACGCCCTCGCGGCATCCCTGAGTGTCTCCGCCAGTCCGGGGTTTCCGTGGAGAGTGACCACCACCGTGCCGCCGTCCGCAGGGTGGAACGTTATCTCTATGACGCCCGTGATTCGGTCGACGTCGATTCTCGAGGGCACCATCCTCACCATAAATGCGCCCTTATCCATTCGACCCCATACCGCCGTTATCTCGATGAATCCGTGGGAGTAGAAGATGTTCATGAACGGAAGCGGGTCTTCCGTTGGCGTCAGGGGATGGGCCACCTCGCCGTAGAAAACAGCCTTTCCCCGTGCCGTTCCCAGGTAGATAGAACCGCAGAGGTCATCAATGTAACGACCCAAAGTTTCATAAACTACATTAACCGAGTCACTCAATGCTATCACCATGATATACTTTGTCGTGGGGAGTATATTGGTAATTACCCGTTAACGGTGGTTTCCATGAAGATCGTTGCAGCTGACACTGGTGGCGCACTGCTCACGGGGGACTATGCGCCCGTTGGCCTGATAGCGACGGCGGCGGTGCTCGTTGAGAAGCCCTACAGGACCGCGGCGCTGAGCGTGGTTCGCTACGCGGATCCGTTCAACTACGATATGAGCGGCAGGCAGGCGGTAAGGGACGAGGCTTTTCTGGCCGTTGAACTCGCGAGGGAGGTCAAGCCCGACGTGATACACCTCGACTCGACGATAGGTGGAATCGAGGTGCGGAAGCTCGACGAGCCGACGATAGATGCGCTGACGATAACCGACCGCGGAAAGGAAGTGTGGAAGGACCTCGCTAAAGACCTTCAGCCCCTGGCGAAGAAGTTCTGGGAGGAAACGGGGATAGAGATAGTCGCCATCGGCAAGTCCAGCGTCCCGGTTAGAATAGCGGAGATTTACTCGGGTCTCTACACAGCCAAATGGGCGATTGACTACGCGAGGGAGCACGGCAGGGCCATCGTCGGCCTGCCGAGGTATATGAAAGTTGAAATCCGTCCCGGAGAAATCTACGGCGAGAGCCTCGACCCGCGCGAGGGCGGTCTCTTCGGGGAAATCGAGGCGGAAACGGAGGGAATCGGCTGGGAACTCTACCCGAACCCGCTCGTGAGGCGCTTCATGGTGCTGGAGGTTTGGAGAGAGTGATACAAAGTTTTTTAAACCTATTATTCATTACTTCTTTTGATGGTTGAGCTGGAAGCTTCAGCGTTGTATACGTTTGTTATACTTCTTGATGTTATCTTAGTCTGGATTAGAACCACGGAGTTCTTCTACTACTTTCATGACTGGTTTGCTACTGAGAATCTCGGTGGGCCGGATTACATGGATTCGGGAAACTGGAGGGCCATTCTCAGGGGCGCTTTAATTCTCGCGGTCCCTGCGGTTCTCGTTATCTGGCTGCTCAATTTCGTGGATGAGGTAATTGGAATCGTAGGTGGGTTTGGAGTAGTGGTTCTTTATCAGATTCTTCTGGGTGCATTGGTCTCCGACGAAATAGAAAAATCAAGGAGGGAGCGGAAAGACGGCTGGCGCTACGGCTGGTATTAGTCCAGCTCGCTCGGGAACTTTATTGCGTCGAACGGGCACGTCTGGTTGCAGACGCCGCAGCCGGTGCAGAGCAGCTCGTCTATCCTGACCTTGTTGGTCTCCGGCTCGTAAACGAGCGCCGGACAGCCGGTCAGGAGTATGCAGGCCTTGCAGCCGGTGCACTTCTCCTCGACGACTATCGGCTTCTCGCCTATCTCGCCGCGCCTTATGACCGGAATGACGCATTCCTGCTTTGCTATTATCACCGCCGGCCCTTCAATCTGCATGGCCTCCTTTATCGCTTCCCTCGTTGCTTTGAGGTCGTAGGGGTCAACTGTCTTGACGTACTTGACGCCCAGAGCCTTGACGAGGGCCTCGATGTCGATCTCGTTGAACTTCCTGCCGGTTTCGCTTCCGCCGGTTCCGGGGTGGGGCTGGTGGCCGGTCATCGCCGTCGTCCTGTTGTCAAGTATCATAACGAGAACGTTCAGGTTCTTGTAGACCGCATCAACCAGCGGCTGGATTCCGTTGTGGAAGAACGTCGAATCGCCGATGGTGGCTATCACCTTCTTGTTCAGCGCCACGCTCTGGCCGTTGGCGAGGCTTATGCTGGCGCCCATCACGTACTCGGTCCAGATGGCTTCGAGCGGCGGGAGTAGTGAGAGGGCGTAGCAGCCTATGTCCCCGTGTATCGGGACGCTGAACCTGCCCAGCTTGAGGTCCCTTAAAGCGTCCAGCGCGGCCCTGTAGGAGCCCCTGTGCGGACAGCCTGGGCACATCACCGGGGGTCTCTTCGGGGCGAGGCTTTCGGCGTATTTGACCTCCTCCGGCTTCTCGTAGGTCTCCCCCTCCTCGCCGATGAGCCTCAGTAGTGCGTTTCTCACAAGGCTCGGAGTGAGCTCGCCCTCGAGCGGGAAGTGGCCGGTTCTCTTGCCGTAGATTGGGACGTTGAGGCCGGCCTCGTAGGCGGCAATCTTGACCTCTTCCTCGAGGAACGGCGCGCCGTCCTCAACCACTATTGCGAAGTCCACGTCCTTGAGGAACTCAACGACGAGCTTCCTCGGAAGAGGATGCGGCGTTGAGAGCTTGAGAACCTTGAAATCACCCTCTATCTTCGGGAGAACCTCGCGCACGTAGTTGTAGGGCGCTCCCTCAACGATGATTCCGATTCTACCGCTCCCCTCGACCCAGTTGAAGGGCATCGAGTTGAACTCCTCCTCTATCTTCGCCAGGGTCTCGTTGAGCCATCTGTGCCTCTTCCTGTTGCCCTCCATGCTCGCGCGCACATACCTCTCGATGTCCTTCTTGAACTTCGGCTCGCGCTCCAGCTCGACGAACTCGCCGACCTCAACGTCGCTCGTCGTGTGGTTCACCCTTGTGGTCGTCCGGAAGATGACCGGAACCTTGTAGCGCTCGCTCAGCTCGTAGGCGTAGATGATTAAATCGTGGGCCTCCTGAGGATCGGCCGGCTCAAGAACCGGCAGAAGGGAGATTTTTCCGTAGTACCTGTCATCCTGCTCGGTCTGGCTGGTGTGTGGCCCTGGATCGTCAGCAACGAGGATTACGAGGCCACCTTCAACGCCGGAATAGGCGAGGCTCATCAGCGGGTCGGCGGCAACGTTGAGGCCAACGCACTTCATCGTGACGAGGGTTCTCAGGCCGGTGTAAGCAACTCCCGCGGCTTCCTCTAATGCCACCTTCTCGTTGGGGGCCCACTCGGCGAATACATCCGGCTTCAGATGGGCTATCGTTTCAATGACCTCGGTTGAGGGCGTTCCGGGGTAGCCGGTGGCGAAGGCGACGCCGCTCTCCAGGGCACCGTAGGCTATCGCCTCGTTCCCCATAAGAAGTTTCCTTTCCCTCTTTTTGGTCTTGGGTTCGGCCGAGTCAGAAGGGTAAGCCTTAACCGCTTCCATATCACCACCGCTCAAACTTGTATCGAAGGGTTAAAACTCTACCTCCAGAAAAACCCCGGGAAAAGCTGAAAAATTTTCGGAAAATCACGGGCGTTTTTTCTCGTTTCTGCTGTAGTGAACCTCGTTGTGCGTCCTGAAGAAGGTCCTCGTCATGGTCTCGGAGCGCCATTCTTTGGGAACCATGAGGAAGAGGGTTCCTATGATGAACGCGACCACCGTGATGGCGCCGGCCACTGGTGCGTAATCGGAGAAGCCCCAGAACATGATGAGAAACGGAACGCTGATGATACCGACCACTATGGATGCGAAGAGCACGGTGAGAATTTTGTATCCGTACCGTTCTATGAACAATCCCATATCCATCCCGATTACCTCCGTTTCCTATCGTCGTAGAAGTACTTGCTGAACACCCTGGCCTGGGCGTCGAGTATTCTCTTGTTCACGAGGCTGCGGACGGCGACAAGGGCCACTATCAGACCCCCAAAGAAGAGGCCGAGGTATTTCAACGCCACGTATGCCCAGATGACGATGATTGCGAACATGCCCAGGATGATCATGCCAAAAATCCCGAGCAGGATTTTGTACCCGTACCTCTCCATGAAGAGGTCGAAATCCACCGGGACCACCGTATGGGTTTTATCTCGTTCAACGTAAAAGCCTTTCGGGAGGCTTAAATACTTCCCCCTGTAACTAGGTACGTGGTGAAGATGAAGGTTCGTGAACTTTTGGAGACCCTGGACGAGACGATAGCGACGGTGAGGATAGCCATCGTTTCCAACCAGCAGAGGGCCTTTGAAAGTCCCCACACCAGCTACGAGTTCACGCAGAGGGCGATTGAGCTCCAGGAGGACCTCGACGATCTCCTGAAAGCCAGGGATGCCCTGGCAAAGCTTGACCCGGAAGACGATGTGGAGAACCACTACTCCCGGGAGGAGCTCGAGGAGTTTTTGAGGCTCCTGGAACTTCTCAGGAAAGCCGATGCGCACGCCTATTGAGGTGGTACCATGAACTTCCAGGAGCTTGAAAAGAGGGTCGTCGCCTTCCGAGACGAGAGGGGCTGGGCTAAGTACCACACGCCAAAGAATCTTGCGATATCCGCCGCTGTAGAGCTGGGCGAACTGCTCGAGCACTTCCAATGGGAGGGCGATGAGGAGATACGCGAGGCCGTGAAGGACCGGGCCAAAAAGGAGGCCATAGCAGACGAGATAGCTGACGTGATGATATACCTAACGCTCCTCGCCCACGAGCTTGGCATAGACCTCGACGAGGCGGTTGAGAGGAAGCTGGAGAAGAATGGGGAGAAGTATCCAATCAGGGACTGAAGGCCTCTCTGAGCTTCTCAACTTCTTCCCTCTTCAGCCTGTTCCTTACCCAGCGCTCCTTCAGGCTCAGGTTCTCGTCCTCCAGGTCCAGAACCGCCTTCCTGACCCCTCCCCGGGGGTGGGCGCAGTCGCCTTCCCAGCGTGGAATCACGTGGAGGTGGATGTGGGGCACCGTCTGCCCAGCGGCCTTTCCGAGGTTCATCCCCACGTTGAAGGCGTCCGGCTTCAGGGTCTCCCTCAGCTTCTCCATCGCCAGCTCCATGCCCCTTATCAGGGCGACCTTTTCTTCCCCACTCAGCTCCCACCAGCTCTCGACGTGCCTCCTCGGAACCACCAGGAGGTGCCCCCTGTTCGCGGGGTAGGAGTCGATTAAAATTCTGATCAGCTCGTCCTCGTAGAGGATTACCTCGGGCCTTGCGCTGCAGAACGGGCACTCCATCGGAAACACCAAAGGCTTAAAACCGGTTCGGAATAAAAAGCCCTCGGTGAGTGCGGTGGACGATACCTTGGAGGTTATGAAGAAAAGCTACCAGAGGTTCCTGGCCGTTGGCCTCGGCCTCATGCTGATCGCGTTCCTCCTGATGATATGGCAGCCGCTGGGCAGAGGGAACTCGCTGATACTGGCGGTGATAGTCTTCCTGGTGGCGTTTCTGCCGCTGGAGTTCGCACGCAGGATAGCGAGAAAGATGGCCCTCGTGGCTCTGAAGGGTGAATAGAAAAGCTTAATTAGACCGCCCGAGAATTACGGGAAGAGTGTAGAGGAGTGACGATAATCCGTTAGAGGTGATGTAAAATGGCGTTTGTACCACCACAGGCAGGCTACGACAGGGCGATTACAGTTTTCAGCCCTGACGGAAGGCTCTTCCAGGTGAACTATGCCCGGGAGGCAGTGAAGAGGGGCGCCACCGCCGTCGGCGTCAAGTGGAAGAACGGTGTCGTCCTCGCGGTGGAGAAGAGGATAACCAGCAAGCTCATCGAGCCGAGCAGCTACGAGAAGATTTTCCAGATCGACGACCACATCGCGGCCGCTCCGAGCGGCATCATAGCCGACGCCCGCGTTCTGGTGGACAGGGCCAGGCTGGAGGCCCAGGTTTACAGGCTTACCTACGGCGAACCCGTTCCGCTCACCGTTCTGGTGAAGAAAATCTGCGACCTCAAGCAGGCCCACACCCAGTACGGCGGTGTGAGGCCCTTCGGTGCCGCCCTGCTCATGGCGGGCGTGAACGACAAGCCTGAGCTCTACGAGACCGATCCGAGCGGGGCCTACTTCGAGTGGAAGGCAGTGGCAATAGGCAGCGGCAGGAACACCGCGATGGCGATCTTCGAGGAGCACTACACCGACGACATAGACATGGGCGGGGCCGTGAAGCTCGCGATAATGGCCCTGGCGAAGACCCTCGAAGAGCCGAGTGCGGATGGAATAGAGGTCGCCTACATAACCACGGACGAGAAGCGCTGGAAGAAGCTCTCCAGGGAGGAGGTCGAGAAGTACCTCTCTGAGATACTGGAAGAGGTCAGGGAAGAGGAAGTCGAGGAGAGGGAAGAGGACTACTCCGAACTCGACCAGAACTACTGAGGTGACGGGCGATGCCCATAAGCGTGGATAAAGCCGTTATCGCCCGTCTGAAGACGCACGGCGAGACGTTCGAGATACTCGTTGACCCGTACCTCGCGAGGGACTTCAAGGAGGGCAGGGACGTCCCGATAGAGGATGTCCTCGCCACCCCCTACGTTTTCAAGGACGCCCACAAGGGCGACAAGGCCAGCGAGCACGAGATGGAGAAGATATTCGGAACCAGCGACCCCTACGAGGTGGCCAAGGTAATCCTCCGCAAGGGAGACGTTCAACTGACGGCCGAGCAGAGGCGGCAGATGATAGAGGACAAGAGGCGCTACATAGCGACGGTAATACACAGGCACGCGGTTGACCCCAGGACGGGTTTTCCCCACCCCGTTGACAGGATTCTCCGGGCGATGGACGAGGCCGGCGTCCACGTTGACCTGTTCAAGGACGCCGAGGCGCAGATTCCAGGGGTCATCAAGGCCATACGGCCGCTCCTCCCGATAAAGATGGAGATGAAGGTCATCGCCGTGAAGGTGCCCGGTGATTACGTCGGAAAGGCCTACGGAGAGGTCAGGAAGTTCGGAAAGATAAAGCGCGAGGAGTGGGGAAGCGACGGCTCGTGGATGTTCCTCATAGAGATTCCGGGAGGAATTGAGGAGGAGTTTTATGAGAAACTTAACGCCCTCACGAGGGGCGAGGCGGTAACTAAACTGATAGAGAGGAAGGGACTATGAGGCGGATTTTTGTAAAGAGTAGGGAACTTGTGGTCCCGGGCACTTTACTCGCCCAGGGGCCGTTTAAGAACGGAAGAGGGACCTTCAGGGAAGGCAACAGGATATACTCCACCGTCGTGGGGCTCGTTGAGATAAGGGGCGACACCATACGTGTTATTCCGCTCGAGGGGCCGTACATACCCGAGGTTGGCGACAACGTCATAGGTAAGATAGTGGACGTCAGGTTCTCCAACTGGACGGTTGACATAGGCGCCCCGTATCAGGCGGGCCTCCGCGTTCAGGATGCCACGGAGGAGCGCATCGACCTCGCAAAGACAGACCTGCGCAGGATATTCGACATAGGGGACATAATCTACGCCAGGATAAAGGCGTACAACGAGATAAACCAGATAGACCTCACCACAAAGGGCATGCCCTTCAGGGGCGGTCCCCTGCGCGGGGGGCAGATAGTGGAGATAACCCCCTCCAAGGTGCCCAGGCTCATAGGTAAGGGCGGTTCGATGATAAACCTCATCAAGAAGCTGACCGGCACGAGGATAATCGTCGGCCAGAACGGCTGGGTGTGGGTCAGCGGAAAGAACGAGGAGCTCGAAAAGCTGGCCATCGATGCCATCCTCAAGGTGAACAGGGAGAGCCACACTCAGGGGCTGACCGACAGGGTCAAGGAGCTTCTCATGACCAGGCTCCGGGAGCTCAAGGAGCGGGGAATTATTGAGGAGATACCGCAGATTGAGGAACCAACCGCTGGAAAGGGTGAGGGAGAATGATGGGCAAGCCCGAGGATTTAAAGCTCATAGATGAGAACGGAAAGAGAGTAGATGGGAGAAAGAAGTATGAATTGAGACCCATTAAGATGGAAGTTGGTGTTCTAAAGAACGCTGATGGCTCCGCCTACGTTGAGTGGGGTAAGAACAAAATCCTGGCCGCGGTTTACGGGCCGAGGGAGATACACCCCAAGCACCTCCAGAGGCCGGACAGGGCCATCCTGCGCGTCCGCTACAACATGGCCCCATTCAGCGTCGAGGAGAGGAAGAAGCCCGGCCCGGACAGGAGAAGCGTTGAGATAAGCAAGGTCATAAGGGGCGCCCTTGAGCCGGCGCTCATACTCGAGATGTTCCCCAGGACCTCCATAGACCTGTTCATTGAGGTTCTCCAGGCCGATGCGGGAACGCGCGTCGCTGGAATAACCGCGGCCTCGCTCGCCCTCGCCGACGCCGGTGTGCCGATGAGGGACCTCGTCGCCGCCTGCGCCGCGGGCAAGATAGAGGGCGAGATAGTGCTCGACCTCAACAAGGACGAGGACAACTACGGTGAGGCCGACGTTCCGGTGGCGATAATGCCGCTCAAGAACGACATCACCCTCCTCCAGATGGACGGGTACCTCACGAAGGATGAGTTCGTCGAGGCCGTGAGGCTCGCCATCAAGGGTGCCAAGGCGGTCTACCAGAAGCAGCGCGAGGCGCTGAAGGTCAAGTATCTCAAAATAGCCGAGGAGGTCGGTGGAGGTGAGTGAAATGGAGATAATGGCGGGCATAATGCGCGACCACATCCTCGCGCTCCTCAAGGAAGGCAAGCGCGTGGACGGCCGCGGCCTTGAGGACTACAGGGACCTCGAAATCAAGGTCAACGTCATCGAGAAGGCCGAGGGCTCCGCATGGGTCAGGCTCGGCAACACCCAGGTTCTCGTGGGCGTTAAAGTGGACATGGGAGAGCCCTTCCCCGACCTCCCTGACAGGGGCGTCATAACGACCAACGTGGAGCTCGTTCCCCTTGCCTCCCCGAGCTTTGAGCCCGGTCCGCCGGACGAGAACGCCATAGAACTCGCCCGTGTGGTTGACAGGGGCATAAGGGAGAGCCAGGCGGTTGAGCTTGAGAAGCTCGTCATTGTTCCGGGCAAGCTCGTCCGCGTCGTTTTCATAGACGTCCACGTCCTCGACCACGACGGCAACCTCCTCGACGCGAGCGGCATCGGCGCGATAGCGGCCCTGCTCAGCACCAGGATGCCTAAGGTGGTCTACAACGAGGAGACCGACGAGGTCGAGGTTCTCGACGAGTACGAGCCCCTCCCGGTCAGGAGGATACCGATACCGGTTACCATGGCCAAGATCGGTCCGAACATCCTCGTTGACCCGAACCTCGATGAGGAGCGCGTCATGGACGGCAGGATAATCATAACCACCGACGAAAACGCCATGATATCCTCCGTCCAGAAGAGTGAGGGCGGTTCGTTCAAGCTCGAGGAGGTCATGTACGCGGTTGACACCGCGATAAAGAAGGCCGCCGAGATAAGGGAGAAGGTTCTTGAGGCCGTTAAGGCCGAGTGACCTTTTCCCCTTTGGTGATTTTTATGGGCCTTGTGGACGCCATCGCAGTGGTCGTGATGGTTCTCTTCACGCTCCAGTTTCTTGCACTGGCGGTTAGGGGCGGCTCAAAAAAGGAGCTCTTCCTGACCCTCGCGCTCTTTTCGATTACTCTCGGCGTCTGGCTCATCTACAACGCCTCCTTCACATGGGGATGGGACTTCTACACCTACGTACCCCTTGCCTTCGCGGTTGCCACCTTTCTCCTGAGCGTTTTTGGACTCTATCGGCTACGCGAGGAGGAAGGACTGGGCGAATTTCAGAAAGAGATATAAACACAAATGCCCAAAATAATCCAGCCTTATGATTAATTGGGGGGAACGGTTATGGGATTGTTTGACAGCCTTAAGAAGAAGGACGAAAAGCCCAAGCCCAAGAAGAGGCCGCCGGCGGCGGTTAAGAAGAGTGTTGCCGCTCCCAGGCATGACATCGATGTCGTTCCTCTTGAGGAGGATGTTATTGCTAAGGAGATAGTCAAGCCCCAGATCAGGTACCTCAAGAAGATCGTCGTCACCAGCTACGCCGACCTTGAGAGAATCTCGGAGGAGCTCCAGAACGGCAACATAGTTCTCGTTGACCTCACCCCGCTCGAGGTCAAACCGGAGGTTCTTGAGAAGGTCGCGGAGCAGCTCAAGGGAATGGTCGGGGCCCTCGGCGGTCAGGCCGCTAAAATATGCAAGCACGAGATAAAGCTCATTCTCGTCCCGTCGGACATCAAGATAGCCAAGTGATTTCCTTTTTGGCCCTTTCTACTTCTGCCTACCATGGATTTATAAAGGGGTCGGCCCCTCTATTCTCCGGTGGTGCGAGATGACGGAAGGTGAGAAACCCAGGGTCGATGTGGGAGAGGCGGATGATATTCAGGTCATCTCTCTTGGGGACTGTCCGATCTGCGGCGGCAAGGGCACGCTCAAGGCCATGCAGTACATCCACGAGATACCCTACTTCGGCAAAGTCATGGAGAGCACGATATTCTGTGAGAAGTGTGGCTACAGGAACGCTGACGTTGTGATGCTGGAGGACAGGCCCCCGAAGCTCTACACTGTTCGCGTTGAGGAGGAGAAGGACCTCTTCACCCGCGTCGTCAGGAGCAAGAGCGGTACAATCGAGCTGGACGAGATTGGTGTCAAGATAGAGCCCGGTCCCGCGGCGGAGGGCTTCGTCAGCAACGTCGAGGGCGTTCTTGAGCGCGTTCGCGAGACCCTCCTCATGGCGAGGGAGTTCCGGAAGCAGGAGGGCGACGAGGAAGCGGTGCGCAGGGCGGACGAAATCCTCGAGTACATCAACGCCGTCAAGGAGGGCAAAAAACCGCTCACCGTGAAGATTATGGACCCCCTCGGCAACAGCGCCCTCGTCGGTGAGAAGGTGAAGAGCCGCCTCCTGACGCAGGAGGAAATCGAGGGCCTCAGCCTTGGCCCTTACGTCACGGTCGAGCCCGGGGCTGGGGAGGACGCCCCAGAGGAGAGCCCCGAAGGCGGCTCTTAGAGATAGACCGCCTCCCTCGACAGGAGGTCCTCGATAAGATCCTTTACCCACTCCTTTCGGCTTTTTCTTGAGAGGTGGATTATGCCCTCAACCTGGACCCCGTAGCGCTCCCGCATCTCCTCCCTGCTCATGGGCTCCCTGAAGAGGAACGGCCTCTCTATCGTGAAGGCGTAGCCGTACCCTTTGATGTACTCTCCAAGCCAGCGCTTTCCGTTTTCCCCGTGAACCAGGGTTAAACCGCTGGTATCCTTCGTCATCTCCCACAGCGTGTCCAGGTCTGCCCTTATAACCTCCCCGACCTCGAAGCCCCCCGCTATGGTGCCCCTTTTTGTCAGGGTCTGCTCCTCGTGGAGGCCGAGCCTTCTCAGCGTATCCCTGAGCTCGTAGGGGTTTCCCCTCGCCACGTAGAGGAAAACGAGGTCACCCTCACCGAAGGCCTTCGACTTTCTAAGCTCTACCGTTTTCAGTCCCCGGAATATCAGCTCCGCGTAGACCTGGTGGAGCGCTATCACGTGCTCCATGGTCTCACCGCCCGTTCTTGGGAAGAAAGCTTAAAAGGTTTGGGCAGGGATTACTCTTTGGTGAAGTTAATGGAGGTCATGCGACGGATGGGCCTTCGGAAGGATTATGCTCCCTTTGTCGTTATTCTGTTCTGCTCCTCAATCGCGGCTTATCTAAGGGGAATGGACTTTCTCGGAACCTTCTTGCTGACGCTGGGCTTTGTGCTGTTCTCCCTTTCGGTGGAGAGATCCCTTGTTATACTGGATGGCGGTGAATACAGGCTCTCGGCTAGAAAGAGGGGCTCCGTCTATGAGGTGAGGGTGCTGAGGGACGGTTCACCTCTGTGGAGCGGAAAGGTTCTCGATTACGTCGAGGTTGGCGAGCTGGCCCTGGATGCAAGAAGTGACGGGGTGACGGTGGTCTTCAGGGAGAAAGAGGTGGGGAAGCTCCCCTAAACCTTCAGTGCCGCCTTCACGATGTCACTTACCACGCCGCTCGCCGTCTCCTTCAATCCAGCCCCGGCCCCCTTGATAACCAGCTCGCCGAGCAGGTCGGTCCTTATTACTGCGGCGTTCTCGTGGCTCTCAACTGCGAGGGGGCTTCCGAGCGGTACCTCCCGCGGCTCGACGACGACCTTTCCATTCTCCACGGCGGCAACGAGCCTTATCGTCCTTCCGCGCTCCCGGGCCCTCCTCACCTCCCCCGATGTGACCTCCGCTATTCCCTTAGCGGTTATATCGTCAAATGTTATCGGGTGGAATGCGAGGCAGTGGAGTATCGTTGCCTTGTAGCCCGCGTCGATTCCCAGGACATCACCGCTTGGGTCTCTTTCGGCTATTCCGAGCCTTTGGGCGGTTTTTAGGGCCCTCTCGAAGTCCTGCCCCATCTCCATCTGGCTCAGAATGAAGGTCGTGGTGGCGTTTAGAACCGCCTCCATGCCCTCAATTGAGTCCGCCAGGATGCCCTCGTGCAGGAGGGTGATGATTGGCGTGCCCGCCATCACGGTGGCCTCGAAGAGGTACGGAAGGTCCCTTTTCTTGGCTTCCTCTGTGAGGTCTGCGTAGTGAAAGGCCAGGGGCGGTTTGTTGCTGGTGACGACGGCTTTCCCGTCCTTCAACGTCGCCAGATGCCACTCGTGGGCGTTTTTATCGTTGGTCACGTCCACGATTACCTCGGCGTCTATTTCCCTCACGGCCTCCTTTGGTGTGAGGCTGTAAACCTCGTAGTCATTGGTCCAGGAGGAGAGCCTCCCGAAGTTCTCCTTTACCATGAGCGCCTCCTCGAGGTCTATACCCTCGGGAAGCCACACCACCCCACTCGTGTCCGCCACGCTCACGACCCTGAACTTCAGCCGGTACTTCTCGCGGAAGAACGCCCCCTTGCTGAGGAGAACGCGCGCGACTGCCCGTCCAACGTTCCCAAAACCGAAGAGCGCTAGCTTAACCTCTCTCACAAACATCACCGTAAGAAGGGGAGAAAAGGGGCTTAAATCCCTTTCACTTGTTGAGGATTACCTTTATGATGTCCATGTCCCTGACGATGCCGACGAGCTCGCCCTCGCCCCGGATGACGGGCAGCTGCTCTATCTCGTACTTGACCATCTTCTGGGCTACGTCGTAGACGCTCATGTGAGGTGTCGCAACGACCAGCTCGCGGTTCATTATGTCCTCAACGGGCTTCTTCGGCAGCTGGAGCTCGGCCTTCTCGAAGAGGAGCGTCGGGTTGCTCTCGAGTATCCAGTCCTCCTCGCTCGAGGCGGAGAGGGCGGTGCTCTTCATGACGCGGATAACCTCGCTGTCTTTGAGGATGTCCGTCTCGTCCACCATTCCGATCAGGTTGCCTTCGTCGTCGATGACCGGGATGGCCATGGCGTTGCACAGGAGGAGGGCCTTGAGGGCGGCCTTGAGCGGCGTTCCCCTCCAGACGACGCCCACGTTCTTCTGGTAGTAGTCCTCTATCGTCACGTTCTTCAGCTTCTCGTTCTTGGCGAGGTACCTGCGCACTATGTCGCCGACCGTTAGAACGCCTATGACCCTGTTCTCCTCATCAACGACGACGACACGCCTGTAGTCCATCTCCAGCATGGCCCTGACGGCCTTTTTGAGGTCGTCGTTGGGCTTGACTGTCGGCACGTCCCTCTTAACCAGCATTGCGAGCTGCTCCTCATCAGGGTGAAGCAGAACCCGTTTTATACTTATGATCCCGACGAGGGCCTTGGTGTTCTTGTTGATTACAGGGAATGACCTTACCTTATGCTTCCTGAAGAGATCGAGGGCGTATTCCCTCGTGGCTGGAAGCTCCACAACCACCGGCTCCGAAGTCATCAAAGTCTTCACACGCATTTCCTTCACCACCGCTTTAAGTTAAAGCGCCCTCCTCCTATTTTAAGCTTTTCATTCAAAAATTGACAAAAAGTGGAGGGCATCAGCCCGCCAGAACTGCGAGGAAAACACCCGCGGCAACGGCGGTTCCGATAACGCCGGCAACGTTCGGCCCCATGGCGTGCATGAGGATGAAGTTGCCCGGGTCCTCCTCGCTGGCTATCCTCTGGACGACGCGGGCACTCATCGGGACCGCCGAAACACCGGCCGCTCCTATCATCGGGTTTATCCTTCCGCCTGAAATCTTCATCATGAGCTTTCCGAAGAGCACACCGCCGGCGGTGGCGCTGGCGAAGGCGACCACTCCGAGTCCGAGGATCATCAGTGTCTGGGCCGTGAGGAAGCTGCCGGCTCTCATAGTCGAACCGACGCCAAGGCCGAGGAAGATGGTGACGATGTTCATGAGCTCCTCCTGGGCAGCTTTGCTGAGCCTCTCGACAACGCCGCTCTCGCGGAAGAGGTTGCCTATCATGAGCATTCCAACGAGCGGGGCAGCGCTGGGGACAAGGAGGCCGATGACGATCATGCTGATTATCGGGAAGATTATCTTCTCCCTCTTGGACACGGGCCTGAGCTGCTCCATTCTGATTCTTCTTTCCTCCTTGCTAGTGAGGGCCCTGATGATCGGCGGCTGAATCAGCGGAACGAGGCTCATGTAGCTGTAAGCGGCGACCGCCGTCGCTCCAAGTATCTCGGGCGCGAGCTTCGTGGTGAGGTATATCGTCGTCGGCCCATCGGCGCCACCAATGATACCGATGCTGGCCGCCTGGTGGAGGTTGAAGCCGAGGGCCAGGGCTGTGAGCATCGCTATGAACACACCTATCTGCGCCGCCGCCCCCATGAGAGCCGTCTTGGGGTCGGCTATCATCGGCCCGAAGTCGGTCATGGCTCCGAGGCCGAAGAATATCAGGAGCGGCACTATCTCCGTCCTGATGAGCGTGTAGTAGATTATGTCAAAGATACCCGGAGGGCCGTACTGCTGGTTGAGGTAGCTCAGCGTTGCGAAGATGTTGTCGGCTATGTGCTCTGGCAGGTTCGGGGCTATGGGCCAGTTGGCCAGGTGGCCGAGCGGGATGTTCACCAGCACGGCGCTTATGCCTATCGGGAGGAGCAGGAGGGGCTCCATCTCGTACCTGATGGCCAGGTAGACGAGGGCCAGCCCGACCATTATCATGACGATGTTGCCCCACGTCAGGTTTAGCAGGCCCATTCCCTGGAAGAACGCTATTATCTGCTCTACGATCCCTGTCATGGCCCTCACCCGAGTTCTATGAGTGCTTGTCCGGTGTCTACGGTGTCGCCTTCTTTGATGAGGATTTTCTTGACCACGCCATCCTTCGGCGCTGGAATTTCGTTCTCCATTTTCATTGCTTCGAGCACGAGGAGTCCTTGACCCGTCTTAACCTGCTCACCCTCCTTCACGAGTATCCTGAGGATCTTGCCCGGCATTGGGGCCGTCACAACACCCTCCCCAGCCGGAGCGGGAGCCGGCGCCGCCGGCGCAACCGGAGCCAGAGCAGGGGCGGCCGCGGGGGCTGGAGTGCTCGGGGCACTCGGGGCGCTCGAGGTGGGAACCGTGCTCAGAGCACCCACGTCGATTCCGAGTCCCTTCGCCTCAACGGTGTACTCCTTGTCCTCAAAGGCGACCTTAAAGCGGCCGCCTCCGAGTTCCTCAACCTCGACCTCGTACTCAACACCATCGACGATGACCTTAACCTTCGCCATCTTCACCACTTCCCAATTTCATAGTTGAAGTCCTCAACTTCCTCCATGCTCGACTGAACGCCGTACAGGCGCCAGGCGTCTGAAACCTTCCTCCTGAATGGCAGGGGTCTGAGCTGGGCGGCCTTCTCGGCGGTGTACGCGAGAACCGCGGCGGTTATAACCGCGAGGTCCCTCGGCGGTATGGCGGGCTTCTCCTCCTCGGCCGCGGGGGTCGGTGCGGGGGCGGCGGGTGCCCCTGCGGATGTCTCTTTCTCGACGAGCTTTCTCTCGCTCCAGCCCACGAAGTAGAGGACGACCGCCAGTATGCTGAGCACCATGAAGACTATTGTAACGCCCAGCACCGTCAGGTTCAGGCCCTCCATGAACTCGCTCATTACTACCATGCTAACACCTCACAGCGGTATGTTGCCGTGCTTCTTCGGCGGCAGCTTGACGCGCTTGCTCTCGAGGGCCTCGAGTGCGAGGATTATCTTTGCCCTCGTCTCGGCTGGATCGATAACGTCGTCTATGTAGCCCCTCGCGGCGGCGACGTACGGGTTGGCGAAGCGCTCCCTGTACTCGGCTATCTTCTGCTGCCTCACTTCCTCCGGGTTCTCTGCTGCGGCAATCTCCTTCCTGAAGATGATGTTGGCCGCTCCCTCTGGACCCATGACCGCTATCTCTGCGGTGGGCCAGGCGAAGACGAAGTCGGCTCCAAGGTGCTTGCTCCCCATGGCGAGGTAGGCACCGCCGTAGGCCTTCCTCAGGATGACCGTGACCATCGGAACCGTTGCCTCGGAGTAGGCGTAGAGGACCTTTGCACCGTGCCTGATGATTCCACCGTACTCCTGCTGGGTTCCCGGGAGGTAGCCCGGAACGTCAACGAGGGTGACTATCGGGATGTTGAAGGCGTCGCAGGTTCTAACAAATCTGGCAATCTTGTCGGAGCTGTCTATGTCGAGAACGCCGGCGAAGTGTATCGGGTTGTTGGCGACTATACCGACGGTCTGGCCGTTCATCCTTCCGAAGCCGACGACCGCGTTCGGTGCGAAGTAGGGCAGTATCTCCAGGAAGTCTGGGTTGCCGTTCTCGTCCCTGTCAACTATCTCGTAGATTACCTGCCTCACGTCGTAGCCCTTGTTCGGGTCGTCCGGGACTATGGAGTAGAGGTTCTCGGTCTTCCTGAAGGGCAGGTCGTTCGTCTTGACGCGCGGCGGCTTCTCCATGTTGTTGGAGGGCAGATAACCCACGAGGCGCCTTATTAAAGCCAGAACCTCCTCGTCGCTCTTGCCCACGAGGTGGGCCTGTCCGGCGCGCTGGGCGTGGACCATGGCACCGCCGAGCTGTATCGGGGTTACCTCGACGCCGGTAACGGCTTTAACGACCTGCGGGCCGGTGATGAACATGAAGCTCGCGGGGTTGTCAACCATGAGGATAAAGTCTCCTATCGCCGGGCTGTAAACGGCTCCACCGGCGCAGGGTCCCATGATGGCTGTGATCTGCGGAACAACACCGCTGAGAATCGTGTTCATCTTGAAGATATCACCGTAGCCCTTGAGCGAATCAACGCCCTCCTGGATTCTGGCACCGCCGGAGTCGTTGAGGCCTATAACCGGCGCACCGGCTTCAAGGGCCAGCTCCATGACGCGCTTTATCTTGGCCGCGTGCATCTCACCGAGCGAGCCGCCCATGACGGTGAAATCCTGGGCGAACACGAAAACGAGCCTTCCGTCGATGGTTCCGTAGCCGGTTATGACACCATCGGCGGGCAGCTCCTTCTTATCGAGGCCAAACTCGGTTCCACGGTGCCTGACGAAGGCCCCTATCTCGACGAAGCTTCCCGGGTCCAGGAGCTTCTCAATCCTCTCACGGGCGGTCAGCTTGCCCTTGGCGTGCTGCTTTTCAACGCCTTTTTCACCGCCCATCTCAAGAACCTTCCTCTTCCTCTCATACAGCTCGTTGACCTTCTCTTCCATACTCATGAGAACTCCCCCTGGGTGGCTTGATGCCTGGCACTTGTAGTTTGTAAAGTTTAAAAGGGTTTTCAAAACCGTTAGGCCTTCCAAAGAAGAAATGTGTACAATCGTACAAAAATTGGGTGAAAAAAGGTTCAGAGGTGCTGTATCGGCGTCTCGGCACCGCACGCTTCACACTTGAGGAAGTGGAAGCGGCCCTTCTTGATGATCTTGGTGTCCGGCGAACCGCAGACGGGACAGATGACGTAGTCCCTGAGGTACTTCTTCATCTTGTTCGCTATGAGGTACGGTGTGAAGCGTCCCTGGAGGATTACGCGTCTTCCTTCGAGCGTTCCAGCGGTGGCCACCTCGCGCAGGATGAACTTGAGCAGGTGGTTCGGGTCGCGGTTCATGGCCTCGGCTATGTCGACGAAGTTCTCGATTATAGTCCTGTTTCCGGCTATGGTGACCTGTGCTGGCGGAACCTCGAAACGGGAAGTGTGATGTTTGACGTTCTCGGGGAGCTCCTCGTAAGCCTTATCGAGTAAACCTTCGAAATCGTAAAAGTCAACCTTCTTTTCGCTCATGCTCTCACCTCCATCTTAACTATCCGAAGGCGTTTATAACCTTTTGGAAAAATGGATAAGAATCAGAGGACGCGGTAGAACCCTGCCCGCGGCTCGTATATCCTGGCATCGCGCTTGAGGTCGTTCAGGAGCTTCCTCACGTCGTTCTCCGAACCTATGCCGGCCTGCTTCGCCGCCTCGAGCACCTTGTCCTCCGGCGCCCCGAACTCTCCCTCGCTCTCAAGGTTCTTTATGATGTCCATGAGCCTGTCGATCTTGTTTATCTTCTTGGAGCTCTTGCCAACCTCGAGTATCGAGATATCGAGCGTTCCCTCCTCGTCGGTGGCTATCTTTCGTATCATTTCCTCGATTATCTTTATCGCGGCCTTGGCGTCCTCCCTCGTCACGGTCTCGCTCAGCCTCATCCTCGCGTGGGCCTCGCTGAGACGTATGAGGGCCTCCAGCTGCCTCGCCGTAACCGGAATCGGCTGAACGCCCTCCTCCTCGCCAGAGCGCTTGAAGCCCTTTCTCATCCTGACATAGTAGCGCTTTATCTCATCCATCGCCTCCCTGCTGAGAACGGGGTGGACGTTCTTCCTCGCGTAGGCTATGTACTTCTTGAGCAGGTCGTAGGGTATCTTCGGCGTCACTACCTCGGCCTCTCCCCTGCGGACCTTGAGGATGTGCTCGGCTATGCTCGCGTCGACCTTCTCGTCGGGCTCATCGAGGAGCAGGAAGATTAGATCGAAACGGCTCAGAAGTGTGGGCGGAAGGTCGAGCTGCTCGGGGAGGCTCTTGTGGCGGTTGAACCTGCCGTACTTGGGGTTCGCGGCGGCGATAACCGTCGTTCTGGAGTTCAGGGTCGCGGTGATGCCTGCCTTGGAGATACTTACACTTTGTTGCTCGAGTGCCTCGTGAATGGCACTTCTGTCACGATCACTCATCTTATCAAACTCATCAATTAACGCTATTCCACCATCGGCTAACACAAGGACACCAGCTTCCAGAACCCACGAGCCGGTGAATTCGTCCCGGACTGCTGCGGCAGTGTTGTGAACGACGAAGCCGTTGGCTATGAAGCTGTGGGAACCCTCCACCGTAAGGTCGTAGACGTGGTCGTAGGGTGACTCTATTCTTTTAACTTTCCGAACTCTCTCCCAGAGAATATCTGATGTGGCAAGTGTTTTCAGGACTCCAAGTTTAGTTTTAATCTCCTCTTCCCTAGCGCAGTGCTCGCTGAGGAGCCACGAGAGTTGGGAGTACAGCGACTTATTCCTGCCCTCTAGTAGCTTTGCCACCCTAACCAACAATCTAAACTTGAGCTTGTGTGGTCTCTTTCTGAGGAACAGTTCGTAGAACTCCTTGTACTCCATCCCTAGTTCCTCGGGCTTCAACGCTTTTCCTATCTTGGTTCTCATATCCTCTGGGACGGCAACGGGCGATTCTTCCAGCTTGGCCTTTGAAAGATTCCCCACAACACTGAGGAGGGCTTTCCTTGATATTGGCTTTCCTTTCTCCACGAGTGCCCCAAAGTTTGACCCATAGACCTGCTCAATGCTCAGGCCGTAGAATGCTCTAATCTCCCGTATCAGCATTCCAACACCCGGTATTACGTCCACGTTGGTGTCGTGCTTCTGGCCCCTCATCTTCTCCACAAGGGCGTCGAGCTTTCTCGCCTTCTCTGGATGTTCAAAGCCGATCTTCGCTGCAAACTTTAGAACGTTCTCACCGTAGATTTTGAGCTCCCACCTGTCGTGCCTCGACGTTATCTCCCTGTCTCTAAACGTTGAGGTATAACCCGCCCTCTTCCGCCGCCTCAGGTGCGAGATTATTCCGAACCGGAGCAAGGTAAGCTGAAGCTTTCTGGCGAGTTTCTCGCTGGTCGTGTCGAACTCAACATATGAAGAGCCTCTCTCCCGTATAACAACAGTGCCATCGCAGTCAAACAGGCCCCTTATGTATGAAGCCAGCACTCTCTCTGGAGACATGAAGAGTTCATTTGGAAGGTCGAGCTTATCTGACTTGGGGGATAGGGGAACTCCTAGTTTCTCCAACAGGTGTGCAACAACCTTTGAGTGGAAGCGAAGCGATGGAACTCTGTCTTTCATCCGCTCAGTAACCTCTACACCAAAGAGTTCCTTTGCAAGCTCTGCAAACTTTCGCCTCATCTCGGGATTCTTGTTGGAGAACCTTATGGCCACCCCCCAGCCGGCTTTAGAAACGCTGCCATCGCCTGCAACGAGCCCAACGAAGTATGCCAGCCTCTCGTCGAGGTATTTCGGAAGTTTCAGCTTCGTTCCCGCTTGAAGCGAGACAGTCTCAACGTTTATTTCGCCTAAGCCATGTCCGGTTAGTTCAACGAGCGTGCGAAGATGCTTCATTCTTATGTTGCCCCTGGCTTTTGGGTTTGTCCAGTTGTAATAAAGCATGCCCTCGCTAATGCCGAGTCTCTTTGCGAGTTCCCTTTTGCTAATGTGGAGCTCTTTGAGGGCCTCTTCGATGAGTCCCTTGACTTGATCTTTGATTTCATATACAATGAGGTCATCGAGGTCTTTGAGAAGTTCTAGAATTGGAACCCCCCTTTCCTCGACGGTTAATTTTCTGAGGGTTGCAACATAGTCCCCTTCGCTAAGGCTCTTGGCTTCTTTCCATATCGGTTCTCCGTTCTGAATCGTTAAGAGCTTCGTTTCAGGGGTTAACGTTAGCTCCTTGCCCGTTATTGTTCTAACCTTTACAAGCTCTTTGGGGGCTTTGAGTCTCCAAACCCTGCTCAATGGTGCATTCTTTATTTTTCCATCTTCAGCGGATAGGCTTTCACCGAGATATGGAGAATATTCGATACCCTGAGAGTACTGGATTGAACCAATGTCTTTTACCCAATTCTCAGTGAACGTACCGATTTCGTGGACCCCACCATTGGAAACCACAAGCGAGTCTGGGGCAACGCAGAGTCCTGCGGCTGAACTACTCTTACCGCTCGTATAAATCGCCCTCGGCGCTAAATTGGCAACGTAGCGGAGAAGTTGACTCTTCGCTACTCCCGGATCTCCAACGAGCAGAACGTGGCTCTCCCCCCTGAGCTTCGTCCCATCCGGGAGCGTTCTCTGCACGCCGCCGAAGAGAGCGAGCGCTATGCCCTTCTTAACCGTTCTGTGGCCCCAGATGGCCGGGGCGATTGAGTCCACTATCGCGTCAACGATGTCCTTTCTCCTGGCCAGCTCGCGTATCTTCTGCTCGTCCTCCGGGGAAATCTCGAGCTCCTCTATCTCCTTGCTGAGCTGCTCGATGTGATTGACTTCCAGGACTTTCTTAAATATCGGTCTCTTGTCCTTCTGCTCCAGGATGACACGGAGGATTCCGGTGACTAAAACGCGGTCGCCCGGCAGGGCGGTATCCACCAGGTCGTCGAGGAGTATTGCATCAACGAACCTGGGCATCTGGCCGCCCTTGAGGCTCTCGGGCCTGTCCTGAAGGCGGAAGCTCTGGAAGTTTATGAAGCGGCTCTTCTCGACGTCGAGGTCAACGTTCCTTGAGCCGCAGGCGTCGCACTTGGCGGGCTTGACGATGTTGTCGTAGGGCCTCTGAAGCCTGACCATCTCGTTGCCGCAGTCCTTACAGACAAATACAGCCTTCTCGACGAATGGTTTGACCTCGCTCACACGTGTGATGATTCCGTCAACCTGAATGAGCCTGTTTATGTGCTCGCTTCCAAGCTCCTTGACGAGGAGCGTCTTGGGGAGGTTGTAGAACCTCGCATGGGCGGCAAACTCCTCCTTCTTCTCGATGGGGGGTTCCCTCAGGACTATCTGAATGGCATCCTCTGCGGCCAGAATACTTTCCTCGGGGTTTTCTATCAGCTCCGCCGCCAGTTCCGGGTCGAACGAGTTAAGGTGGGTCCAGTCTATCTCCAGAGATCGCTTGGGGCTCACCGTGAGCAGGTCCTTCAGCTTGTTGAGGTAGACCTCCTTACCCTCGTCATCTACGTACTCCCTCAGAAAGCGCGCGTACCTCTCTATCATGTCCTCCCTGTCCATCACTCCTCACCGAGCCATTCGTTCCGTATCTTCGACAGCTGCAGGTATATCCTCCTCTCCTCCGGCGACAGGCGGGAGAGGAGTTCCAGGCTGTTGGGCCTCAGCCGCACCGCCTCGAGTATCTTTCTGAATCGTATCTGCTTGAGGTGCTCAAGCTTCTTCTTCAGGTTGGCCAGTTTGGTCAGCTTGATGTTTATGGTCTCTATGCTCTCGCCCGCGTTCAGCCTCACGTAGTTCTCGAGATAGTACATGTAGAACTCCGCCCTCTCATACAGCCCGGCCGGGAGGGACGTGAGGGGCTCGCTCTCCCTCTCCTCGGCTATGGCCCTGTCTATCTCTCCGATTACCTTATCGGTCTCGTCTATAACCTCAACCACCTTCGCCTCCCAGAGCTCCTTTGCCTTCCAATCCTCAACGAGCACGACGTCTCCGGCGCTCCAGTCCCCGAAGGGGCGGAGGATTTTAACGGGTATCACTGCCCTCCCCGTGAACATGACATCACCCTCTCGAATATACCCCTACCCCCAAATGCTCTTAAAGTTTGCCGAGATATGGATAAGCCTATAAGCCCCGCCGCCCTATTCCAGCGCAGGTGAGAGCATGCTGATAGGTATAATGAGCGATACCCATGACAACCTCCCGGCAATCGCGAAGGCGGTCGAGCTGTTCAACGGAAGGAACGTTGAGCTGGTTATCCACGCAGGGGACTACGTCGCCCCGTTCGTTGCCAGGGAGCTCAAGAAGCTCAGGGCGCCGCTCAGGGGTGTTTTTGGCAACAACGACGGCGAAAGGAAAGGCCTCTATGAGGCGCTGGGCATCTACGATGAGATACTGGAAATCGAGGCAGACGGAATGAAGATAGCCGTGACACACGGCACCGACGAGCGCGTCGTCCGCGCGCTTGCCAGGAGCAGGCTATACGACGTTGTCATAGTCGGCCACACCCACCGCTACGAGATACGCGAGGAAGGACGAACCATACTCGTCAACCCCGGCGAGGTCTGCGGCTACGTCACCGGGGTGAAGAGCGTCGCCCTGCTCGACACCCGGAAGAGGGAGGTGCAGATAGTCAACCTCGACACCGGGGAGCTCCTTGGGGCAATGAGCCTCTAGCAAGTGTCTGAAGAGCGTCTCTAACTAACACCGCTGAGGGACTGCCGGGCTTCCTGTCTCTCGATTTTTGCCCTTGAATCAGCAGAAACTAACCGGCGATGGGTATGGATGATATACTGATTCCTAAGGAAAGGCGCGACGCGGTCGTGTTGATAGGGGTGGATCGGTCGGGGAGCGTTGAATTCATCAAGGTCTACGCGGTCAGCGAGGAGAGGGCAAAGGAAACGCTTGAGGAGTTCTTCAGCGCGAAGGGTCTGTTCCCCAGCGACTACCGCCTCGTGAGCAGGGGCGCTGAAGAAACCGGGGGGAAGGCGGCGATAACAACGAGGAGTGAGTCCTCCCTGGGCGCGTCCCTCTCGAGGCTCGGCCTTCGCCTTCTCTCGAATGGTGTGCTGTACCTTGAGGGCGTCGATAGGGTTTACCAGTTCACCCTGGTGAGCGAGGACCTCTACCGCAGGATAACCTCCGAGAAAGCGAGAGAACAGAGCCCGGAATTTGAACCGCCGGCGATACTGCCGGAGGACGTCCTCTCCCTCGGCCTGGATACGCTCGTGGAGAACCTGCGTGGGATCGAGCTGGGTGAACTCCTGCCGGAGGGCGCGCTTCTTCTGCGGGAACCTCCAGTCGACAGGGTCGCCGAGATTCTGGCGGATGCGAGGGATTACCCGGTTGTGGTCGAGACGAAGGACGCCGGGAAATACTGGTTCCTCGATTTTCCCGTCGTACTCAGGCTCCCCCCGCTCTCGCCGGATGAGTTCGCCGCCGAGCTGTCTGCGATGCTCGGCTTCGAGGTCGGCGCGGGATACTTCCTTGACTACCCTCCGGAGAAGCTCGGCCTGAGGAACGTGAAGGCCATCGCGCGCCTCGTCCGGGTGCTCGTGGAGAAGATGGGTCTGGGGGAGAGGGAGGCTCTGGCCCTCGCGGTTCGGCTCAACCTCGGAGAGCCTTGAAGTATCGAATCACCGCTTCCCTGAACCGGGGGTTGTTTTTCCCGAGGGCCGCGTTTATCAGTCCCCTGAGCTTTTCGTCCTCCGCGATGTACACAAGCAGAAGCCCCCGGTCCGGGCTAAGTTCGCTGAGAAACCCCGTTTCTTTCAGCAGAGCATCTCTGCTCTCGGTGGTTTTTTCAAGCTCCACTATCCTTTCGAGGTACGGTTCAACTTTCTTTCTCCTCTCCTCAAACTCCAGCCAGTCTATCGCCAGCCTCTCCCCGGGGGATATGTGGCGTCCGGGACTTTCCATATATGGTCCCAGAGCGTCCCCGAGCTTCGAGCCCAGCATCTTTCTCCGGAACAGTTCCAGGGCCCTGTAATCGTTTTGAAGGCGCTTTTTGTCCACGAGGTCGAGGGAGTCGTAGAGGGCTATCCCGGTGAGGTAGCAGAGGGCGGCGAAGGGAACCTTTGGGAGGGTGATGCGGTTCCGCGTTACCCTGACGAATTCTCCGTGTCTTCTTTCGGACCCCTCCAGGAGCATTCCCAGGGGATAGCTCAGGCTCTTGATGCAGAACTCAAGTTCGTCCATACTCACACCGGCCTAAAGTTAGTCCCAGTTGAGTAAAAGCCTTTCGGCAAGGTTTTTAGCGTTCCCGTCGAAACCCATAACGGTGGGAGAGATGATAGTGATAAACGGTTCCTACGGTGAGGGTGGGGGTCAGATACTGAGAACGAGCGTTGCCCTTTCCGTCATTACTGGAAAGCCCGTTAAAATCGTCAAGATTCGTGCGAACAGACCAAACCCAGGGCTCAGACCGCAGCACCTCCACGGGATTTTGGCTTTAAAGGAGCTGAGCAACGCGAGGGTTAAGGGTGCGCAGGTTGGTTCTACCGTCCTTGAGTTCATACCCGGAAAGGCCGAGGCAAGGCACGTCCACGTTCCCATAAAGACGGCTGGCAGTGTAACCCTCGTGCTTCAGGCTCTGCTGCCAGCGATGGCCTTCACCGGCGGGAGCTTTGAGATAACCGGAGGAACCGACGTCCCCTGGAGCCCTCCGGTCGATTATCTGAAGAACGTAACGCTCTACGCCCTCGGGAAGATGGGGATTGAGGCTGAGATGGACCTCAAGAGGCGCGGCCACTACCCGAAGGGCGGCGGGCTGGTCACCGGAAGGGTCGAGCCCTGGGAGGAGAGGAAACCCCTGGAGGCCGCCGAGTGGCGCAGAATAGAACGCTTCGCCGGGATAAGCCATGCCACCAATCTACCCCCCCACGTCGCCGAGAGACAGGCGGGGGCTGCCGAGGAGAGGCTTGAGGAGCTTTACAGCGCCCCCGTGGAGATAGAGACCGAGGTATCGCGCTCCCTCGGGCCGGGAAGCGGTATCGTCCTCTGGGCGGAAACCGATTCGCTGAGACTCGGCGGAGACGCCCTCGGAAAGCGCGGAAAGCCTGCCGAAGTTGTCGGCAGGGAAGCCGCCGATGAGCTCCTTGACCAGCTGACGGGCGGAAAAGCGGTTGACAGGTTCCTCGGCGACCAGCTGATACCGTTCCTGGCTTTCGCTGGTGGAGAGATAGGGGTAACGGAGATAACCAGCCACCTCATCACAAACGTCTGGGTTGTGGAGCAGTTCCTCGGCAGGGTCTTTGAGGTGGAGGGAGAAATCGGAGGGCCCGGGACTGTGAGGGTGGTGAAGAGGGCGGGGGTTTAATCCCCCTCCACCTCTACCTCATAGACCTTCTCCGGGTTCTCGACGTGAATCTTGTAGACGTCCTCCTCAGTGAAGAGGCCGTTCTGGAGAAAGGCCTTCGTCCTCTTCGGTACTGTCTTTGGTCCAAGGACTGCCCCCGGACGGCGCTTGTCGTCTATGTAGTCCGTCTCCATCATGAACCTGTTTCCCTGCTCTATCGCCGCCTTGATGTTCTTCTTGCTCGCGATGATGCTCGGGAAGACCCCAACCTCCTCCGCCACATTAACGAGCGGCGGCGAGAAGTGTTTGACGACCTTGTACGGCTTTATCCCGACTTCCCTCACGTATCTCCCAAGCTCCCTGAACTTGGCCTCGTCGAAGCTCTCGGTGTGGAGCTGAACCGCGCAGTCGGCTTCCTTCGCTAAGCTCATCCCGTACTTCATCAGCTCGATGCTCGCATCCCAGTTTTCCGGCGGAACTTCGTAGTGCGGTCTGCCTATCTCGCCTATGGCTATGGCCTTTCCCTCAAGGCAGAGCCTCTGGGCGTATTCGAGGGCTTTCATGACTTCGTTTCTGGCGTATTCAAGGCCCTTCTGCTCCGCGAGGTAAACGAACTCCGCCGGATGCACACCGACGACGGCGTAGGCCCTAACGGGCGTCTCCTTGTTTATTTTCTCAACCAGTTCGATGTGGAAGTCCATCGCCTTCATGAAGTCCTCCGCATTCAGTCCCGGGAAGCCGTAGTCGTGGGCGGTTTTGTAGACAACAACCAGGTGTGTCCCTCCAGCGCGGTGGAACTGCCTCACGGCCTCAAGAAAGAGTCCCTTGTAGGGGTCAACGTGGAAGTGGTCGTCCCAGATTATCATACCATCACCTCACGATTGGTAAACTTCTATGACCTCGCCCTCTTTGACCTTTAGCGTTCCCTCGAGGATCAGGGCCGCTTCATCGTGCTCCACAACGAAATCCACCTTCCTGTTCCGGATGTGTATCTCCCTCACGAGCGCTATTCCCCCACCCTTGAGCTTGTAGCCTGGGTATATGACTCCCTCAAGCACAACACCGCCCAGAACCTGTTTTCCGAGGACGTAGGTTACCCCAACCACCTGGAACCTGCCCGCGGGCTTTCGGGATACTATTTGAACGTCTCCCCCGTTTCTGCCCCTGCCGAACAGCCGGTCCAGTATTCCCATGCTCTCACCTTGCACTCCCATCCAGGTACGCTATCATGTCGCCGTCGACTATCCGAAGGGTGGGCCCCTTGGCGAAGACGAGGGCGTGCCGCTTGTTCCGCAGCCGAATTCTTACGACGGTTGTGGCTATCTCCTCCAGCTCCGGTATCGGGTTGGTTCTGAGGGCGGAAACCACGCTTTTATTCAGTATGTAGAACGAGACGTGGCTCTCGTCCCCAAGCCGCTCCTTTATGGCCCCGGTCATCATGTAGAACTCGCGTTTGCTCTCAAAGAATGCGAACAGTCTCTCTATGCCGAGGGTTATGTGTATGTACCTCTCGCCGGGGGCCGCTTCTTTGAGGGCCTCCCTGTGCTGGTTCAGATACCTGGCGGCGTCGCTCTCTATGCCTATCCTCGCCACGACGTTTCCGATGCTCTTGACCCCGCCCGTTTTTATGACGCTGACGCCTGAAAAATCCTCGTCTATTCCGAGGAAACGGAGATGTTCCCTGACTACGTGAAGTGAGTCCAGGATATCGTCCACGTAAACGGGTACCCCCCTCTTTCTCCCGTACTCCGCTATCAGATGGGTCATCAGGGCGGTTCCGTAGGGGGATTCGTTCTCCACCAGGATTACGTCGCCGAAAAAAACGCTGTCCAGGTACTCATAGACCCTTTCCGTGGAAAGCATCGAGCATCACCTCCAGGCTCACCTCGTACTCCCTCCCCAGGAGTTCCCTTACCGGTGTTTTTAGGAAGGTTACCTTTGCGCTGATCGGGGTGGGGGTTATCTCCACAACGGTACTCGCGATGTACTCCAGCTCAGGCAGGGGGTTGAACTCCAGGGTTGAGGCCACCTCCGTGTTCATCAGGTACGCCGCCTTTCTCTTCGTGTTCCCGAGCATGTTCTGCAGCTCCGTTATGAACAGATAGTACTCCCTGGGGCTGTGGATAAAGGCAAAGAGCCTTTCTAGGCCGAGGGCAATGTTTATGGAGTCGTTAATTTCCGCGAGTGCTTTTTTCATGGTTTCTTTGTACTTTTTTATGTAAACAAGCGGCTCCGAGCTGAACTCCACGTTGGCTATGACGTTTCCAACGTTTATCCTTCCGCCCGATTTCACGACGAGTGCATTGCTGAAGTCCTCCTCGATTCCCCAGAACCTGAGGTGCTCCTGAAGAACGTGAAGGGAATCAAAATTATCGTCTATGATTACCGGGACGTTCCTCTTCCTCCCGTACTCCATCAGCATAAGGACGAGGAACTCGGGTGCGTAGGAGGGATGGTACTTCACGAGAACGCTCTCCCCCGGCTGCACCGTGTCGATTACCCTGAAAAGCTCCTCGAGCTGCTCCATGGTTCTCACCGTTGAGATTTTTACCATGGAGTGATATAAACATTTTGGGAGAATCTGAGTTTTGTGCACTTGATTTGGAGTTCTGGACTAAATTAAATAAAAAACAACGCTTCAGAGCTTCACCAGGTGCACGGAGCAGGAGATGCATGGGTCGAACGCCCTGACGGTCTCCTCAAGCCTTCCTATCATTGCCTGTTCCTCGGCCTCGCCGTACAGTTTCCTTGCCTCCTCCAGCAGGCTGGCCTCCATCATCGCGTGGTTCAGCGCTGTTGGGGTTATTATGTTGGAGTAAGTTATCTTGCCGCTGGCGTCTATCCTGTAGTGGTGTATCAGAACACCCCTCGGGGCCTCGACGTAGCCTATCCCCTCGCCCTCCCTGGGCTCAACCGGGATGTTCTCCCCTTCGATGCCCCTATCGAGGAGCGTCTTCGCTATCTCGTTTGCCCTCTCGAGGGAATAGACCAGCTCTATCGCCTGGGCCAGGTTGTTGTAGCTGACGTAGCCGGTCTCCAGTTTTTCCCTGTGCTCCTCGAAGAGCCTCTTGGCGGCAGGTGTGAGCATCTCTGACTTGAGGAGCAACCTCGGCAGCGCTCCGACAAAGAAGGTCTCGCCCTTGTAGCGGCTCTGCTTGGCGAAGCTGTAAACGAGGGAGCGCTCCTCTATCCTCTCGGTGTAGTGGAAGGCGCCTTCCTCGTCAGAGACCAGCTTTTCACCCCACAGGTAGCCGTCGGTGGCGACGAAGTGCCTCGCCTGGGCGCCGTATGGATCCAGTTGGGCGAAGAGTCTTACAGCTCTCCTCGCCAGCCTGAGGAGGGCTTCGCTTTCCTTCTCCACCCTCTCAAGCTCCTCCACCGTTGGATACCTGCCGAAGCCGCCGGGCTTGACGTTTATTCCGTGTATCTCCCTGCCGCCTACCATCACCCTTATCCTGTTGCCGAAGGCCTTCAGGGCGAGGCCCTCCTTCACCAGCTCCCCGTGCTTTGTGGCCATCCTTATTGCGTCGGGGTAGCCGAACACGTCCGGCGCAACGAGGAGGTACAGGTGCAGTGCGTGGCTCTCAAGCAGTTCCCCTATGAGTCCGAGCTCTCTGATCAGTGCTATCTCCTCCGGAACCTCAACGCCGAAGGCCCGCTCTATCCCGAGGACTGAGGCGACGCTGTGGGAGAGGTAGCAGATGGCGCATATCCTGGCCTCAAGGTCAGGAACGTCGTAGTAGTGCCTTCCAAGGGTCAGGAGCTCAAAGAATCTGGGCCCCTCGATGATCTTAAGCCTGACGTCCTTTACCTCGCCGTTCTCGATGACTATCTCGGCCTTTCCGTTGCCTTCAACGCGTGTGAACTCGCGGAGCTCAATTATCATGGCTCCCACCTCGCGAAGGTCTTGAACTTCCTTATGATGTACTCGTCATCGTAGCCGAGGTCCTTGAGTATCTCGTACTCGCTGGCTGGATTCACTTCCCCGGGTAGCGGTCCGCGGCAGCCTATACAGCCAAGGCCGGAGCGGATGCAGGCCGCGTTGCAGCCGCCGTAGGTTATCGGGCCGAGGCAGGGAAGGCCTTTCTTTACCAGCACGCACTCGTACTCGTTGAGCTTGCATTCCACACAGACAGGGTAGTCCTTCCTGACGGGCTCGATGCCCTTGGCTATGTCCATGAGCACCTGGTAGACCTCGTTTTTGTCGTACGGGCAGCCGGGCAGGGCGAAATCAACGGCTACGTATTCGACGACCGGCTTGGAGTCGAGGGCGCGCATTGGGTTGCCATCGTCCCCGTAGACAGCCTTCAGCTTCTCCCTGATGGGGAGTTCGACGCTCCCCTGAACCGAGCCATGGGTTGCGCAGGTTCCGAGGGCTATGAGGTATTCGGAGTGATTTCTTGCCTCTTTTAGCAGGTTCAGGTCGCGCTGGGTCGAGACGGTTCCGGTTACGAGGGCGACGTCGTAGTGGTTCTCCTCGCTGAGACTCGTCGCCATGTGGAACTCGGTTATCTCGTAGAATTCGAGGAGGTCGAAGAGCTTCTCGTATAGGAAGAGTATGTTGAGGGCACAGCCGCCGCAGTCGGTAAGCTCGAAAACCCCCAGCCTGAGCTTGTCCATCATATCAACCCCCTTGTGGAGAGAGCGTCCCAGTAGGTGAAGACCGGGCCGTCCTGGCAGATGTACTTCATGGAGACGCTGGTTCCGACGACGCAGTGGCCGCACTTGCCGACACCGCAGCGCATGCGCCTCTCCAGGGTCATGTAAATCCTGCCCGGTGAGAGCTTTCTATCCAAAAGCTCCCTTATGACAAACTTGTACATGACCGGCGGGCCGCAGATTAGGGCGTAGGTGTTGTTTACGTCGAACTCCTCGCCCCTGAAGAGGTCGGTGACGACACCCTTGCATACCCTGTCCGAGAAGCCCTGTTCGAGGTAGATGCACGAGGGGCTCTCAACTTCATAGGCAAGCTTTACCGAGCAGTTCATGGCCTCGCCGTGCTTGAGGAGGTGTATTATCTCGTCCCGGAAGAGTATGTCCTCGTAGGCCTTGGTTCCGTAGAGCAGCCAGACGTTCTCGTACTTGCCGGTGTCGATGGCGTACCAGAGCACCGAGCGGAGGGGTGCCATTCCGAGACCGCCCGCGACAAGGATTAGGTTTGAGCCCTCCATCTTCTCCATGGGGAATCCGTTTCCGTAGGGCCCGCGGATTCCCACGACGTCCCCTTCATTCATCTTGTGGACGAACTTGGTCATCCTGCCAACCTTTCTGATGCAGAGCTGGAAGTAGCCCTTCCTCGTGGGTGAGGAGCAGATGCTTATCGGGAACTCTCCGAAGCCGCGGATGTCGACGATGACGAACTGTCCCGGCTTGAAGTCGAACTTGGCCTCAACCTCGGGGTCGAGGAAGCGCAGTGTGAAGAGCTTCTCCCTCGACGTTAAGTCCTTCACTTCGAGAATCCTTGCGTCATACGTCTGGTACGGGTTCTCGCTCATTGCAGGGACCCCCTTACCTCCTCAAGAACCTTAACATGCTCTATCTTCGCCGGGCAGAACTCGTCGCATCTTCCACAGCCGACGCAGTTGTAGCCGGCAGTGGGGTCAAAGTAGCTCTTGCAGTAATAGCGGTGCCTGAAGCGGTCTAAACGGGTAGGCCTGAAGTTATGGCCTCCAGCGACGAGTCCATGGTTCTCCATGAAGCACGAGTCGTAGCGCCTCTCGCGCACCGAGCTGTATGCGTCCATCCAGCTGTCGCAGACCTCGTAGCAGCGGCACGTCGGACAGACCATGTTGCAGTTGCCGCAGGCGAGGCATACCTCGGCGTACTTCTTCCACACCGGGCTGTTGTACGCTAAATCGAGCATATCGGCGAGGCCTTCCTGTGGGAGCTCCTTCTGGAAGGCTTTCGCGCGCTTCTCCTCGAACTCCTTGAAGTTGGCGAGGTCCTCGTCGGTCACCTCTTCGAACAGCTCGCTGTTTTCCCAGGCCATCTCGTGGCCGCGGACGCTCCCGATTCTGACCAGCCAGCCGTCGGGCAATTCGTGCAGGAACAGGTCGAAGCCCTCCATGGCGAAGTGCGTGCCGAGGCTCTTGCAGAAGCAGTACTCGTCGGGCATGCAGCTTATCCCTATTATCAGGGTCTTCTCGCGCCGGCTCTTGTAGTACGGGTCGGCCGGCTCGTTGAGGTACACCTTGTCGAGTATCTTAAGACCGTGGATATCACAGGAATGGAGTCCAAAGAGAACCGTCGGTTCTGCTTCGATTTCTTCTTCCCAGCGGCCGTTCTTCAGCCTGAGAATAGCCTCCTTTGGCCTGAAGAAGAACTTCTTCGGCGGAAGCATGGTCCTGGTGTAGTCCAGCGCTATCTCCGCCGGGTCGTGGACTTCCTGGAAAGAATAGATGTCACCCTTTTTTACCGGGGCATACAGGGTACCCCATTCCCCAAGGGACTTGAAGAACTTCCCAAAGTTTTCGGAGGGTAATTTTATATATCTCAAGGGCATCACCGCCTTAAATGGGATTATAATTTTAAGTTTGTAAAGAATCGATTTAAGAATTTTTCAAACGAATGGTTGCCAACCAGATGTTACAAACTTGTACTTTAGTGCACGCTTATAAACATTAGAGTCGAGACTCTTCTAAGAAATCGCGTGGTGATGCGAGATGGAAGCCTCGTTCGATTACATACGCTCTTATCCGCCGGAACCGAGTTCCCTAATCCCTCTTCTTCAGAGAACCCAGGAGCGCTTCGGTTACCTTCCAAGAGAAGCCCTTGAGGAGATAGCGAACTACCTTGGTGTCCCTCTCAGCAGGGTTTACGGTGTCGCCACCTTCTACGCCCAGTTCCGCTTCGAGCCCCTCGGGAAGTACGTCGTCAAAATCTGCCACGGAACGGCCTGCCACGTAAACGGCGCCGTAAACATATCCCAGGCCATAACCGAGGAGCTTGGAATTGAAGAGGGACAGACAACGGAGGACGGCCTCGTAACGCTGGAACGCGTCGCCTGTCTCGGATGCTGCAGCCTGGCACCGGTCATAATGATAAACGACAAGGTCTTCGGCAAGCTCACGCCCGATAAAGTCAGGAAACTTATGAGAAAGCTCAGGGAGGGGAAGCTCGATGTCTGAAATCAAAGCTATAGCGGTCGGCATGAACTCCTGTGGAATAGCGGCGGGCGCGAGGGAAACCTACGAGGCCATAAAGGCCGAGCTTGAGAAGAGAAACCTCGACGTGGAGCTCAAGATAGTCGGCTGCGTCGGCATGTGCTACCGCGAGCCCCTCGTGGACATCATCACCGATGATGAGATAATCACCTACGGCCACGTTGACCCCAAGAAGGTCCCCAGGATCATAGAGGAGCACGTGGTTAACGGAAAGCCCATAGAAGAGTGGGTCGTTAAGAGGGACTGGTGGGAGAACGGTGAGAGGAAGACGTGGGACGTTGACGGCTACTTCTCCAAGCAGAGGAAGATAGTGCTTGAAAACTCCGGCTACATAGACCCCGAGAACATCGAGGAGTACATCGCCGCTGGAGGCTACGAGGCGCTGAAAAAGGCCCTCAAAATGAAGCCCGAGGAGATAATAGACGTCATCACCAAGTCCGGGCTTCGCGGAAGGGGCGGTGCGGGATTCCCCACCGGTCTGAAGTGGAAGTTCGCGAGGGAAGCCAAGGGAGACGTGAAGTATATAGTCTGCAATGCCGACGAAGGAGACCCCGGAGCCTTCATGGACAGGAACGTCCTGGAGGGCGACCCGCACCGCGTCATTGAGGGCATGATAATCGGTGCATACGCGATTGGAGCGACGAAGGGCTTTATCTACGTCCGTGCCGAGTACCCGCTGGCCATAAGGAGGCTGAAGATAGCGCTGAAGCAGGCGCGCGAGAGGGGCTTCCTCGGTGAGAACATCCTTGGTTCTGGCTTCTCCTTCGACATCGCCATCAAGGAAGGTGCCGGAGCGTTCGTCTGCGGTGAGGAGACTGCCCTCATAGCTTCCATAGAGGGCAAGCGCGGAATGCCAAGGCCGAGGCCGCCCTATCCGGCCCAGAAGGGCCTCTGGGGCAAGCCCACCAACATCAACAACGTGGAAACGTGGGCGAACGTGCCGTGGATAATCAAACACGGCCCGGAGGCCTACGCCTCGATAGGAACCGAGAAGAGCAAGGGAACGAAGGTCTTTGCCCTCTCGGGCAAGATAAAGCACGGCGGAAACGTTGAGGTTCCGATGGGAATGACGCTGAGGGAGATACTCTACGAGATAGGCGGTGGGACGAAGACGGGTAAGAAGATTAAGGCCGTCCAGCTCGGCGGCCCCTCCGGAGGCTGCATTCCCGAATATCTCTTCGACACGCCCGTTGACTACGAGAGCGTGAACGCGACCGGTGCGATAATGGGGAGCGGTGGGATGGTCGTCATGGACGAGGACACCTGTATGGTTGACGTCGCCAAGTTCTTCCTCGACTTCACCGTGAAGGAATCCTGCGGAAAGTGCACCTTCTGCCGTTTAGGCACTAAAAGGATGTGGGAGATACTCGACAAGTTCACCAGGGGTGAGGCAACGGAGGAAGACCTCGAAAAGCTCGAACGGCTCGCCTATCAGGTCAAAGCCGGTTCGCTCTGCGGCCTCGGGCAGACCGCCCCGAATCCCGTTCTAACGACCATCCGCTACTTCAGGGACGAATACCTTGCCCATATCCAAGGAAAATGCCCCGCTAAGGTCTGCAAGCCGCTCATCAAGTACGTCATTATCGCAGACAGGTGCACCGGCTGTACGGCATGCGCCATATTCTGCCCGGTGAAAGCTATCGAAGGCGAGAAGCTCAAACCCCACGTCATTGACCAGTCTGCCTGCATCAAGTGCGGGACCTGCTACGAGGTGTGCCGGTTCAACGCCATAGAGATAGTTGATGCGGGGGGTGAGTGAGATGGTCAAAATCATTGTCAACGGAAAGGAACTCGATGCCCCTGAGGGGAAGCCGCTCATAGACTTCCTCCGTGAAATAACCCACATCCCCGGCTTCTGCTACAGTGGCGAAATTGACCCCTACGGCTCCTGCCGCTTATGCCTCGTCTCCACCAAGAGGGGAGTCACCACCTCGTGCACCCTCAGGCCGATGGAGGGGCTTGAGTTAGAGACCCTCACCGACGAAGTCGTTTCGATGAGGAAGACGGCACTTGAGCTCATACTCTCGGACCACTACGGCGACTGTATCGGCCCCTGTCAGGATGCCTGTCCGGCCCACAGCGACGTTCAGGGATACCTCGCACTCATAGCGATGGGCAAGTACCACGAGGCGGTCAAGCTGATGAAGGAGAAGTACATCCTCCCGGCTGTCCTCGGAAGGGTCTGCCCGGCCTTCTGTGAGGACGCCTGCCGGAGGAACCTCGTGGAGGAGCCCCTCGCGATAAGGCAGCTGAAGAGATACGCGGCCGACTACGACCTCGAACACGGCCCGTGGATGCCTGAGATTCCGCCCTCAACCGGAAAGAGGATAGCCGTCGTCGGAGGAGGGCCGGCCGGCCTTGCCTGCGCCTACTACCTCAGGACGATGGGACACGAGGTTACCATAATCGAGGCGATGCCGGAGCTCGGTGGAATGACCCGTTACGGCATTCCGCCCTACAGGCTGCCGAGGGACGTTTTGGACAGAGACATAGCGACCGTAATCAACACGGGAATAGAGGTGAAAACCAACACCGCCCTCGGAAGGGACGTGACCCTTGAGGAGCTCCGCGAGAAGTATGATGCCGTCTTCCTCGGCGTCGGTGCCTGGAGAAGCAGGAAAATGGGGATTCCGGGCGAGGAGCTTGAAGGCGTCATGCACGGCATAGAGTTCCTCAGGAAGGTCAACATGGGCGAGAGGGTCGAGCTCGGGGAGCGCGTCATAGTCGTCGGCGGCGGAAACACGGCCATGGACGTTGCAAGGACGGCTCTGAGGCTTGGTGCAAAGGTTACCGTCGTTTACCGCCGGTCGAAGGCTGAGATGCCCGCCAACGAACGCGAAGTGGAAGAGGCCATGGAGGAAGGCGTTGAGTTCATGTTCCTCACCAACCCGGTGAAGATTATCGGAGACGGGAGGGTCGAGGAGGTAGAGCTCATCAAGATGCGCCTCGGCGAGCCAGATTCAAGCGGAAGGAGAAGGCCGATACCGATTGAGGGCTCGGAGTTCAAAGTCAAAGCGGACAATGTTATCCTCGCCATAGGCCAGTACTGCGACGAGGAGTTCCTGAAGAGCCTTGGCATCGAGGCGAGGCGTGGAAAGGCCCTCGTTGATGAGGTGACGCTCCAGACGAGTGTTCCCGGTGTCTTCGCCGGCGGCGACCTCGTCCTCGGGCCATCAACGGTTATCGAGAGCATAGCCACCGGAAGAAGGGCCGCGATAATGATAGACCTCTACCTCAAGGGCAAGCTGGAGAAGGCCAAAGCCGTTCTCACCGAACCCGAGAAGCACATCGAGGAAGTATTAAGCGACGACGACCTGTATAGAGTTCTTTTCGACCTCAGACCCTACAACCACTGGAAGAAAGTAACCGAGAAGGACTATGAGCATGTCGAAAGAAAGCCGAGGGCGAAGGTGAAGCTCCTCGATCCGGAAAAGAGGAAGAGAACCTTCGAGGAGGTCGAGCCGGCCCTAACCGAGGAGCAGGTTCTTGAAGAAGCGAAGCGCTGTATGAGCTGCGGCTGTATGGAAGTCTTCCGGTGTAAGCTGAGGGAGTACGCCACGCTCTACGGTGCTGAGCAGTACGCCTTCGAGGGCGAGCAGAACAAGTTCGAGATAGACGAGAGCCACCCTTGGGTGACGCTCGACAACAACAAGTGCGTCCTCTGTGGCCAGTGCGTCAACTTCACCCATGAGATAGCCGGAGAGGGAGTGCTGGACTACCTGTTCCGTGGATTCAAGACGAGGATCTCGCCGCCACTTGGGGAGAGCCTCGGGGACATGGAGGGCAGGTTCATCGGGGAGATGATAGACCTATGTCCGGTTGGGGCAATAACCGAGAAGCTTCCCTTCGTCAAGCCCGGGCCCTGGAAGACGAAGCCCGTCAAAACCGTTTGCAACGGCTGTTCCTTCGCCTGCGAGATGAACGTGGAGGTCTACGACGGCATGCTCGTGAGGGCTTCGAGGGTGGAAGGTTCTTGGAACAGCCACCTCTGCGACTACTGCAGGTTTTCCAGACCATGGGCCGAAGACCTTACCGGCCCGCTTCTCAATGGCGAACCAGTGAGCTGGGAGGAGGCCAAGCGCTTTATAGCTGAGAGGAGCTACGCCCTGATTTTAACGCCGGAGCTGACGAATGAAGAAATCGCCCGGCTCAAGGCCTTCGCTGAGGAGAAGGGCATCCCAGTAGGCTCCACCGTGAGCGGAGGTATCTCCACGGCCACGCTGGACGAGGTAAGGAACGCCAAGCGCGTCCTCCTCAGGGCAGACCCGGAGAAGTTCCCACTCCTCAAGATACTCCTGAAGGGCAAGGAAATCGTCGAGGAGGGCTACGACGTTGCGATACTTGATGGGGGAGAGCCGCTCGACGTTCCAACGCTGATCCTCCATGAGGGGGTCAATGCCGCTGGACTGCTGAAGGCCGGAATAACGGGAATTCCGGAGAGCGAGGCCTACATCGTTATCGGAAGGCCTGTGGAGAACCTGAGGGGCGACGTCCTCGTGGTTCCCGCCGGGGTGTGGGCCGAAAAGAGCGGAACCGTCACCAACGCCTTCGGAATGGAGCTGAAAATGGAGAGGGCGAGGGAAGGCTACTCGCCGCTGGAGCTTTTCTCGTGATTTTCTTTTTAGATGTTGGCCAGTGGGAATCAAACAGCCTCCTATTCTGTTTTTCTACCGGCGATTATATTATGGGGATTCGAAAACTTAGGGAAAGAGAAGGACTCATTGACAGGCTGATCGAGAACCCCAATGAAAACCTCGAACTCATAGGCCTCTATATCACCGTCCTGAAGCTCGCCGAGAAGGGGGAAATCGAAAAAGCTGAGGAATTTTTGCGGGGGCTTTAGCCTTCACTTATAAGCCCTTCCACGGGACTCCAGCCTCAGAACCCTGACGAGGTCGCGCTTCCAGTCCACGGCGTAAATCAGCCGGTACTCCCCAGCCCTGACCCTGTAAAGGGCGAGGTCTCCAGTCCCCTTCAGCTTCTTCACGTCGTAGATTCCGGCGGGAACCGGTTCTTCCCTCAGGACTTTTAGAAGGGTGTGAATCCTCTCGTAATGGGCCGGAGGAAGGGACTTCATGGCCTTTACAACCCTGGGGTGAACCTCAACCCTGAAGCCCATACCTCACTCCCTCGGTTCCGGTAGGTCTTCAAGCCTCTTCCACTCGATGGAATCGTCCCTGGCTTCTCTGAGCAGCTCCTTAAGCTCCTCCTCGCTCAGTTCGTCGTTCTCTTCCGGGAGAAGCATGGCCTCAAGGTACTGCAACTCTTTTTTCAGCCTCTCCAGTTCCTTTGCGACGTATTCAACGGTCTTTGTCTCGACCCCTTCCATACTATCCCCGCTTGTAATTCTCCGCTATCGTATAAAAACCTTGGGGTCAGCCCATAGCCCCGAACAGCGATTCGAGGAAGGTCTCGATGTCCTCGGGCGTGTTGTACAGGTGCGGTGAGGCCCGTATCCCGTAGTGACCGAGAACGCCGCGGTGGCTGACCGAGATTCCCTCCGCGGTGAGCTTCTCGTGCAGTCTCCCCTCTTCCTCGTAGCTTAGGCCCGTCTTTATCGTGACTATCGATGAACCCTCCGCGAAGACCTCAAGGCCCGCACTTAAAACCTCGTCCCTTATCCTGCCAGCTAACCTGAGGTTGTGGCGCTCTATCTCCTCGATGCCCAGCTCGTTTATCAGCCTCAGCGAGGCGGTGAAGGCAGCCGCAACGAGGTAGGGCGGCCCACCGCCGAAGTCGAGCTTTTTGACGCCCCTAGCAGGCTTCAGCTCCCCCCAGGGGTCCTTCTCCGGTAGGCCCCACCACGGTCCCCATTCACCCGTTGGCGGCTCATTGTTGAGCAGTCCCCTTATCGGCCTGGCCTCCTCTAAGAGCTCGTCGGAGACGTATATCAGGCCGGCCCCCGTGTCCGGGCTGAGGAGCCACTTCTCAGAGCCCGCTGAAAGCGCATCAACGCCCTCCTTCTCAGGGAACAGTCTCAGGGCTCCAAGGTGCTGGACTGCATCAACTATCAGCCAGGCGCCGTGTTCGTGGGCAACCCCTGAAAGCTCTCTCAGGTTGAGCCGCTGCCCTGTGACCCAGTTGATGGAGCTTAAGACCACCGCAAAGGTGTCGTCGTCTATGGCCTTCTCGACCTCCTCAAGGCTGTGAACCCCGTTCCTGTTCTTCACAACGCGCAGCTCGAGGTTAAAACGCCTTGCGTAGCTCCTGAGGAGCGCCGGGAGCGTCGGAAACTCGGTGTCCAGAGAGACGATGTTCCCTCCCTTCTTGGGTTCCAGTGCCAGCAGGATTCTCCTCAGACCCTCCGTGGTCTGTATTGAGAGGCCGGTGTTTTCAGGACTAACCCTCATAAGTTTCGCCGCCTCGTCCAACAGCGGCTTCAGAACTACCTCGTCCATGTAGTCGACCGAGTTAACCTCCCCTTTGAACTCGATAACGTCGTTGAGAAGCTTTGTTGCCTCGAGAACCACGGTTGAAGGCATCAGACCGAGGCTCGCGGTGTTTAGATAAGCCTTGAACTTCTCCAGTGCCGGAAACAGAGTCCTCCTCATAGAAATCCCCGAAGAAATAGGGAAGGAATCGTTTAAATGGGTTTTGAGAGGGGAAGATGCAAAAAGGCCTCAGATGACAGCAGGAACGCCCGGAATCCTCGGGAACGGTTGCACCTCTGCTATGTGCTTTGCCCCCACCATGTAGCGAACCAGTCTCTCGACGCCGATTCCGGCCCCGGCGCTGGGCTTCAGGAGACCCGCCTTGGCCACTTCAATATACGGTCTGAATGCCTCGAGGCTTATTCCCGCTCTCTTCATCTTCCGGACGATGACCTCGTACTCCCACTCCCTCTCGCCGCCGCTCGAGACCTCGCCGTAGCCCTCCGGTAGGTAGAGGTCGTAGTTCCTGAAGTGCCCCGGTCTCTCGGGGTCTTCCCTGTCGTAGAACTCCCTCTCAATGTCGGTCACCCAGAATGGTTCCTTCATGGCTTTGCTGGCCTCGTCCTCGTCCCCGAACTCCTCCTTTATCTCCTCAAGGGTGAAGCGCTTGAAGGGCGGCTTGACTCTGGGAACTTCCCTCTCCAGCTCCCATCTTCTTGCCTCCTTAAAGAGGCCGCTGATGAGTCCCTCGATGAGGCTCATCACGTCGTCCATGCTCGCATGGGCTATCTCGAAGTCGAGCTGGGTGAACTCGTAGGCGTGCCTTCCGTCGTCAGCCGAGCGCCCCTCAAGTCTCACGTTCGGCGAGAGGATGAAGAGCTTATCTATCCCCATCGCCACCGCCATCTGCTTGTGGAGTATCATGCTGTGGGTCAGTCTCAGCCTCGAGCCGTAGACCTCGACCTCGGGCGGTCTGAGAGCCTCCTCTGCGGCCGGATCGGGCCAGAGGGGATCCGTTATGGAGCTGAGCATCACCGGGAGCATCCACTTGAAGCCCTCGCCCACCATGTATCTTGTCATATAGTCAATCACTCTCGTCTGTACTTCCATAACCGGTTCAATTTTTCTGGTCACAATTTGGAGAGCGTTCATATCTATCACCTAGTTTTTGTCACTGACTTCCCCCTTTATGGCCTTTGTGCAAAAACTTTTGGATTTTGAGCAAGATATGACATTTAAACGCGATAATTTTTGGACATACGACGATATATTGTGCTTTATTTGACGTTTATCAAAGCCCTCCGGCGATAGCGTTATAACGCCAGTCGAGAACCTTGTATGGTGGTAAAGCATGGGAGTGTACATATTCACGCCTGAGGACCTGATACGCTACGGCGCCGCAACCGAGGAGCAGTTGGGGGTTCTGAAGAACGCGGTTCTCTCCAAGAAGGACATCCTCGTGGTTGGTTCCAGCCGCTCCGGAAAGACCAAGCTCGTTGAGGCGCTGATGCACTTCATACCCGACGACTGGAAGGTAGCTGTTATAACCGCCTACGGCGAGTTCAAGCCCTTCAAGCCGAACATCGTCGTCATAGATACTCAGTTCGACAGCCAGCCACTTGAGAGGCGCACATCGGACGTTATCTCAAAAATCAGGGCCTTGAATCCCGACTATGTCGTCATCGACACGGTTCACACCGTTGACGTTGCGAGGATATTCCGCGAGCTTATAGACGATTACGCGTTCATAGTGACGTCCCTTGCCCTCACCGACGATATAAAGGATGAGGTCAGGCACTGGCTCAGGATAAGCGGCGAAACCTTCGACAAGTTCGACGTGGTCGTCGAGCTCAAGAGGGACTTCAGAACGGGCAGGAAGAGCATAAACAGGATATACCGCGTTAGGGACGGGGAGCTGGAGAGGATCCTCTGATCACTCTTTTCCGCCTCTCCTTGGTTTTATTATGTTCTTAAGCTCCCGCAGTATCCTGGTCTGGCTTTCTTTGGTTAGGTAGCCGAGACGCCAGGCGACGTAGAGGAATACGTTGAACGCCAGGGTCACGAGAAGGCCGATGACTATCGAATCCACCGCTACCCCCGCTATTGTCATCTGGGTCCTTCTGAACATTCCGAGGATGACGTAGTCCGTGGGGCTCATGCGCTTTAGCGGCAGTGTCGTCCGCACCGTTCCGTTTTGGGGAATAATCGAGAGCATGTGGTTCCATGTTACCGAGTACACCTTAACGTGGGTGCCGTTTTTGGCACAGTTCGGGACTTCTACGTTCCCCCCAGGCCACAGGCACGTTCCATCGGAGTTTACCGTGACCCATACGTCTGTGTGTTCATAGGTCTGGAAGTAGATGGTCCTGTTTTCTGGGAAAACTTTGACTACCTCTATGTCTTGGGTAGCCCCACCGTATACCAAGGCCCTGAAGAAGCGATAGAGCTTGTCTATCATCCAGTTGCTGAAATACTCATCTTCCCAGACTATGTAGTAGTAGACGTTGCCATCCTTGTCCACCATGTAGAGCATCCCGTCAGGCGTGTCATCGGGTAGCGCATACACTATGGGGCTGTATGTTGGCGCGTCTTTGCTCTCCCAAGGTAGATAACCTTCGAGGGAATACCCGCTCGTGTAGAGGCCAGCAGTCCAGAAGATGAGGAAGTTCAGGACGAGCCAGGCGGTTATCCACTTCTTTGAGACCATGACCTTCACTAGAATAAAAAGGAGAGGGCTCAGCCCTTAAGCTTTTCTATGACCTCGCGGAGGTTGGCGAGCATCTCCTCGATGTCCTCGAAGGTCATGTAGCCCATGTTTCCAATCCTGAAGGTCTTCTCCGCCACGCTTCCGTAGCCCTTGGCCAGCTCGAAGCCGCGCTCGCGCATGGCGTTGTAGACGTCGACACCCTTCATTCCCTCTGGGACGACAACGGCGGTAATGGTCGGGCTCTCGTAGCCTGGCTCAGCTAGAACGCCGAGGCCCATCTCCTTGACGCCCTCGCGGATGGTCTCGCTCCTCTTCTTGTACATTCCGAGCCAGGCATCCTTACCGCCCATCTTCTCAACTATCCTGAGCACGACGTTGAGGCCGAATATCTGCGGGAGCGGGGGAGTTGAGGGGGTTCCCTTCTTCTTGCCGTTGAACTTCCTGTAGAGCGGCAGGTCGAAGTACCAGCCGCGCTCCGGCATCTTCTCGGCGATTTCAAAGACCCTCTCGCTGACGGCGGCGACGGCCAGGCCGGGCGGGACGCCGAAGGCCTTCTGTGAGCTGGCGAATATCATGTCGAGGCCCCATTTGTCAAACTTTATGTCCGCGCCGCCCATGGCGGAAACGGCGTCGACGAAGAGGAGCTTGTCGTGCTCGTGAACGACCTTCGCCAGCTCGGGGAGCGGGTTCAGCACGCCGGTCGAGGTCTCGTTGTAGGTTATCGTCACGGCAACGACATCGGGGTTCTTTTTGAGGGCTTCGTCAAGCTCCTCCGGCTTGATCGCGTACCCCGGCTCCTTCCTCAGGATAACCGCTTCCCTGCCGTTGGCGTTGACGACATCGGCGAACCTGTCCCCAAAGGCGCCTATCGTTGTGACCAGTACCTTTCCTCCCCTCGGCACGGTGTTTCTAACGGCGGCTTCCATGAATCCGGTTCCGGAGCTGGGGAACATTATTATCTCGCCTTTCTCGGCTTCGAGAAAAGCCTTGAGTCTGTTGAGGGTGTCAACGTGAACCTCCTTGGCCTCGGCCGAGCGGTGGCTGAACATCTGGACGGCCATTATCGCGAGAACCTCCGGGAAGCATGCGACTGGGCCGGCGGTAAAGAGCTTATACTTCGGCTTGACAAGCTCGTAAACCTCCCTGTAAGCTTCCTCATACTCCATGTCGAACCTAAGCTCCATCAGCATCACCTCGGCGGGAGTTGGAGGGGAAATATAAAAAGGGTTCGCTGGCATTGTGCACCGATTAGTTGAAGCTTCACTCATTTATTCCACAGATAACTGAAAAATCTTCGACACCGCCAATACTTTTAAAAGCTTCACACTAACGCTTAGAAGGTGGTCTGATGGAACGAAGACGCCTCGCTGGAATACTCCTCCTCATACTATCCGCCTTCACCGGAACGATAGCCTTCCGCCTCGCCACTCCAGCCATAGCGTTCTACACCCGTGATATACTTCGGGCCTCGATGCTGTCCGTTTCAATCGTCTCCATGTCTTTTGTCCTCGCGAGAGCCTTTTCCTCGGTTCTGGGTGGCCTGATGCTCGAGAGAGGTAAAAAGCTCGTCTACATCGGTGCCCTGGCGATGATGGGAAACGCCCTGGCGGTTCAGCTCTACCCCCTGACCTCAACTTGGGTTCAGGTTGCGGGAATAAAGCTCCTCAACGGTTTTCTCAACGGTCTGAGCTGGCCGATGGCCCAGTTCGTCATAGCAGTGGCCACCCCGAAGGAGATAAGGGCGAGGGTTACGGCGATATACTTCTTCTTCGGCAGTATAGCATCCCTCCTTGGCAACTACGTCTACGCATACACGATAGACCTCGGGCTGGGCGGGCAGATGTGGATTTCCTCCGCGTTCTTTATCCTGACTGGCCTGATAATGGTGGCCAGCTACGTTCTCCTCTACGAGAGAATAACGCCCAAGAGGAAGAAAACCCCCGACGGTGAAAGGCCGAGCCTCGAACCCAAGAGGGTTCTAATAATCGCCTCGCTGATGGCGGTGATAGTGGCCTTCACGTCCGGCGAGATAACCTACGTCTACGTCTCCGAGGCCCTGGGGATGGAGAAGGCAACGACCGCAACGCTCATCGGCTGGGCCGGCTTTCTGGCGGCGATGCTCAGCTACGGCGTCTCCTGGCTCGCCGACGTGAGGAGCGAGAGGCGGATGGTTCTGTTCACGTCCATAATGGCGGCACTTTCGCCGCTCCTTGCGGCGGTGAAGACCGCCCCGACGGTTTTCCTGGGGATATTCCTTGCCCTCTTCGCCTTCCAGAGCTTCAGACCGATTTCCAGAAAGGTTCTGGCGAGCTACCACCGCTCTTCCCTTGCCATCGGGGGCGTCAACGGCGTCCAGAACCTCTCCACTTTCCTGGGCGGAATGCTGTTCGGCTTTGCGTACTCTCTGGGAGAGTTTCACGGGGTTGTAACGCTCAACCTCGCCCTGCTGGCCTTCACACCCGTTTCGATAGCCCTGCTCTGGCAAGGCGTTAAGCTTAAAGGCGGTGGGGAGTAAGTTCCCTTTGACAAAGGCTCCAAAACTTTTATAAAAGAGAGCACTCGCCTAAGTTTAGGCTTAGCTTACGCTCATTTGGAGGTGAGAGTATGGGACTGAGACCAGCCAAGATTGATAGGGACGTTGATAAGCCCGCTTACACGAGGAGGAAGTACATCCGCGGTGCGCCCGGTCCGAGAATAACGATCTTCGATATGGGCAACCTCTCAGCCGAGTTCGAGTACGAGGTCAGCCTTCACGCGGAGCAGGCCATGCAGATAAGGCAGAACGCCCTCGAGGCCATCCGTATCCAGGTGAACAGGTACCTCCAGAAGAACGTCGGTAGGAGCAACTTCCACTTCAAGATAAGGGTCTACCCCTTCCAGGTGCTCCGTGAGAACCCGATGGCTACCGGAAGGAAGGCCGACCGTTACGGAAACGGTATGCGCAGGCCCTTCGGAAAGCCGATAGGCCTCGCCGCTCGCGTCAAGAAGGACCAGAAGATCATCACCGTCTGGGTGAACGAGAACCACCTCAAGTTTGCCCTCGGCGCCATGCACAGGGCCAAGATGAAGCTGCCCTACAGCGCCTACTACAGGATCTACGACAAGGAAGGCAACGACATCACCAGCAAGGTTCTCTCGACCATGAAGCGCTGAAGCGCGCGCTGAAGCGCACCATCCCTTCTTTGTTCTATTTTCACGCGTTAGTGCTTCCGTATGTTACCGCACGGAGAAAACTTTTAAATACTATTGTTGGAAGTTACATCTGGGGAGTGGGATGTTTAAGGAACCTGGACGGAGGTATGTTCTCGTTCCCGTTTTCATCCTTGCCACGATGCCTCTGTTGGTTCTCATGGTTGGCGGTTTTGACTATCTGGCCCAGCGTTATCCTGGGCTCATCGATACGCTCCCGGGCATCACTTTGGGGTTTGACCCTACGTCTGGTGGATACATATTCATTGAATCATGGGGAAGGTTGTTTTATCCAGTCATCGTCGTGGCACTGCTCACCACGATCTTTCTGAAAAAGACGGGGCTTCCGGAGGATTCTTTTATGATATCGAGCTTGGTCGTTCCACTCCTTGTTATTCTGACTGCACTTAGTGTTGGCGTTGTTTTTGGTGGCGGTTGCGAATACGAGTTCGGGTTCTTTGCCGCTTACCTGCTCTTCGTGCTTCCCTATCTGCTCGGGGCTTTGGGACATTACCTGCTCTCGCGTCTGGTATGGTAGCCTTTCCCATATATTCATAATGATTATTAACGATGCCGTCCAACTTAGACTGGTGGGATGATGGTAAGCTCAGGCTTCAATGCTATGCTTCTCAAACTCGGCGTTCCCGAGGACAGGCTGGCGGTTCTTGAGGGCAAAGGTGGAGTTGTGGAGGGCGAATTCGAAGGCATCAGATACGTCCGCTTCCGGGATTCCGCCAAGGGCTTTCGGCGCGGAACGGTTGTCTTTGATAACGGAGACGTTGTTCTGGGGTTCCCCCACATAAAGCGCGTCGTCCAGCTGGAGACGGGGATAAAGAGGGTATTCAAGAACAAACCGTTCTACGTCGAGGAGAAGGTGGACGGCTACAACGTCCGTGTCGTGAAGGTGAGGGGCAGGGTCTTGGCCCTCACGAGGGGTGGCTTCATATGTCCCTTCACGACGGAGAGGATACTGGACTTCATAAACGAGGAGTTCTTCAGGGACTACCCCAACCTAGTTCTGGCGGGAGAGATGGCCGGGCCCGAAAGCCCGTACATCGTTGAGGGACCGCCCTACGTGAAGGAGGACATCCAGTTCTTCCTCTTTGACATCCAAGAGAAGGGAACGGGGAGGAGCCTTCCCGTGGAGGAGAGGTACCGGCTGGCGGATGAGTACGGCATTCGTCACGTTGAAACTTTCGGCCTCTATGACCGTTCAAAGATTGAAGAGCTGCATGAGCTGATCGAAAGGCTCAGCCGGGAGAGGAGAGAGGGCATCGTCATGAAAACGCCAGACATGAAGAGAATCGCGAAATACGTAACGCCGTACGCCAACGTCAACGACATCCGGATAGGCTCGCACATATTCTTCGACCTGCCGCACGGCTACTTCATGGGGAGGATTAAACGCCTCGCGTTCTACCTGGCCGAAAAGCACGTTAAAGGGGAAGAGTTCGACGAGTACGCGAAAGCCCTCGGCAAGGCCCTCCTCCGGCCGTTCGTTGAGAGCATCCACGAAGTTGCCAACGGCGGCGAGGTCGAGGAGGTCTTCACGGTGAGGGTGAAGAACATAAGCACCGCCCACAGGATGGTGACCCACTTCGAGAGGCTCGGCGTGAAGATTCACATCGAGGACATAGAGGACCTCAGGAACGGCTACTGGAGGATAACCTTCAAGCGGGTCTATCCGGACGCCACGCGCGAGATGAGGGAGCTTTGGAACGGCAGGGCTTTCGTGGACTGAGATTGGTTGTGGGCTCTTTCGGAGAAGTGGCTAACGCTGGAGAACCTCCAGCGTCTCGGCCTCTACGCCTTTGCAATCGAGATGATAAAGCGCGGAGACTTCGAGAGGCTGAGGGAGATAGAGGGGCTTTAACTTGCACCCCTACAAGTAACTTGCGGGGGTGCAAGTTGATTTTACACGTTTTTGTTCTGTGATGTCGGTTTTAGAACATTTTGGTGAAACTTTGCACCCCGCCTTTAGGAAAGGCTGGCGAAAGAGTCCTTCTCTTTAAGGGGCAAAAAATTAGTAGTGCATCACTGAAGTGAAAGCTCATGATGGGTTTGGCATCAAATAAAATTCAATAAAACTGTTTCAGCCTCAATATCGGCGCCCGAAGGGCGCTAAAAATGGAGAACACTAGTAAAAACCCGGCGAAAGTAAGAATAAACCTGCGTAAAAACTGGCTCATTTAAAAGGCATGCCAGCTTTGATCAAACTTCGCGAAGGCGAAGTTTGCTTTGCAAAAAATTTGTATACCTCCCAACCCAAAAAAGGGTGGAACGGTTCGAAAGCCTTTTAAATAGTCTCCATAGACCCCACTTCAGCGTTAAAGTACCCACAGCAAAGGATGACGGAAAAATGGCCTGGCACATCTTCATTCCAGATTCGCTCCTTGAAGAGACCGACGACCCCAAAATCAGGACGTACAAGGTTGGGCAGATAGCCAGGGCCGCTGCAATCTTCGGCGTTGAGCACGTGTGGGTTTACAGGGCCGGCGGCAGGGACGGAAGGTTCATCAAAACGATCCTTGAGTACGCGGAAACGCCCCAGTACCTCAGAAAGAGGCTGTTCCCCCTCATGCCTGAGCTCAGGTACGTCGGCGTCATCCCGCCGCTGAGGACTCCCCACCACAAGCTCAAGGGGAAACCGAGGGTCGGAGAGATCCGCGAGGGCTTTGCCTTCCGGAAGGGAAGGAGAACCTACGCGGACATCGGCCTCGACGACCTCGCCGCGGTGGAGGGGGACGTTGAGGGACGCGCAACGTTCAGAATCGTCTCGGTAAGGCCGCTCAGAGTGATACCAGCGAAGCCGGAGGAATACTGGGGGTACAGGGTGCATCTAACTAGGAAGTCACTGGCAAAAACACTTAAAAAGGCCAGGCTGGATTTGGCGATTGCCACCTCCAGGAAGGGGCGTGACATTCGAGAGGTGAAGCTTCCCCCGCTTGAGGGGGAGGTCGGATTCGTGTTTGGCTCACCGAGGAAAGGCGTGATGGAGCTCCTCGGCGAGGAGGAATATGACTTTGATCTAATCCTCAACACCATCCCAAATCAGCGGACGGCCACCGTCCGCACCGAGGAGGCCGTGTTGGCCACACTCGCTGTGTTTAATCTCATAAGGAGGGATTGAGATGGGAAAAATACACAGGCCAAGGAGAGGTTCACTGGCTTACTCCCCGAGAAAGAGGGCTAGGAGCATAGTCCCGAGAATCAAGAAGTGGCCGAAGGACAGTGAGGTCAGGATGCTCGGTTTCGCCGGCTACAAGGCTGGCATGACCCACGTCCTCATGATCGACGACAGGCCAGGGCTCACCAAGGGCAAGGAGATCTTCATGCCGGTCACGATAGTCGAGGTCCCGCCGCTCTTCGTCTACGGCATCAGGGCCTACAGGCAGGGCTACCTCGGTCTCGAGACCGCCACTGAGGTCTGGTTCCACGAGCTCAACGACCACGTCAAGAGGCGCATAAAGACCCTGCCGAAGAACTACGACGAGGAAGCCTTCAAGGCCAAGCTTGCCCAGCTTGAGGAGCTTATCGAGAGCGGCGAGATAGTTGATGTCAGGCTTCTCGTCCACACCCAGCCGTGGCTCATCAAGCTCAAGAAGAAGCCCGAGGTCATGGAGTACGCCATCGGTGGCGACGACGTCAAGGCCAAGTTCGACTACGCCAAGGAGAAGATAGGCAAGGAGCTCCGCGCGAGCGAGGTTCTCCACGAGGGTGAGCTCCTCGACATCATAGCCGTCACCAAGGGTAAGGGAACCCAGGGCCCGGTCAAGCGCTGGGGTGTCAAGATACAGTTCCACAAGGCCCAGAGGGCTGGCAAGGCCAGGCACATCGGTAACCTCGGTCCGTGGCACCCGACCAGGGTCATGTGGACCGTCCCCCTCGCGGGTCAGATGGGCTTCCACCACAGGACCGAGTTCAACAAGAGGCTCATCGCCATAGGTGAGAACGGCGTTCTCAAGCTCGGTGACAAGAAGGAAATAGAGATCACCCCGAAGGGCGGCTTCCCGCACTACGGTGTCATAAGGAGCGACTTCCTCATGATACAGGGCACCGTTCCGGGAGCCTTCAAGAGGATCATCAGGGTCAGGCCGGCTATAAGGGCGCCGAAGAAGAGGCCGCCGGTTGAGAGGCCGCAGATAACCTACGTCAGTAGGGAATCCAAGCAGTGAGGTGAGATAAATGAAGGTTAAGGTTTTCAATCTCGAAGGCGAGCCTGTGGAGGAGATAGAGCTTCCGAAGGTCTTTGCCACTCCGTTCAGGCCCGACCTCATCAGGAGGGCTGTCATCGCCTCATGGACCCACAGGATACAGCCGCAGGGCAGGGACCCGCAGGCCGGCAAGAGAAGGGTCACCGAGAACATCGGAAAGGGCCACGGAATGGCCAGGGTTGAGAGGATAAAGACCTCCCCGAGGTTTGCCGCCTTCGTCCCCTTCGCGAGGGGTGGAAGGAGAACCCACCCGCCCAAGGTCGAGAAGGTCATCTGGGAGGACATCAACAAGAAGGAGCGCAGGCTGGCCATAATGAGCGCCATCGCCGCAACCGCCAACTACGACCTCGTCAGGGCCAGGGGCCACATCGTTGACAACGTTCCGCAGGTTCCGATAGTCGTCACCGACGACCTCGAGAAGGTCTTCAAGACCGCCCAGACCAGGGAGATATTCAAGAAGCTCGGCGTCTGGGACGACATCGAGAGGGCCAAGAAGAACACCAAGATAAGGGCCGGTAAGGGTAAGATGCGCGGAAGGCGCTACAAGAAGGCCAAGGGTCCGCTCGTCGTCGTTGCCAAGAACGAGGGAATCGTCCAGGGTGCCAGGAACCACCCGGGCGTTGACGTCGTCACCGTTGAGAACCTCGGCGTTGAGCTTCTCGCTCCGGGTACCCACCCGGGAAGGCTCACGGTCTGGACCAAGGGCGCCATAGAGAGGCTTAGGGAGATTTACGGGTGATGAGAGATGGATCCGTACAAGGTTATCGTCAAGCCGGTCGTCACGGAGAAGGCCGTGGCCATGATCGAGAACGAGAACAAGCTCACCTTCATAGTCGACAAGCGCGCCACCAAGCAGGACATCAAGAAGGCCGTGGAAGCGATGTTCGATGTCAAGGTCGAGAAGGTCACCACCCTCGTGACCATGAAGGGCGAGAAGAAGGCCTATGTGAAGCTCAAGCCTGAGTACAGCGCAAGTGAGGTTGCTGCCAGGATAGGATTGTTCTGACGGGGTGAGTGAGATGGGAAAGAGTCTGATTCAGCAGAGGAGAGGTAAGGGAACCACGACCTTTAGGGCCCCCTCCCACAGGTACAGGGGTGCCGTCAGGTACGTTCCGCTCAACCTTACCAAGGAGAAGACCCTCGTCGGCAAGGTCGTCGAGATACTCCACGACCCGGGAAGGACCGCCCCGGTCGCCAGGGTCAAGTTCGAGAACGGCATGGAGAAGCTCATCATAGCTCCGGAAGGAGTCCTCGTCGGCGAAGAGATAGCCATCGGGCCGAACGCTCCAATCAAGATCGGCAACACCCTCCCGCTTGCCATGATACCGGAGGGAAGCTACGTCTACGACATCGAGGGAGTTCCGGGCGACGGCGGCAAGTACGTCAGGGCCGGCGGTGCCTACGCGCTCGTCGTCAGCAGGGAGAAAGATAAGGTCATAGTCCAGCTTCCGAGCGGTGAGCTCAAGCAGTTCAAGCCGACCTGCAGGGCCACCATCGGTGTCGTTGCCGGTGGCGGTAGGCTCGAGAAGCCAATCGTCAAGGCCGGTAAGGCCTACTACATAGCCAAGGCTCGCAACAGGTTCTGGCCGAAGCCGAGGGGTGTCAAGATGAACGCCGTCAACCACCCGCACGGTGGTAAGGAGCACCACATCGGCAGGCCGAGCACCGTTTCGAGGCGTGCCCCGCCCGGAAGGAAGGTCGGTCACATAGCCGCGAGAAGAACTGGTAGGAGGAAGTGATGAAGATGGCGAGAAAGAAGGAGTTTAAGTACAGGGGTTACAGCTTCGAGGAACTGCTCAACATGTCACTCGAGGACTTTGCCAAGCTCCTCCCGGCCAGGCAGAGGAGGAGCCTCAAGAGGGGCCTCAGCCCGGAGCAGAAGAAGCTCCTCAGGAAGATAAGGCTTGCCAAGAAGGGCAAGTACAACAAGCCGATAAGGACCCACAGCAGGGACATGGTTATACTCCCCGAGATGGTCGGCATGACCATCCACGTCTACAACGGAAAGGAGTTCATCCCGATAGAGATCAAGGAGGAGATGATCGGCCACTACCTCGGCGAGTTCGCCCTCTCCAGGAAGGTCGTCCAGCACGGTTCACCTGGTGTCGGTGCGACCAGGTCATCGATGTTCGTGGCGGTCAAGTGAGGTGGTATAGATGAGCAGGGGCAGGTTTTCCTACTCATTCCAAAATTTTGACCCCGAGAAGATGGCTCGTGCCAGCGGAAGGGACCTCAGGATATCCCCGAAGCACAGCGTCGAGCTCCTCAGGGAGATCAGGGGAATGATGGTCAACGACGCACTCAGGTACCTCGACGACGTCATAGCTCTCAAGAGGCCGGTTCCGATGAAGCGCCACAACGACAGCCAGGGCCACAAGCCGGGCAGGGGCTTCGGTCCGGGTAGGTACCCGGTCAAGGTCGCCAAGGCCGTCAAGAAGGTCCTCCTCAACGCCAAGAACAACGCCGAGCAGAAGGGCCTCGACCCCGACAGGCTCAAGATAATCCACGCGGCAGCGCACAGGGGCCCGGTCCTCAGGGGTTACATCCCGAGGGCCTTCGGAAGGGCCACACCGTTCAACGAGCAGACCACCCACATCGAGATAGTCGTTGAGGAGATTAGGAGGTGAGACTTTTGGCGATCGAGAGATACTTCATCAAGGAGAACGTTAGGGATATGCTCATCGACGAGTACCTCGAGAAGGAGCTCCGCAGAGCGGGCTACGGTGGAATCGACATCAAGAAGACCCCGCTCGGAACCAAGGTCACCATCTTCGCCGCCAACCCCGGCTACGTCATAGGCAGGGGCGGCAGGCGCATAAGGGAGCTCACCAGGATACTCGAGAGGAAGTTCAACCTCGAGAACCCGCAGATCGAGGTCGAGGAGATCAAGAACCCCTACCTCAACGCCAAGGTCCAGGCAGTAAGGCTCGCCCAGGCCCTTGAGAGGGGCGTCCACTTCAGGAGGGCCGCCTACTCGGCCATCAGGGCCATAATGAGGAACGGGGCGAGGGGTGTCGAGATCCGCCTCAGCGGAAAGCTCACCGGCGAGAGGGCCAAGAGCGTCAGGTTCTACCAGGGCTACCTCGCCAAGGTTGGAAACCCGGCCGAGACCCTTGTCAGCAAGGGCTACGCCCAGGCCAGGCTCAAGCTCGGTGTCATCGGTGTTAAGGTTTCCATCATGCCGCCCGACGCCAAGCTCCCGGACGAGATTGAGGTCATAGAGAAGCTCGTTGAGGAAGAGGTGAGCACCAATGAAGCCGAGTGAGATTAGGGAGATGAGCATCGAGGAGATCGACAAGAAGCTCAGGGAGCTCCGCCTCGAGCTCGCCAAGGAGAGGGGTGTGCTCACCATGGGGGCCTCCATAGAGAACCCCATGGTCATCCGCAACCTCAGGCGCGACATAGCGCGCCTGCTTACCATAAAGAAGGAGAAGCTTAGGGAGAAAAGGTGAGGTTCGGTGCCAAGGATTGTTAACCCTCTGGATGAGATGCTCTTTAAGGAGGTCCTGAAGGAGCAGCAGAGAATTAGAGTGTACATAGAGAAGGCCCGCTACGGAAAGCTTAAAACCATAATCGAGGGCATAGACGAGAAGGAGTTCGACCTGGATGATATAGCAAAGAAGCTGAAGGCGAAGCTGGCATGCGGCGGAACTGTCAAGAAGGGAAGGATAGAGCTCCAGGGAGACCACAGAGAAAGGGTCAAGAAGTTGCTCGGAGACCTTGGATTTTCCGAGGACTTGATAGAAATCGAGTGAATCAGAAAAACATCATCTGGGGCGAGCTCATAGGGCTGAAAGCAAAAATTATAAGGGCATCTCATCCAGAGCTGGTTGGCATCGAGGGCTACGTCCTTGACGAGACGAGGAACACCCTCACCATCGGCGGTGAGAGGGTCTGGGTTATCCCGAAGGACGTGGCGGAGCTCGAGTTTGAAGTTGGCGATAAAAGAATCCGGATCAACGGAAAGGAACTGATTGGAAGACCCGAGATGAGATTGAAGAAGAGGTGGCGAAAATGAGAGAGATTGGATTGAAGGTTCAGCCTCCCGCTGAGAAGTGTGACGATCCCCACTGCCCCTGGCACGGACACCTCAGGATACACGGCAGGTACTTCGAGGGTGTCGTCGTCAGCGACAAGGGCAAGAAGACCGTCGTCGTCGAGAGGCAGCACTACCACTACCTCAAGAAGTACGAGAGGTATGAGCTCAGGAGGAGCAAGGTTCACGCTCACAACCCGGAGTGCATAGACGCCAAGGTCGGTGACAGGGTTCTCATCGCCGAGACCAGGCCGATAAGCAAGACCAAGAGCTGGGTTGTCGTTGCCGTCACCAAGAGAGCTGGCGAGAGGTGATATGAATGGCGAAGAAGGGGGCAGGTGCTACGAGAGGAATTAGCCCGGTCAGGCCGACTCGCGCTCTTACGATAGGCGCTTACCTCAAGGTCGCCGACAACAGCGGCGCCAAGGTCGTCCAGATCATAGGCGTCGTTGGCTACAAGGGCACCAGGAGGAGGCTCGCCTCTGCCGGCGTCGGCGACATGGTCGTTGCCACCGTCAAGAAGGGAAGGCCTGACATCAGGCACCAGGTTGTCAGGGCCGTCGTCGTCAGGCAGAGGAAGGAGTACAGGCGCCTTGACGGAATGCGCGTCAAGTTCGAGGACAACGCTGCAGCTATAGTTACCCCCGAGGGTGTCCCGAGGGGAACCGAGATCAGGGGTGCCATAGCCAGGGAGGCCGCCGAGCGCTGGGTAAGGCTCGGCAGCATAGCGAGCATAGTGTTGTGAGGTGAGAAAGATGAAGTTGAAGACCAGGCAGCCGAGGAAGCAGAGGAAGTTCCTCTACAACGCTCCCCTTCACCTTAGGAGCAAGGTAATGGCCGCCACCCTGAGCGAGGATCTCAGGAACAAGTACGGCGTGAGGAGCCTTCCGATCAGGGAGGGCGACAAGGTCCGCGTGATGCGCGGAGACTTCAAGGGCAAGGAAGGCAAGGTCGTTGAGGTTGACCTCAAGAGGTACAGGGTGCACGTTGAGGGCGTTACCCACAAGAAGACCGACGGAACCGAGGTTTACTACCCGCTCCACCCGTCGAACGTTATGATAATCGAACTCAACCTCGACGATGAGAGGAGAGAGAAGATAATTAAGAGGAGGGCTGGTTGATGGCGAGGAAAGGCGCTAAGAGGCACCTTAAGAGGCTTGCCGCTCCCAATCAGTGGTACATCTCAAGGAAGACCTACAAGTGGGCGGTCAGGCCGAGGCCGGGTCCGCACAGCATGAGGACCTCGATCCCGCTGCTCTACATAGTCAGGGACTACCTCGGCTACGCCAAGACCGCCCGCGAGGCGAGGAAGATACTCAACGAGGGCAAGATCCTCGTTGACGGCCGCGTTAGGAAGGACTACAAGTTCCCGGTCGGAATCATGGACGTCGTTTCCATCCCCGAGACCGGCGAGCACTACAGGGTTCTTCCGAACAGGATCGGCAAGCTCATACTCCACCCGATAAGCGAGAAGGAGGCCAACATCAAGCCGCTCAGGATAAGCAACAAGCGCATGGTCAAGGGAGCGAAGGTTCAGCTCAACCTCCACGACGGAAGCAACCACCTCGTCACCATGGACGAGAAGGACAGGTACATGACCGCCAGCACCGTCCTCATGAAGGTTCCCGAGAGGGAGGTCATCGAGGTTCTCCCGTTCGAGGTCGGTGCCTACGTCTTCGTTACCCAGGGTAAGAACGTCGCCAGGAAGGGTAAGGTCGTCGAGGTCAGGCAGTTCCCGATGGGATGGCCGGACGTCGTCACCATCGAGGACGAGAACGGAGAGCTCTTCGACACCCTGAAGGAGTACGCCTTCGTCGTTGGTAAGGAGAAGCCGGAGATTTCCCTTCCGTGAGGTGAGATAAGATGCAGATCAACAGAGAGGCTATCCTAGCGGACTGGGAAGCTCACCCGATGAGGAAGCCCAGGATCGCTAAGCTTACCATCAACATTGGAGTTGGCGAGAGCGGTGAGAGGCTCACCAAGGCCGAGACGATGCTGGAGCAGCTCGTCGGCCAGAAGCCCATAAGGAGAAGGGCCAAGCAGACCAACAAGGACTTCGGAATCAGGCGCGGAGAGCCGATAGCGGTTAAGGTCACCCTCCGCGGCAAGAAGGCCGAGGAGATGCTGAACAGGCTCCTCGAGGCCGTTGATAGGAAGCTCAAGGCGAGCAACTTCGACGAGCACGGCAACTTCTGCTTCGGAATTCAGGAGCACATCAACATACCGGGCGTTGAGTACGACCCGGAGATAGGCATCTTCGGTATGGACGTCTGCGTTACCCTCGACAGGCCAGGATACAGGGTCGCCAAGAGGAAGAGGCAGAGGAAGAAGCTCCCGACCAAGCACAAGCTGACCAAGGAGGAGGGTATCGTCTTCGCTATTGAGGAGTTTAAGGTTACCGTGGAGGGATTGTGAGATGGCGAAGGCTGACTACAACAAGAGGAAGCCCAGGAAGTTTGGAAAGGGCGCGAGAAGGTGCATGCGCTGCGGCCAGTACGGCCCGATAATCAGGATACACGGCCTTATGCTCTGCAGGCACTGCTTTAGAGAGATAGCCCCCAAGCTGGGCTTTAAGAAGTACGAGTGAGGTGAGAGGAGATGACGTTGCTTGATCCGCTGGCGAACGCTCTCTCCCACATAACCAACAGCGAGAGGGTCGGTAAGGAGGAGGTTTACCTCAAGCCGGCTTCCAAACTCATGGGAGAGGTCCTCAGGGTTATGCAGGAGAACGGCTACATCGGCGAGTTTGAGTTCATAGACGACGGAAGGGCCGGCATCTACAGGGTGCAGCTCATAGGTAAGATCAACAAGGCTGGAGCGATAAAGCCGAGGTTCCCGGTCAAGGCCAGGGAGTACGAGGCCTGGGAGAAGAGGTTCCTTCCGGCCTTCGAGTTCGGTATCCTCATCGTCTCGACCTCCCAGGGCGTCATGACCCACAAAGAGGCCATCGAGAAGGGAATCGGCGGAAGGCTGATAGCCTACGTCTACTGAGGTGAGAGAGATGCCGATAGACGCGTGGGTAAGGGAAGAGGTTGAGATTCCAGAGGGAGTCGAGGTCACCGTTGAGGGGAACACCGTCAAGGTCAAGGGTCCCAAGGGCGAGCTCAAGAGGGAGCTCAAGTATCCGGGCGTTCAGATATTCACCGAGGACGGCAAGGTCGTCGTCTTCAAGGAGTTCCCGAGGAAGAGGGACATAGCCATAGCCAGGACCTTCAAGGCCCACATAGCGAACATGCTCAGGGGAGTCACCGAGGGCTTCACCTACAAGCTCAAGGTCGTTTACAGCCACTTCCCGATGACCGTCAAGGTCCAGGGCAACGAGGTCGTCATCGAGAACTTCCTCGGTGAGAAGAACCCGAGGAGGGCGAAGATCCTTCCGGGAGTCACCGTCAGGGTCTCCGGCCAGGAGGTCATCGTTGAGGGCATAGACAGGGAAGCGGTTGGCCAGACCGCGGCCAACATCGAGCAGGCCACCAAGATAACCAAGTGGGACAGGCGTGTCTTCCAGGATGGTATCTACATCGTTGAGAAGGCTGGTAAGCCGATAAAGTTCTGAGGTGTGAGAAATGAACGAGAAGGCGAGACTCCTTAGGATAAGGGCCAGGATCAAGAGGAAGAAGCCCCGCTTCCTCCGCCAGGAGTGGTGGAGGTTCCCCAAGTTCAAGAACGACCCGAAGTGGCGCAGGCCCAAGGGAATCGACAGCAAGATGAGGCTCAAGAAGAAGGGCAAGCCCCGCTCACCCAGCATCGGCTGGAGCTCCCCGAAGGCCGTTCGCGGTCTCCACCCGAGCGGGTACGAGGAAGTCCTCGTCCACAACGTCAAGGAGATAGAGGCCATCGACCCGACCAGGCAGGCCGCAAGGATAGCGAGAACCGTTGGTGCCAGGAAGAGAGAGGCCATACTCGCCAGGGCCAGGGAGCTCGGCGTGAAGGTACTCAACCCGTGAGGTGAGGCTCATGCTCAAGATGCAGAGAAGGATTGCCGCTGATTTGTTGAAGTGCGGTGAGAACAGGGTCTGGATTGACCCGGAGAGGATTGACGACGTCGCCGCCGCCATAACCAGGGAGGACGTGAGGAGGCTCATCAACGACGGCGTCATCAAGAAGAAGCCCGTTAAGGGCCAGAGCAGGGCCCGTGCCAGGGTCTACCAGGAGGCCAGGAAGAAGGGCCGCCACAGGGGCCCCGGAAGCAAGAAGGGTAAGAAGACCGCCAGGATGGGCAAGAAGGAGCGCTGGATGATGACCATAAGGGCCCTCAGGAAGGAGCTCAGGAAGCTCAAGGCCGAGGGCAAGCTCGACGAGCACACCTACAGGAGGCTCTACATCCGCGCCAAGGGCGGTCAGTTCAAGAACAAGAGGCAGCTCTACATGTTCATGCAGGAGCACGACATACTGAAGGAGTGAGGTGAGAGAGATGGCACACGGACCGAGGTATAGGGTTCCGTTCAGGAGAAGGAGAGAGGGTAAGACTAACTATCACAAGAGGCTCGCCCTCCTCAAGTCTGGAAAGCCCAGGCTTGTCGTGAGGAAGACCCTCAACCACCACGTCGCCCAGATCGTCGTCTACGACCCGAAGGGCGACAGGACTGTCGTTTCGGCTCACACCAGGGAGCTCATGAGGGACTTCGGCTGGAAGGGCCACGGCGGCAACACCCCGAGCGCCTACCTGCTCGGTCTCCTGATAGGCTACAAGGCCAAGAAGGCCGGCATCGAGGAGGCCATCCTTGACATAGGTCTCCACCCACCGACCAGGGGTTCAAGCATCTTCGCCGTCCTCAAGGGAGCCGTTGATGCGGGCCTGGACGTTCCGCACAGCGAGGAGATTTACCCTGAGGACTACAGGATAACCGGCGAGCACATAGCGAACTACGCCAAGGCCCTCAAGGAGGAGGACGAGGCCCTCTACAGGAAGCAGTTCAGCGGCTACCTCGTCAAGGGCCTCGAGCCCGAGAAGCTCCCCGAGCACTTTGAGGATGTTAAGGCTAAGATAATCGAGAAGTTTGAGGGGGCGAGAGAATGAGCGACCCGAGAGAGATTACTCAGCGCGTCCTTGAGGAGTGGGAGCCGAGGACCAAGCTCGGCAGGCTCGTCAAGGAGGGTCAGATAACTGACATTCACGAGATATTCCGCAAGGGCTACCAGATCAAGGAGCCGGAGATAGTTGACGTCCTCCTCCCGGAGGTCAACATGAGGGAGAACCAGGAGGTCCTCGACATAGCCCTCACCGTCAGGATGACCGACAGCGGCAGGAGGATCCGCTTCAGGGTTCTCGCCGCTGTGGGCAACAGGGACGGCTACGTCGGCCTCGGAATCGGCCACGGGAAGGAGGTTGGAATAGCCATCAGGAAGGCCATCAACTACGCCAAGATGAACATCATCGAGATCAAGCGCGGCTGTGGTTCATGGGAGTGCAGGTGCAGGAGGCCGCACTCAATCCCGTTCGCCGTCGAGGGCAAGGAGGGAAGCGTTCGCGTCAAGCTCATGCCGGGACCGCGTGGACTTGGTCTCGTTATCGGTGACGTCGGCAAGAAGATACTCAGCCTCGCCGGCGTCCAGGACGTCTGGTCCCAGACCCTCGGTGAGACGAGGACCACCGTTAACTTCGCTAAGGCGGTCTTCAACGCGCTCTACAACACCAACAGCGTCGCCGTCAAGCCGGAGGACATCGAGCGCTACGGCATAATCGTTGGAAGGGAGATGTCCACCAGCTTCCAGGTTGAGTGAGGTGAGAAAAGATGGCAAAGCTCGCACTCATCAGGCTTAGGAGCGGGATAAGGGCGAAGGGTGAGGTCAGGGACACCCTCGCCATGCTCCGCCTCCACAGGATAAACCACCTCGTCCTCGTCGACGACAACCCGAGCTACAAGGGAATGGTTCAGAAGGTCAAGGACTACATCACCTGGGGAGAGATCGACGCCGAGACCCTCGCCGCCCTCCTCAGGAAGAGGGGCAGGCTCATCGGCAACAAGCCGGTTACCGACGAGTACGTTCAGGAGAAGCTCGGCATGACCATCGAGGAGTTCGCCAAGAAGGTTGTCGATGGCGAGATGAAGCTCACGGACCTCCCGAGCATCAAGCCGGTCTTCAGGCTCCACCCGCCGAGGGGCGGCCTCAAGGGCGGCAAGAAGCGCACCTTCAAAGAGGGCGGAGCGCTCGGCTACCGCGGCGAGAAGATAAACGAGCTCATTGAGAGAATGCTCTGAGGTGGCGAGAGATGATAAGGAGGAAGAAGAAGGTTAGGAAGCTCCGCGGAAGTCACACTCACGGATGGGGCTGCAAGAAGAAGCACCGCGGCGGCGGTAGCAAGGGCGGTAAGGGAATGGCCGGAACCGGAAAGAGGAAGAACACCAAGTGGACCTGGGTCATCAAGTACGCCCCGGACCACCTCGGCAAGCGCGGCTTCCACAGGCCCAAGGCCGTCCAGTACACCCCGAATACCATAAACCTCAGCGACATAGACGAGAACCTCACCCTCTTCCTTGACATGGGCGTCGCCTACGAGGAGGAGGGAAAGGTCGTAGTTGACACCACCCAGCTCGGCGTCGACAAGGTTCTCGGAACCGGCAGGCTCAGCAGGCCCCTCGTTGTTAAGGCCTACTACGTTACCCCAAAGGCCGAGGAGAAGATCAAGGCCGCTGGCGGCGAGGTTCTCCTCGCCTGATTCCCCTTTAATTTAACTTTTGGCGGGTGTTAATCATGGGGTTCAGAAACGTAGTGTTCGCGATTGAAAGGTACTTCCCAGAGGTTGAGCGGCCCAAGAGGCACGTGCCGCTTAAGGAAAAGTTCATGTGGACAGGGATCGTTCTGCTGCTGTACTTCATTCTCGCGGAGATTCCGCTCTACGGAATTCCCGCCCAGATCCAGGACTACTTTGCCACGCTCAGATTCGTGCTTGCGGGAAGGAGCGGTTCCCTCCTGACCCTTGGTATCGGTCCGATCGTCACCGCGAGCATTATCATGCAGCTTCTCGTCGGTTCCGAGATAGTTCACCTCGATCTCTCGAATCATGAGGATAGGAGATTCTACCAGGCCAGCCAGAAGCTCTTCGCAGTGTTTATGAGCTTCTTCGAGGCGGCCATCTACGTGTTCGCAGGTGCGTTTGGTAAGGTTGACATGGGACTCGGAGCGTTCCAGACAGTAACGACACCCGCCGGACAGGTTTACATAGGCCTGGGTCTTGGAATACTCATAATACTCCAGCTCGGCTTTGCATCTGTCATGCTCATACTCCTGGACGAGCTTGTTAGCAAGTGGGGAATAGGAAGCGGTATCAGTCTCTTCATCGCCGCGGGTGTTTCCCAGACCGTCGTCACCAAGGCGCTCAACCCGTTCACCACCAGCCAGTACATGGACCCGGTCACCGGAGGCCCCGCCATAATCGGTGCCATTCCAGCGTTCATACAGCACCTGCTCCACGGTGACTTAACCGGAGCCCTCTACAGGGGCACCCTGCCGGACATGATGGACGTCCTTGCCACCATAGTGGTGTTCCTCGTGGTCGTTTACCTCGAGAGCATGCGCGTTGAGATACCGCTCAGCTACGGCCGCGTCACCGTCCGCGGAAGGTACCCGATAAGGTTCATGTACGTCAGCAACATACCGATCATCCTCACCTTCGCCCTCTACTCAAACATCCAGCTCTGGGCCAGGCTCCTCAACAACTACGGCTACACCTTCCTCGGAACGTTTGATGAGAACGGATACCCGCTTACGGGATTCGTCACCTACCTCTACCCGCCGAGGGACATCTACCACGTCATAGCCGACCCCGGAAGGGCCCTCGTCTACGCGCTGATGACGATATTCTGGGCAATACTCTTCGGATTCCTGTGGGTCGAGCTGACGGGCCTTGACGCCAAGAGCATCGCCAGACAGCTTCAGAGGGCAGGGCTGCAGATACCAGGGTTCAGGCGCGACCCGAGGATACTCGAGAGGGTGCTCAACAGGTACATTCCCTACGTTACCTTCTGGGGTTCGTTCACGCTGGCGATAGTCGCAGTGCTGGCGGACTTCCTGGGTGCCCTCGGTACCGGAACGGGAATCCTCCTTACGGTCGGTATCCTCTACAGGCTCTACGAGGAGATTGCGAGGGAGCAGGCCACTGAGATGTTCCCCGCACTCAGGAAGTTCTTTACGAAGTGAGCCCTTTCTTTTCTTTCACAAAACCTTTTAAACTCGGTCCTGTTACTTTCTCCAGAAACCTTCCTGGGTGAGCGTGATGCCGTTTGTGGTCATGATAACAGGAATTCCAGGGGTGGGGAAGAGCACCATAACCAAGCTCGCACTCAAGAAGTCCCGGGCCAAGTTCAGGCTCGTCAACTTCGGAGACCTGATGTTCGACGAGGCCGTCGGGGCGGGACTGGTGAGGCACAGGGATGAGATGAGGAAGCTGGACCCAAACGTCCAGAAAGAGCTTCAGATGAAGGCCGCGAGAAGGATAGTCGAGATGTCCCAGCGCGAGCCCGTCCTGATCGACACCCATGCGACGATAAGGACGCCAGTGGGCTACCTCCTCGGTTTCCCCAGGGAGGTTATCGAGGTCATAAACCCCAACTTCATCGTCATAATCGAGGCGGCACCGAGCGAGATACTAGGAAGGCGTCTGCGCGACCTGAAGCGCGACCGTGACGTGGAGACCGAGGAGCAGATACAGAGGCACCAAGACCTGAACCGCGCCGCCGCGGTCAGCTACGCGATGCACTCCAACGCGCTCATAAAGATAATCGAGAATCATGAGGATAAGGGCCTCCAAGAGGCCGTTCACGAGCTTGTTGAAGTACTTGATCTGGCGGTGGGAGAATATGATTGAGGGGATATACGCGTTCCTTGATAATATATTCGGACCTATGATACAGTCATACCACCCAATAGTGGTGGTCACGGTATCGGGAATAATCCTCGGTGGGTTCTTCACGATACTGAACTACGTCCTTGTGGACCAGAACAAGATGAAAATGCTCCAGAAGAAGAGCAAGGAGTTCCAGAAGAAGTACAAGGAAGCCCAGGCTGCGAAGGATGAGAAGAAGCTCAAGAAGCTCCAGCAGGAGCAGATGGAGCTCATGAAGCTTCAGAGTGAGGTCATGAAGGATCAGATGTTCAAGGTTACCCTCCTGACGCTGCCGATATTCTGGATATTCTTCGGCTGGCTCAGGAGGTGGTACGTCGAGGTTGGTATCGTGAAGTCACCCTTCGACTTTTTCCTCTTCGACTGGTTCCACGGCCTCTATCACTCGGGGCTTCCAGCCAGCGAGCTCGGTTACGTTGGATGGTACATCATGACGTCCATGATAACCGGCTACGTTCTCAGGAAGCTCCTCGATATGGGTTAAATTTAAAAACGATTTCCTGAAAGGAAAGGCGAGGTGAGAAGAATGAAGCCGATGTACAGGTCAAGGTCATGGAGAAGGAAGTACGTCAGGACCCCTGGCGGAAGGACCGTCGTCCACTTCGAGAGGAAGAAGCCCAAGGTCGCCCACTGCGCCATGTGCGGCAGGCCGCTCAACGGTTTCCCGCGCGGCAGGCCCAGCGAACTCAGAAAGCTCCCGAAGACCGCCAAGAGGCCGGAGAGGCCCTACGCTAACCTCTGCCCGAGCTGCATGAGGAAGGTCATGAAGGCCCAGGTCAGGGCGGGCGTTGCCCTCTGATTTCGGATGAGGTGCTAATATGCCCAAGGGCTGCCTCGTGATAACCGTCAGCGGCCTGGCAGGCTCGGGAACGACCACTCTCTGCCGCAATCTCGCCAGGCACTACGGGTTCAAACACATCTACGCCGGGCTCATCTTCCGGCAGATGGCGAAGGAGATGGGCATGACCCTGAAGGAGTTCCAGGAGTACGCCGAGCTTCACCCCGAGATCGACCGCGAGGTTGACAGGAGGCAGGTGGAGGCAGCCAAGGAGTGCAACGTCGTTATTGAGGGCCGCCTCGCAGGCTGGATGGTCAAGGAGGCAGACCTTAAGATATGGCTCGACGCCCCCATGATGGAGCGTGCAAGGCGCGTTGCCCGCCGTGAGGGAGTCTCCGTTGAGGAGGCCTTTGTGGGAATTGCCGAGCGTGAGAAGGGCAACAGGAAAAGGTATTTAAACCTCTATGGAATTGACATCGACGACAAGTCGATTTATGACTTGATCATAAATACCGCCCATTGGAATCCCGATGGCGTCTTCGCGATTGTGAAGGCCGCCATCGACCACCTATACCCCGACGGTGACGCGGGGTCGGGTGCAAACCCGGGCAACAAAAGATGAGGAGGTGGGATGAATGCCAGCTATGGAAGTCGGAAGGCTTGCCGTTATAATCGCCGGAAGGAGGGCCGGAGAGAAGGTCGTCGTCGTTGACGTCATCGACAGGAACTTCGTCCTCGTTACCGGCGCTGGCCTCAACAAGGTCAAGCGCAGGAGGATGAACGTCAAGCACCTCGAGCCCCTTCCGGAGAAGGTCAGCATCGAGCGCGGCGCCGACGACGAGGCCGTCAAGGCCGCCCTTGAGCAGGCTGGAATCAGCCTCGAGTGAATTGTTGAGGCCTTCTGGCCTCTTCTTACTTCTCAACGCTTTTAAGTCGCTTTTCGAAGTTCTTCCGGTGGTTGCATGAGAACGGCACTCGTTACCTGTGCCACCGGCAATATTGAGAGACTTCTCGTCGAGGGACTCGTAGGGAACGGATACCACGTTATGGGGATTGCTCGGCATTCACCTGCAGGTTCAAATACTAAGCTCAGGTTTATAAGGCGCTATTCCGAACTTAGGGCGATAACGCTCATCGGGTGATGCTCATGGCGAGGGACGAAGTGAGGAGGATCCTTCCCGCTGACATAAAGCGAGAGGTTCTGGTTAAGGACGAGAAGGCCGAGACGAATCCGAAGTGGGGCTTTCCGCCGGAGAAGAGGCCCATGGAGATGCACATGCAGTTCGGGATAATAAACCTCGACAAGCCCCCCGGACCGACGAGCCATGAGGTCGTTGCCTGGATCAAGAGGCTCTTCGACCTGAACAAGGCCGGCCACGGCGGAACCCTCGACCCGAAGGTCAGCGGCGTTCTGCCTGTGGCGCTTGAGAGGGCCACAAGGGTCGTCCAGGCCCTCCTGCCTGCTGGAAAGGAGTATGTCGCGTTGATGCACCTCCACGGTGACGTTCCTGAGAATAAAATCCGCGCGGTTATGAAGGAATTCGAGGGCGAGATAATCCAGAGGCCGCCCCTGAGGAGCGCGGTCAAGAGAAGGCTGAGGACGAGGAAGGTCTACTACATTGAGATACTCGAGATCGATGGTAAGGACGTCCTCTTCCGCGTTGGAGTCGAAGCAGGAACCTACATCAGGTCGCTCATCCACCACATAGGCCTTGCCTTGGGAGTTGGAGCGCACATGGCCGAGCTGAGGAGGACGAGAAGTGGTCCCTTCAAGGAGGACGAAACCCTCGTGACGCTCCACGACCTCATAGACTACTATCACTTCTGGAAGGACGACGGCATCGAGGAGTACTTCAGGAAGGCCATCCAGCCGATGGAGAAAGCCGTTGAGCATCTCCCCAAGGTGTGGATTAGGGACTCTGCCGTTGCCGCTGTAACCTACGGTGCCGACCTGGCCGTTCCGGGAATAGTGAAGCTCAACAAGGGCATCAAGAGGGGCGACCTCGTTGCGGTCATGACCCTCAAGGATGAACTCGTTGCACTCGGCAAGGCCACCATGACAAGCGGTGAGATGCTCCAGCGGAGCAAGGGTATAGCGGTTGACGTGGACAAGGTCTTTATGCCAAGGGACTGGTATCCCAAACTCTGGTGAGGGACTTGTCCCAGCTTTTTCACTTTCTCGATACCTTTTCTTCCCCGGTTGAGACCCGAGGGGTAGGGCTCCTTGTGAGGTTCATCCTCCTCTGGTTCTGGCTCGATGTTCTGCTCTTTCTGCTCCTCGGCCTTCTTGAGTGCTCCCCCAGAAACGTCCTCAGTTCGGTGATACTCCTCCTCGTGTGGCTCACGGCGGTAGCTTTACCCAGGGTTTTTGGAAAATCGGAGTGGTCTGGGAACCATCCAGGTTTCGCGTATCTTCTTGCCGTTTTTCTGATGGCGCTGTTTGAGGAAACGCTGGTAACCCTGAACGGGGGTGGACTCGGGGGCAGGGCGACAAGCTTGGCGCACGATCTGACGATATCCGTTCCGGTCTTCGTGGGGATTGGGACGGGGCTTTACCTGGCTCATCGTATAGTGCCGATGTCGCGCGGTGAGTTCTTCCTCTTTGGAGCAATCTTTGGATTCTTCATCGAAATGGTCCTGAACGGTGCCTGGAGCGGCTTGGTGCTGCTCGGCGGGGGTGCCATGGGGCTCTACGGCATGATACTATCCGCCCGCACGCCGGTGGTTGAAAGGCCGGCACCGCTGGGGGTTAAGAAGGTCCTAATCGTTATGTCCCTCGGAACGGCCTTCATGCTCGTTGGAGCTGTGGTTGGGGACACCCTCTGGCGTTTGGCTGGAGGTTCACCTTTATAAACCCCTCAACGAAGCACCCCACATGAGCCACTACTACTCAGAAGAGCCGAACGTTCCACTGAAGACGAAGACCATAGAGGTCTGCCTCAGGGGGCAGTGTTTCAAGTTCATAACCGCCAGTGGGGTCTTTTCATTCGGGAAGCTCGACAGGGGAACGGAGTTGCTCATAGAGAGCATGATACTCGATGAGGGCTGGCGCGTCCTCGACCTGGGCTGCGGCTACGGGGCGATAGGAATTGCTGCATCGCGCTTCGTGAGCCATGTCGTCATGACCGACGTGAACAGGCGCGCGGTTAGCATAGCGAGGAAAAACTTAAAAATCAACGGCGTTAGAAACGCCGAGGTGAGGTGGGGAAGCCTCTACGAGCCCGTCAGGGGCGAAAGGTTCAACGCGATCATCACTAATCCCCCGGTACACGCGGGGAAGGAAGTGCTGAGGGAAATAGTTATAAACGCTCCCCGGCATCTCAACGATGGAGGCCTCCTGCAGCTGGTGATTAAGACGAAGCAGGGGGCAAAGTATATTAAGGCTCTAATGGATGACCACTTCACCGAAGTGAGAGAGCTGGCTAAGGGGAGCGGCTACCGCGTGTATGCCGGGATCGCCTAGCCTGGGATGGCGCGGGCCTTGAGAGCCCGTGTCCGCTTGGACACCGGGGTTCAAATCCCCGTCCCGGCGCCAAAATCCTCTCTGAAGGATTGAGATGGAGGTGTATTCGTAATGACGGACAACTTCAGACACATCGTCCGTGTAGCGGGAGTTGATTTGGACGGAAATAAGCAGCTGAGATGGGCCCTCACGGGCATCAGGGGTATAGGCATAAACTTCGCTACGATGGTGCTCAGGGTTGCAGGAATCGACCCGTACATGAAGACCGGTTACCTGACCGACGAGCAGGTCAAGAAGATTGAGAAGGTGCTCGAGGACCCGATCGCCCACGGTATACCCGCCTGGGCCGTTAACAGGCAGAAGGACTACGAGACCGGCAAGGACATGCACCTCATCACCGCCAAGCTCGTCATGGCCTGGCGTGAGGACGTTAACAGGCTCAGGAGAATACGCGCTTACCGCGGCATAAGGCACGAGCTCGGCCTCCCGCTCCGCGGCCAGAGGACCAGGTCGAACTTCAGGCACGGCAGCACCCTCGGTGTGAGCAGAAGGAAGAAGTGAGGTGATGTAGATGGGAGACCCTAAGAGGCAGAGGAAGAGGTACGAGACTCCCTCTCACCCCTGGATTAAGGAGAGGCTCGACCGTGAGAGAGTCCTCATGAAGAAGTACGCCCTCAAGAACAAGAAGGAGCTCTGGAGGCACGAGACCCAGCTCAAGGAGTTCAGGCGTAGGGCCAGGCGCCTCCTTGCCGCCCGCGGCAGGCAGGCCGAGGTTGAGAGGGCCCAGCTCCTCCAGAGGCTCAACAGGCTCGGTCTCCTTCCGGCCGATGCCGCTCTCGATGACGTTCTCTCCCTGACGGTTGAGGACGTCCTCGACAGGCGCCTTCAGACTCTCGTCTACAAGAAGGGCCTCGCCAGGACCATCGGACAGGCCAGGCAGCTCATAGTTCACGGCCACATCGAGATAAACGGCCAGATAATACGCTCTCCTGGCTACCTCGTCCTCAGGGAGGAGGAAGACACCATAACCTACTCGAAGGCCTCTCCTTTCGCTAAGGAGAGCCACCCCGAGAGGATGGTTATTGAACAGGCTAAGCAGGGTGAGGCCTCATGAGCGAGGAAGTTCAGCAGCAGGTTAACCTTAAGAAGAAGGAGAAGTGGGGAGTTGCCCACATCTACTCCTCCTACAACAACACCATCATCCACATCACCGACCTCACCGGGGCCGAGACCGTCAGCAGGTGGAGCGGTGGTATGGTCGTCAAGGCCGACAGGGACGAGCCCTCCCCGTACGCGGCTATGATAGCCGCCAGGAGGGCCGCCGAGGAGGCCATGGAGAAGGGCTTCACCGGAGTCCACATCAAGGTCCGCGCCCCCGGTGGAAGCAGGAGCAAGAGCCCGGGACCGGGTGCCCAGGCCGCCATCCGTGCCCTCTCCAGGGCCGGCCTCAGGATCGGAAGGGTTGAGGACGCCACCCCGATTCCGCACGACGGCACTAGGCCGAAGGGCGGAAGAAGGGGCAGGCGCGTCTGACCCCCAACAACTTCTTTTTTGGTGATGCCGATGGAGCCAAAGTTTCAGATTCTTGAGAAAAGGGAGGACTCGATTAAGTTCATCGTTGAGGGAGTTGATGTGCCCTTCGCCAACGCCCTGAGGAGGACCATCCTCGCGGACGTCCCGACCTTTGCGGTGGATGAGGTTGAGTTCTTCGAGAACGATTCCGCCCTCTTCGATGAGATAATCGCCCACAGGGTGGGTATGATACCGCTCACCACTCCCCACGAGAGGTTCTCCCTCGATTCACTTGAGCTTGACGAGTACACGGTTACGCTCTCCCTCGAGGCAGAGGGCCCCGGAATGGTTTACTCCGGCGACCTTAAGAGCAGCGATGAGGGCGTGAAGCCCGCCAACCCCAACATCCCGATAGTCAAGCTCGCCGAGGGTCAGAGGCTTACGTTTAACGCCTACGCAAAACTCGGCCGCGGAAAGGACCACGCCAAGTGGCAGCCCGGCTTCGTCTACTACAAGTACCTCACCAGGATTCACGTTAGCAAGGAAGTTCCCGACTGGAAGGAGCTCAAGGAGCTCGCCGAGAGGCGCGGTCTTCCGGCGGAGGAGACCGACGGGGAGCTCGTTATAACCACGATCAAGGCGTTCTACCTTCCACGGAAGTTTGACGCCTACGTGGGGGAGAAAATCTGGGAGGAGACCGTACCCAACGCCTTTGTCTTCACCGTCGAGACCAATGGGGAACTTCCGGTTGAGGAAATCGTGACCATAGCCCTCAAAATCCTCATGAGGAAGAGCGATAGATTTATAAGCGAACTCCATAAATTAGCGGACTGACGCGGGGGTAGCCGAGCCTGGCCAAAGGCGCGGGATTCAGGGTCCCGTCCCGTAGGGGTTCCGGGGTTCAAATCCCCGCCCCCGCACCAGTATTTACGCTCACCCCGTTGGACCTGTCGGTTTCCCACCTGCGAGAGAGTGTTAAGGAGGTATGTTCATGGTCAAGAGAACCGGACCCACTGACATCAACCTGAGGAGGCTCATCCGCTACCTCAGAAAGAAGTCTAACGAGGAAGGGGTTAAGATATGGAAGGACATAGCCTGGCGCCTTGAGGGGCCCAGGAGGCAGAGGGCTGAAGTGAACGTCAGCAGGATCAACCGCTACACCAAGGACGGCGACACCGTCATCGTTCCCGGAAGCGTCCTCGGTGCAGGAAAGCTCGAGCACAAGGTCACCGTTGCCGCCTGGAAGTTCAGCGAGACGGCCAAGAAGAAGATAGTCGAGGCCGGTGGAGAGGTCCTCACCATTGAGGAGCTCATCGAGAGAAACCCGAAGGGTAGTGGAGTAATCATAATGGAGTGATGGGCCATGAGGATAATTAACGCTGAAGGACTCATACTCGGAAGGCTCGCCTCGAAGGTCGCCAAGATGCTCCTCGAGGGCGAGGAGGTCGTCATTGTCAACGCCGAGAAGGCCATCATCACCGGAAACCGCGAGGACATCTTCGCCAAGTACAAGCAGAGGACCGGACTGAGGACCAGGACCAACCCGAGGAAGGGTCCGTTCTACCCGAAGAGGAGCGACGAGATAGTCAGGAGAACCGTCAGGGGAATGCTCCCCTGGAAGACCGACCGCGGAAGGAAGGCCTTCAAGAGGCTCAAGGTTTACGTCGGTGTTCCGAAGGAGTTCGAGGGCAGGGAGCTTGAGACCATAAGCGAGGCCCACAGCTCGAGGATCGCAACCCCGAAGTACGTTACCGTTGGAGAGGTTGCCAAGTTCCTCGGTGGAAAGTTCTGAGGTGAGAGAAAATGAAGGTCATCCAGACTGCTGGTAAGAGGAAGACGGCCATCGCGAGGGCCACCATCAGGGAAGGAAAGGGTCGCGTCAGGATCAACCACAAGCCGGTTGAGATAATCGAGCCGGAGATAGCACGCTTCACCATCATGGAGCCGCTCGTCATTGCCGGCGAGGAGATCGTTGGCAAGGTCGACATCGACGTCAAGGTCGAGGGCGGAGGCTTCATGGGTCAGGCCGAGGCTGCCCGCGTTGCCATAGCCAGGGCCCTCGTTGAGTGGACCAACGACATGAACCTCAAGGACAAGTTCATGAAGTACGACAGGACCATGCTCGTCGGCGACAGCAGGAGAACCGAGATGCACAAGCCCAACCGCTCGACCAAGGGTCCGCGCGCCAAGAGGCAGAAGTCCTACCGCTGATGGCTTTCCTTTAATATTCATTCGAGAAGGTGATACGGGTGATAGTCCCCGTCAGGTGCTTCACGTGTGGAAAGGTCATAGGAGACAAATACTACGAGTTTAAGGCCCGCGTTGAGAAGGGCGAGGATCCCGAGAGGGTGCTCGACGACCTCGGGATCGAAAGGTACTGCTGCAGGAGGACCCTCCTCAGCCACGTCGAGCTCGTGGACAGCGCCATGAAGTACAGGGTGTATTAAAAACCGCACTTCTTGGGGGGCCGTGGGGTAGCTTGGTCTATCCTCCCGGCTTGGGGTGCCGGAGACCCGGGTTCAAATCCCGGCGGCCCCACCAAATGTTTGCAATGGATGTTTGATGCGGAATGTGGAAGGCAGGGGTGGTAGTCATGTTTAAGTATACCCGCTTTGAGAAGGCCCGTATCATCGGAGCAAGGGCCCTCCAGATAGCGATGGGTGCGCCCATACTCATCGACGTCCCGGAAGGAATCACGCCGCTCGACGCCGCGATGCTCGAGTTTGAGAAAGGGATAATCCCGCTCACCGTAATAAGGCCGAGCTGATGAGAGATGACCGTGATAGAGAACGTGATCGGCAGGGTTGCGGTGCTCAAGGGTGGCAGATACTCCGTTGAAGTAGACGTCGTGACGAGCTCCGGCTTCGGCCGCTTTGCCGCGCCCGTGGACGAGAACCCGAGCCTCTACATAGCCGAGGCCCACAGGGCGGTCAGCGAGGTCGACGAGATAATTGGGCCCGAGCTGATAGGCTTCGATGCCAGCGAGCAGGAGCTCATAGACAGCTACCTCTGGGAGATAGACGGCACCGAGAACTTCAGCCACATAGGGGCCAACACCGCGCTGGCGGTCTCAATAGCGGTCGCCAAAGCTGCCGCAAGCGTCAAGAGGATGCCCCTCTACAACTACATCGGCGGAACCTTCACCACCGAGCTTCCGGTTCCGATCCTTGAGATTGCGAGCGGTGAGGCCTTCGACTACTACGTCATGGTCAGGGACCTCATGGAGATAACCGACGTCGTCGATGCGGTTAACAAGGTCCTTGAGCATGCCGAGGCCGGTACGGTGGAGGCCTTCTCTAAGGCCACCGAAAAAGCAACCGACGAACTCGGCCTCGAGGTTGCCCTCGGCCTCGTGCAGAGGGTTCCAATGGATATGGAGGAAGTGCTCTCCATAGTCGAGGACAACAACGTGGCCTACATAAAGCCTCTCGGTGACGAGGAGCTGTTCCTCGAGCTGATAGCCGGCACCCACGAGGTGTTCGTTGACGGCGAGCACCTCTTCCGCGAGAAGGACATACTGGACAGGCGCTACTACAACGCCCTGTCGATAAAGCCGATAAACCTAGGCACGCTCACCGACTTATACAACCTCGTGAACGACGCGAAGTCGGAGAGGATAACCCCCATCCTCGCGGAGGCTCGCTACGAGTCCTCCGACGAGGCCCTGGCCCACGTTGCAGTGGGCCTTCGCTGTCCGGCGATGGTGCTCCGCAAGGATTCCATCGCCAAGCTGAACGAGCTGATTCGCATAGCCGAAGATTTGGGTGAAAGGGGTAGGATAATAACCTTTGAAGGATGAGGAGGTGTGAAGAATGGAGGAATACCTCGTTCCACTCGACCAGTACCTTGCTGCCGGTGTCCACATCGGAACCCAGCAGAAGACCCAGGACATGAAGAAGTTTATTTACCGCGTCAGGCAGGACGGCCTCTACGTGCTTGACGTCAGGAAGACCGACGAGAGGCTCAGGGTCGCCGGCAAGTTCCTTGCCAAGTTCGACCCCGAGAACATTCTCGCCGTCAGCGTCAGGCTCTACGGACAGAAGCCGGTCAAGAAGTTCGGCGACGTCACCGGCGTCCGCTCGATACCCGGCCGTTTCCTCCCGGGAACCATGACCAACCCGCAGGTCAAGAACTTCATGGAGCCGGACGTCCTCATCGTCACCGACCCGAGGGCCGACCACCAGGCCATGAAGGAGGCCATCGAGATCGGCATACCGATAGTGGCCCTCGTCGACACCGAGAACTTCCTCAGCTACGTCGACGTTGCGATCCCGACCAACAACAAGGGTAGGAAGGCCCTTGCTCTCATCTACTGGATCCTCGCGAGGGAGATACTCTACAACAGGAAGGAGATCGAGAGCAGGGAGGACTTCAAGGTTCCGGTCGAGGACTTCGAGATGAGGATTATCAGGACCTGAGGGGAAGATTTTTAACGCCCCTCGCTTTACACTCCCTCGCGCGGGGGTGCCCGAGCCTGGCCAAAGGGGGCGGACTTAAGATCCGCTGCCGAAGGGCTACGCGGGTTCGAATCCCGTCCCCCGCACCAAAGCTTTAAAAGCCGAGTCGTGTAGGTGAAGACGGTTTAAGATCATGAGGTGATCACGATGGCGAGATTCCCCGAGGCTGAGGCCAGAATCTTTAGGAAGTACGTGTGCATGCGCTGCGGTGCCACTAACCCGTGGAAGGCCAAGAAGTGCAGGAAGTGCGGCTACAAGGGTCTCCGCCCGAAGGCGAGAGAGCCGCGTGGTGGAATGGGACGCTGAAGTCCCTATCTTTGCTTCCTATTTCTACGTTTCTCAATTCTATGCTTTTCTGGGAAACCCTGGGAACCTTCAGAAGCCCAAAAATTATTTGCGGGCAGTCGCCCTTCAGGCGCCCTTCAGCTTCGCGACCATGTCCTCAAGAAAGGCTATTCCGTCCTCCAGAAGCTTCTCTCCCTCGGGAGTGAGTTTGTAGTACTTCCTTGAGGGCTTCCCCGTCTGGCTCTCCTGCCACTCCGCGGTAACGTACCCCTCCTTCTCGAGCTTGTAGAGGACAACGTAGGAGCTGACGGTCGCGGGCTCGAAGTTGAACGCCTCCCGTATCCTCTCTTTCAGTTCGTAGGCGTACATGGGCCTCTCCCGAAGTAGCCGGAGTATGTACAGCCAGAGAACCTCCTTGGTTATCTTGTTCTTGAGCCTTTCCATGGGGGTTGTCATGCTCTCACCCGACTTTTATGGTCTGTAAATATTTTGGCTTCGTTTAATTTAAACGTTTTGGCAACAGGTTTTTATCCGATGAAGTGCAAGGATTTTAGGGTGGTAGAATGGAGTTCGACCTGAACGCCATGATGGGCGATATGGGAGTTGGAGCCGTGGTTGGGTTTGTAACCGGCTATGCCGTCAAGAAGATGATGAAGCTGGCGCTTGCCCTCATCGGTGCCTACGTTGCCAGTTTGCTGTGGCTTGAACAGAAGGGTGTTCTCATAATCGATAAGGACAGGCTCTTCAATCTCGTTGGCGACTGGACGCACGAAATCATGACCGCGGGCCAGAAGTTCATGGCCCTCCTGCCCGGCACCGCCGCTTTCGTTGGAGGGTTTGCGCTGGGATTCCACAAAGGGTGATTCTGCTTTTTTCTTCCAGGTTTCTCTTGAAATCCTCTTTTGGGCCATCAGTCGGTTTCTTAGGGCATATCCTGAATGAAATGAATCATTGCACAATACGCCAGGACAAAACATCATCGGATCAAACCTGGGAGAACAGACGTCATCAGAAGATTGTGTGATGGCGGACCGGCGGGGATTTGAACCCCGGACCTGCGGCTTAGGAGGCCGCCGCCCTATCCTAGCTAGGCTACCGGTCCACTGCCCGCTATTCCCTCCAAGGGAAGGGTATTTAAAGTTTACGGTCTACTCGGATGGGGGTGGGATACTGTGGACGAACTCGACCTGAGGATACTCTCGCTGCTTCAGGAAAACGCCCGCCTGTCGTACCGTGAGATAGCGCGGGAGCTCAAAGTGGCCGTTGGAACCGTGTACAACCGCATCAAAAGGATGGAAGAGGAGGGTGTAATCAGGGGGTTTGCCCCGATCCTTGACTACGAGAAGCTTGGCTTTGGACTGACCGCGGTCATAGGCGTCAAGGCCAAGGGGAGACGCATCTTGGATATAGAGCGCGAGATAGCCAAAAACGAGAGGGTAATGCTGGTCTACGACATAACCGGTGAGTTCGATATAGTCCTGGTGGCGAAGTTCAGGGACAGGGCAGACATGAACCGCTTCGTTAAGTGGCTGCTCTCCCTTGAGGGAGTGGAAAAAACGAACACGAGCGTTGCGATGCAGGTGGTTAAAGAGGACACAAGGTTGAGGCTAACGGAGGACTAGAACCTCGTCCAGGAACCGCTTCGCAAAGTCGTCGAAGCTCTCAACCGGAAGGATGACTTCCTTTCCGTTGACTCTGCCCTCAAAAATCAGGTTTCTCGCCGTTATCTCAAGTATCTTTTTGAAGTCGGGGTTTTCCGCGATGGTGTCCCTGAGAACCCTCGTGAACTCTGCCTCCTCCGCGTGCCGCACCACGCCCTCTATGACCACCTCTTTCCCGCACTCCTCCTCGGTGCATATGAATTTAAAAGGGAGGCCGGGTTCGACCTCCACCGGAATCGTCAGGCCGTCGGCGTTGTATATGAACACCTTCATGGGAATCACTCCAGCCTTATGAGGCTCTCCACGGGGATGCTGTACTCCTCACGCAGCCGCTCTATAACGTCCCCGACGCTTATGAGGAAGAACATCCCGACGGGCTTCGCACCAGCCTGCCGGCACATCTCCAGGAGCGCCCTCTGGGTCTCGCCGCTCCTTATGACGTCGTCAACTATGAGGACGTTTTCGCCCTTCTTGAGGGCCCACTGCGGGAGGTACAGCGTCGTGACGCTTCCCGAGGCGCTCGGAACATAGCTGACCTCGTAGAACTTCTCAACGCCGACTTCCTTCTTCTTCTTGGCGTAGACAACATCGACGTTCAGCTCCCTCGCCACGTGGACGCCGAGGGCTATTCCGTCCGTCGCGGCCGTGAGGACCCTATCGACGTTCTTGTCCATGTACCTGCCCGCCACGTCTTCCGCTATGAGGCTCATCAGGGCCGTGTCGCTGAGAACGGGCATGTTGTCAAAGAACCCATACTCGTCGAATTTTATCCTCTTCCTGACCTCCTCCTCTATGTTGATGTACGGGAGGAGCAGGTTGAGGAGCTCCTTCGTTCTCTCGGCGCTCGGCAGGACCTTTCCCCTCACGTACCTGTTCAGCACTGTGATGGGGAGGCCCGTTATCTTGGAGAGCTCCTCGTAGGTGTAGGTCTTCTTGAGCAGTCTGAGCACCCTGACCAGTCTCAGCTTCTCCTGCACGGACTTCAGCTGACTCACGCTCTCACCTCCGGTGCCCCTGAATTAACAAGAAAATGTATAAATAGGTTTCGGTCACTCCCGGCTCTTCACAACTTTCCTGCGGTACTCCTCTATGACGTCGCCGTACTCCCTGAGGAGGAACTCCTTTGTCACGGGCTCCCCCTCGGGGTGGTCGATGCCGGGGCAGAAGGAGTCCTTTTTGGCGTATATCTCAATCTTTTTTCCGTGTTTCACGAAGATGAAGGGGTAGAGCCTGCACGCGAGGGGCCGGTGGTCGTAGATTTTGCAGCGCATGGTCTCGGGATCAAGGAAAACGCAGCCCCCGTCGAAGGGACGCTTTTTGAGGGCGTAGCTGAGGAACTTGTCCCCGCGGTAGAACATCTTATCGTAGTCCACGAATTCCCAGGCACTGTAGCCCAGTTCCTCTATCCTGGCTATATCCTCATCTCGGATGGGTATCTCCAGCTCGTAGCAGCACTTCCCGCAGTTTTCGAGGCACTTAAATTTAAAGGTGGGGTCGTGCTCGACCTCTAGGGTCTCGAGGTCGATGGTGGCAACCCACCGCCTCTCCAACCCCTCACCCCCTGTAGGAGCTGGCTATCAGCGTCTCCGTCATTTCGATGTTCTTTATCCTCCTCAGAACCTCGTCGTGGAACCTGTCCAGCTCCTCTATGCTGCCGACCTCCACGCGTAGGATCAGGTCGTACTCACCGTAGACCCGGTATATCTCGTTTATCTTCTCGTTGCCCTGCAGGGTCTCGTAGACCTTCTCCTCGGTTCCGGGCTTAACAACAACCAGGACAAACGCTTCCATCATAGGCCGAACCCCCCGAAGTTAAACCTCTTAGCCATCTTGGCCAGCTTCCTCTTGTCCATACTCTTGAACATCTTCTTCATCTGATTGTACTGGTTGAGGAGCTCCCTTACTTCGGCGGTGCTGGTTCCCGAGCCGCGGGCTATGCGTTTGATCCTCGAGTAGTTGATTATCTCCGGGTGCTCGAGCTCCTCCTCGGTCATGGAGTCCATTATTACCCTGTACCTCCGGAGCTTCTCCTCGCCCACCCTCACGGCGTCATCCGGCAGGGAGTAGCCCAGTCCCGGGATCATCTGGAGGACCTGCTTCAGCGGCCCCATCTTCTGCATCGCCTCGAGCTGGGCGTACATGTCCTTCAGGTTGAACTTGCCCTTGAGGAACTTCTCGAGGTCTTCCTCGCTGACGGCCTGCTGTTTCTGGAGCTCCTCGAGCTTCTCCAGGAGCCCCTCGATGTCTCCCATTCCCAGGAGCCGTGAAACAAAGCGCTTCGGATCGAAGGCCTCGAGGTCGTCTATCCTCTCGCCAACACCGATGAACTTTATCGGGGCGCCGGTTGCGGCGACGGCCGAGAGTGCACCACCACCCTTGGCCGAACCGTCGAGCTTGGTGACTATTATCGAGCCTATCGGCGTTGCTTCCTTGAACGCCAGGGCCTGGTTATACGCCTGCTGACCGATGGTTCCGTCTATGACGAGTATGACCTCGTGGGGCTTTATGGCCTGGCTTATCTGCTTCATCTCCTCTATAAGGCCGGACTCCTCCTTGTGCCTTCCTGCGGAGTCCACGATTATGACATCCACGTCCTTCCCCTTGAAGTACTCGACGCCCTCGTATGCGAGCTTGACCGCGTCCTTCTCCTCGGGATCGCCGGAGACCTCTATTCCGTACGGTTCGAGGAGCTGCTTAAGCTGGTAGTAGGCTCCCGGACGCCAGGTGTCCGAGCAGACGACGCCCACCTTGTAGCCCCTCTTCTGAAGGTGCCTAGCGAGTTTCGCCACGCTGGTTGTTTTACCTGAACCCTGAATGCCGACGGTGAGCAGCACGGTGGGTTTCTCTTTTATCTCGAGGGGTTTGGACTCCTTTCCGAGAAATTTGGTCAGCTCCTCGTAGACTATCTGAATTATGTGCTCCTTCTTTGAAGCCCCTGCTGGGGGCTCCTCCTCAAGGGCCCTCTTTTCTATGGTTTTGGTCAGCTGAAGAACGAGCCTTACGTTAACGTCTGCCTGGATGAGTGCCCTCTGGATATCTCGCACTACCTCCTTTATCGTCGCCTCGTCCACGGTCTTCGAGCGGGCGAGCTTTTTCAGGGCGCTGTTCAGTGCCTTCCCAAGCTTCTCTAGGGCCATTTTCTCTCACCGTAGTGATGGCGTCTCCAAAGTTTATAAACAGTTGGGTTGGCTCCCGGAACAATGTAATGTTCTAATGTGCGCTTTTTTCATAATCGGAAATGTTTGAGCAGATTTCATCGAACATATATGTTCATTCAACTACAAAGGCGGACGACATTGCTTTTTTGAAGGAATAAAGAACTCCAAGTAGCATTTATGGAAATTTGGGGGCTGACAAAGCTTTTAAACCTCTGCAGAACCAGATACTATTGAAAACGGCGGAACGGAGGTGACACGGATGATGTGGATGGCCCACCTGTACGGATACATGCTCGAGAGGGAGATGGAGAGGAGGAAGCGCAAGTCCATCCCCGAGGAGCTTGCTTACGTTGAGATGCTGAGGGCTTGATGGTTGAATCATCCCTCACTTTAATAAGGTGCGGTTCTATTTTTACCCGGTGGTGTTATGAGGATCCACTATGAGTGCATCGCTTGTGCCGTTAACCAGGCCCAGAAGATAACCGAGATGAGTGCCGGGGACCTTGAAAAGCGCAGGAAGGCCATGCTTTTCGTGGCCGGGAAGCTTGGCGAGCTCTTCAGGGAGGATTCCATTCCCGCGGTGAGCGGGGGCATGCTCTTCCTTGAACTGTACCGCTTCCTTGGGGACGATGACCCGTTCAGCGGCTACAAGGAGACCTCCACGAGGCTGGCTAGGAGGGCTGCCGAGGATCTCGGGGTTCCGGGGGACTTCAAAACCGCCCTCAAGCTGGCGATAGCGGGCAACATCATAGACTTCGCCGTTGGCTACGACCCATCGAAGATAGAGGAGGACATCGTTGGGGTGACCCGGGAGGAGCTTAGGATAGACCACAGCGATGAGCTTCTCAGGGCGCTCGAGAACGCCGGGGTGCTGCTCTACCTCACCGATAACTGCGGGGAGGTGTACTTTGACAGGCTGCTGCTCGAGTTCATACGCGGGAGATTTCCCGACCTTGGGATATACGTGGCCGCGAAGGACGGCCCGATAATCAATGACGCCACGGTCAGGGATCTGCTGGAGGCGGGGTTCGACGAGTTTGCTGAGGTCATCTCCACGGGCTCCAGGCTTCCGGGCACTCCCCTGGAATACGCCTCCGAGGGGTTCAGGAGAATCTTCAACGCCGCCGACGTCATAATCGCCAAGGGACAGGCCAACTTTGAGACCCTGAGCGACCTGGGGGACAGCAGGGTGTTCTTCCTTCTCAAGGCCAAGTGCGCTCCAATCGCTCGCGAGCTTGGCGTCGAGAGGGGCTCGCTGCTCTGTGTGAGGGGCGGAAAAATAGACGATTGACGATATTATCTTTGACGAATGTCTATTAGAAACCTTTTTATATTTTCAAGTGGTATATAATAATGGTGATATCTGTGACAACGGTAATTCGGAAAGATGCCGAAAGGTTTTTGAGGGAGTTAAAGGCTCATTACGGCGATGCCTGGAGGATGCCGCGCAGTAGCTACCTGTCCAAGCCAGATTTCGTTGTGGTGGACCCCAAGAGCGGCAAAAAGACAAAAGTAAGCTTCGTTTCCCTTGACGATGGTGAAGTTGTCGGCGTCGTTTACGACGATCTTGGCTGAACTTTCGCTTTTTGACTAATTGTGTCTATTCTGTTTTGGCCGTTGGAAACCATTAAATACTTCCATATCGTAAATTTTCCGGTGGAAATAATGGCCGCCGATGTTTACCGCGAGGCCCTTCGGCTGGCCTCTGATATACGGGACAAGTACCTGCGAGCAGTCACCTACGCTAAAATTGGCTATTACATGCACAAAGCCAAGAATCCCGAGTACGGAACTGCGTTTAAGTACGCCTTCAACGCGGTAGCCTCCATCGAGAACCCGGTTCTGGCAGTCAGGGCCCTCATGGAGATAGGCACCTACCTTCAGCTGGCGGGGAAGAAGACGTCCAGAAAAGTCTTCGGACAGGCCCATGAGGCAGTGCTCGACTTTCCCCAGCCTCTCCGCGACGACCTCCTCAGTGAGTTTGTAGTGCGGCTTCTGGAGCTTGACCTGGTCGATGATGCCCTCTTCTACGTTGCAGACATCGAGGATACAGTAAAGCGCAACGACCTCCTTTTGAAGATACTCCGTGCGTATCTGAACATAGGCAACATGCGCAGGGCTGCGAGGATCATCGAACAGATTGACGAGGAGCCCTGGCACTCAATAGCGGCCATCGAAGCGGTGAAGGAGCACCTTAAACGGGAGGAGTTCGGCAGTGCAATACGTGCCCTGTCAGAACTCAGGAGCGACTACTGGCTCGGCGAGGCCATGAGGGAGGTCGCGGTATATCTGAAAACATCCGACGTCCCCAAGGCAACCTACGAGAAGTTTGTGGATATAGCGCTGTCCCTCTCCGGTGAGACTGGTTCGGATGTTCTCAACTCCCTTCTAATCGGCCTTGGGAACCAGGGTGAGCTCGAGTTCGTCATGGGGATACTGAAACGGTTGCCTCCCGAGCAGAGAACCGCTGTGCTCGAGGGAATCGTCAAGGTATCTGCGGACAGGGAGGAGATACTCTCCAGGCTGCTGGAGCTCCTGGAGGGGGAGGAGTTTGAACACATAGCTGGTTTTGTGGTGGATCAGCTGCTCTCCAGGCCCATCAGCGAGAGATACTCCGGTCTCGTTAAGTCGATAGGTGAGAGAACTCGGGAGGATGCGGTCCTCGTCAAAGTCGCCACGTACCTCTCCAAGCTCGGGGACTTTGACGGTGCGTGGGAATTCGCCTCCCGTGTTCGCGGCCACTACCTCCGTTCGCTGGCATTTGGCAGCATAGCCGTGGCGAAGCTCAATGCCGGGGATATAGACGGGGCCATTGACGCCGCCCTTGAGGTGAAGGACGCCAAGTGGGGCTCCTGGCTCCTCAGCGAGATACTGACGAAGATACTGGAACTCCAGACAGAGGGGGAGGTCAGGGAGGACATCGAGGAGCGGGCGGAGTACCAGAGGGGGCTCTGGGAAAAGGGCTAACGTTTTAAGACCGCCGCCCTTTCATCTTCCAGGTGATGCCATGCCGAGGATAGCAATTATTGGAGGTTCCGGAGTATACGACCCCAAGCTGCTTCAGAACGTCAGGGAGGAGTTCGTGAGCACTCCCTATGGAAAGGTCCGGGTGAAGATTGGAGAGTACGACGGGGAGGAGGTAGCCTTCCTAGCGAGGCACGGCGAGGGGCACAGCGTTCCGCCGCACAAGATAAACTACCGCGCCAACATCTGGGCGCTCTATGAGCTCGGTGTGGAGAGGATTCTTTCCACGTCGGCCGTCGGCTCCCTCAACGAGGCCATGAAGCCGGGCGACTTCGTCGTTCTCGACCAGCTTCTGGACTTCACCAAGACGAGGCACTACACATTCTACGACGGCGACGAGAGCCCGCACGACAGGAAGTTCGTTGCCCACGTCGATTTCACGGACCCATACTGTCCCGAGCTCAGGAAGGCCCTGATAACTGCCGCCAAGGAGCTTGGCTTCGACTACCACCCAACGGGCACCTACGCCTGCATGGAGGGTCCGAGGTTTGAGACTAGGGCGGAGATACGGGCGCTCAAGATACTCGGCGCCGACGTCGTCGGAATGACCCAGTGCCCCGAGGCCGCCTTGGCGAGGGAGCTGGAGATGTGCTATGCCAGCGTCGCCATCGTCACGAACTTCGCCGCCGGCATAAGCAGGGAGAAGCTCACCCACACCGAGGTTGTCGAGCTGATGGCCCAGAAGAGCGAGGAGATAAAGTACCTCCTCATGAAGTCCATCCAGTACATTCCGAAGGAGAGGCACTGTGGATGTAAGGACGCCCTGAAGGGCGCGACCGGGGAATGACTCCCCTGCTATTTTTTCTTCATTGTTGAAACATTCAGTACCCGCGTTTTGAACCAGAGGTTAACGAAAAGTTAAAATCCTTTGGTGTGTAACTATAACCGAAAACCTTTAGGGGGGTCTAACATGAAGTACGATGTTGTTATCATAGGCGCGAGCGCCGGTGGCCTGACCGCGGCGATTTCGGCCCGGAAGTTCTACCCCAACAAAAGCGTTCTGGTCATCAAGAGGGAAGATGTTGCCATGGTCCCCTGTGGCATCCCGTACATCTTTGGCACACTGGAAAGTGTTGACGATGACATTCTTCCAGTCGAGAAGTTCCTGGAGCCGCTTGGAGTGGACATATTGACTGATGAGGTTACGGAGATCGACCCGAGGGCAAAGCTCGTGAGGACTGCCTCCGGGAAGGAGATCGCCTGGGAGAAGCTCGTCCTTGCGACCGGTTCAAAACCCGTCAAGCCGGAGTTCCCTGGCTCTGAGCTGGAGGGAGTTTACACCGTCCCGAAAGACTACCACTACCTGAAGGAGTTCCGTGAGAGGCTCGGGGAGGCGGAGAAGGTCGTCATCGTCGGCGGCGGCTTCATAGCACTCGAGGTCGGCGATGAGATAAGAAAGCTCGGAAAGGACGTGACGATTCTCGTGAGGAGCAGGCTCCTGAGGAGCTCCTTCGATAGGGAGTTCAGCGAGATGGTCGCGGAACGGCTTGAGGAGAGGGGCATAAAGGTCGTCTATGGACAGGTTGAGCGGATCCTTGGTGAGGAAAGGGTCGAGCGTGTGAGGCTCATCGACGGAAGCGAGCTTCCCGCGGACCTCGTTATATTCTCCATCGGCTACAGGCCGAACGTCGAGCTGGCCGTTAAGGCTGGCCTCAGGGTTACGCGCTACGGCATCTGGACCGACGAGTACATGAGAACCTCTCACCCGGACATCTTTGCCGTCGGCGACTGCGTGGAGCACAGGGACTTCTTCACGGGCAAGCCCTACGGCCTTATGCTCGCTTCAACGGCAACCTTCGAGGCGAGAATAGCCGGTGCGAACCTCTTCAAGCTCCAGATAGTCCGTGAGAACAGGAGGACGATAGGCGTTTACTCCACCAACGTTGCAGGTCTCACCCTTGCGGCCGCGGGCCTCACCGAGGAGGCCGCCAGGAAGGAAGGCTTTGAAGTCATAGTTGGCACCGCCAAAGGCCCCGACAGGCACCCGGCGAAGTTCCCGGACACCTCGATGGTGACGGTTAAGCTCATCTTCTCCCGCGACAGGGGAGCGATACTCGGGGCACAGATAGCTGGTGGAAAGAGCGTCGGCGAGATGATAAACATTCTCGCCCTCGCGATACAGAAGAGACTCACCGCGAGCGAGCTCTACACCCTCCAGATAGCGACCCACCCGCTCTTGACTGCTTCGCCAATAGGCTATCACGTCGTCAAGGCCGCCGAGGATGCCCTCGCGAAGCTGAGGGCCTGAAGGGTTTCGTGCGATTTCACCGCTTCTTTTTTTATCTTGGCCTTTTGGAAAAGGTTGGCCAAAAATATTTTTCTCTCCGAAAAGCAAAAATAAGTCGGGCACTGTTTAACTGCAACTTAAACTTGATTTAACCTCGAAATAAACTTTTTTCAATAGGTTTCATCTATGTTCTGGCATCACAAGGGCAACTTGAGGATAAACTCACTCCAGAACTTGCCAATTCTTAGAATGGCACTCTTCTTCCGCCATCTGCCAGGACGTTCGAACGATAGTGAGAACGGAGCTGAAGCTTTTGGAAAAAGCTTCACCAAAAGTTAGTAGTTCTTCACTGGGGATATCGGGGTGAGCTGGTTTTCAATTCCAGTCATTAATTCTTTTTGAGCGAGAATACTTTGAAAAACCCTTAGAAGGGTTTACCCCCTTCTGACGCCCTCTGGGCGTCTATTTGAAGTTAAACCCACTCAAAAAGAGACGCAACCTTATATGTTCTCGTCTTTTAAATACCCATTTGACATAGAAACCACCTAAGAACTTACACTTTGCGAGGAACTACAAACCTTGATCAAACTTCGCCTGCGCGAAGTTTGTTAGAATGGTGCGGTGGCCGGGATTTGAACCCGGGCCAGCGGCGTGGCAGGCCGCTGTCCTAGACCAGGCTAGACTACCACCGCACTTTGCGGCCCGTTACATACTCACCTGTGGTTGATTTATAAATCTTTCGGTCCCGCCGGACGGTTAAATTTATAAAGCGTTCTCTGGAAGGTTTAGCTGGCAAGTGCCCCGGTGGCCTAGTCTGGATAGGGCGCGAGGCTGCGGACCTCGAGGTCCGGGGTTCGAATCCCCGCCGGGGCGCCACAGAAACTTTTGCCAAGCAAAAGTTTCATCAAAGTTGGTAGCTCTTTTTGGAAAGCTGAATTCTAATGATTTTCCTACCTACTGGCAGTTTTGGGTATGAGAACTTTTCGATTTGCTCTTTGAGTACGGGTTTAACTTTAAATCGACGCCCAAAGGGCGTCAAGAGGGAATAAACCCCTGTTGATGCCTTTATCTGATGTGTTCTCTTCTGAAAGTCTGTGGGGGCTTGTGAGTAAAATCTCTCCTATTCGAACCCTTGGATGAAGAGCTACCAACTTTTGGTGAAGCTTTTCCAAAAGCTTCCTTCGCATGTTGAGGCTTTGCCTCAACACCTCGAGAAGCTTCGCTTCCCAAGGAGCGCTGGCGGAAGATCAAATGCCTTTTCTATAATGTTCTCAGGCAGGTTTTGATTTCAAGTTGTTGTCGCCTGTTGGATTGTTTCGTTATCTAAAGGCCCCTTGAGGGGGCCAATAAGAGAAAAGAAATCTTTGCGAGCGTTTCAGGAAACAACAAAACAAAAACTTGGGTGTCAAACCCTTCTCAGCCCCGGGAACCAGACTTTCTTCCCTGCCTTCTCCTTTTCCTCATCCCACTCGGCGAGTATCTTCACGGCTTCGCTGGCAACGAGGGCGGCCTCCTTCTCCCCGGCCTTGCCGAACTCGTTGGTCACCCTGTTGGCGAAGACGGAGCAGACGCAGCCGGCCCTCAGCCCGTAGATGCTGGAAAGCGTGTAGAGCGTCGCCGCCTCCATCTCGAAGTTGGTGACGTTGGCCTGCCTCAGGTCGTCCATTATGTGCTTTGCGAAGCTCGGGAAGTAGCCCCTGAGTCCCGGTCTCCCCTGGCCGAGGTAGAAGCTGTCGGTCGAGGCGGTGATGCCGATGTGGTAGCGGACTCCGAGGGTTTCAGCCGCCTCTATCAGCGCGAGGGTAACCTCAAGGTCCGCAACGGCGGGGTATTCGACGCGGACGTACTGCTTTGAAGTCCCCTCAAGCCTCACAGCGGCCTTCGCTATGATCAGGTCCCCTATCTCCATTCCCGGCTGGATTGCACCGGTCGAGCCGACCCTTATGAAGGTGTCCGCGCCTATCGCGGCGAGCTCCTCTACCGCTATAGCCGTCGAGGGGCCGCCTATTCCGGTTGAGGTGACGCTTATGGGAACCCCCTTATACCTGCCGGTGTGCGTTCTGTATTCCCTGTGGAAGGCTATCTCCCTAGCCTCGTCCCAGAGGGAGCTTATCTTCGGAACCCTCTCGGGATCGCCGGGGAGCAGGACGTACCTCGAAACGTCCCCCGGTTTGCACGCGATATGGTACTGGTAACCCTCTTCCGTCTGAGGTCTCTCTGCCGAAACGAACTTCTCAACCATGGCAACCACCTTTTTATTCCCTGCGCGTTATGTATTGCCACCTGAACCTAAAAACCCTTGGGTGGTACCATGCTCGTCTGTTCACACTGCGGAAAGGGGTACCCCGAAACGTTTCGCCTGACCTGCGACTGCGGCGGAACCCTGCTCGTGAAGAGGAACCACACTGATTTCTTCGGCAGCCTTCGGCCCCACATTGATATGCGGCGCTACCTCAATCTCCTTCCGGTGAATGAGGATTACATCCCTCCAGCAACGCCCGCCATAACCCCCGTGAGCACCCTCCCAATCGGCCAAGTCAGCGGGTTCTTCAAGCTTGAGTACCTCCAGCCGAGCGGTTCCTTCAAGGACAGGGGCACCTGGGTGACTGTGGCGAAGCTGAGGGAGGAAGGCATCACCGAGGTAGTCCTTGACAGCTCCGGAAACGCTGCCCTGAGCTTTGCCCTCTACGGCCTCGCTTCGGGAATCAGGGTTCACACATTTGTCTCATACGACACGCTCCCCGGAAAGCTCTCGCTCCTCCAGCGCCTTGGGGCGGTGATTCATTTCGTTGACGGCGACAGGATGACCGTTCACGGGAGGGCGGTGGAGTTCGCGGAGAAGAGCGGGATTACCTACGTCTCCCACTGGCTCAACCCGTACTTCCTTGAGGGAACAAAGACGGCCGCCTTTGAGGTTTACGAGCAGCTCGGCGTCCCCGACTACGTTATCGCTCCGGCCGGAAGCGGAACGCTCTTCCTCGGTCTCTGGAAGGGATTCTCAGAACTCAAAGGTATGGGAGAGATAGAGGAGCTCCCTACCTTTGTCGCCGTCCAGGCCTCGGGCTACGAGAGCCTCTGCGAGCGTTCGTCGGTTAAAAGCCGCCTTGCGGAGGGAATAGCGATACCCGAACCCCCACGACTGGAGGAGATGAAGGCAGTTCTTGATGAAACCGGAGGGACCTGCGTAAGCGTCGAGGATTCTGAAATAGAGCGGGCTTTGGAATGGCTCTGGGGGAGGGGTTTCATAGTGGAGCCGACCTCTGCAACGGTTCTCGCGGCCTTGTGGAAGCTCCAGGAGAGCGGCTTCATCCCATCTGGCTCAGGGGTTCTCCTTCCGCTCACCGGCTCCGGGCTGAAGATGGTCGAAGGTATTTAAGGTTTGAATCATAAGAACCGCTGGAGGTGGGAGAATGGCTGAGATGAGATACCCCGCCGTTGCAGGCAGCTTCTACCCCTCGGGCGAAGCGCTCATCGAGATGCTGGAGGAGTTCTTGGGCGACCTCGGCGAGGAGGGAAGCGAGAGGAGGATTACTGCCGGCGTTGCGCCCCATGCCGGCTACGTCTTCTCGGGCTACACGGCTTCGAGAACGTACAAGGCCATCTTTGAAGACGGTCTCCCCGAGACCTTCGTAATCCTCGGGCCAAATCATACCGGCCTCGGCTCTCCGATAGCGATCTATCCTTCCGGAAAGTGGCGCACACCCCTCGGTGACGTTGATGTTGATTCCGGGATGACCAAGGCCATAGCAAAGCTCTCGGGAATAGCCGACCTCGACGAGCTGGCCCACAAATACGAGCACTCGATAGAGGTCCAGCTCCCCTTCATCCAGTACCTTAGTGAACTCGCCGGAAAGGAAGTTAGAATAGTACCGATAGCCCTCGGCATTCAGGACGAGGAGGTTTCCGAAGACCTTGGAAGGGCAGTATTTGAAGCCTCGCAGGAGCTCGGCAGGGACGTCGTCGTTATTGCAAGCACCGACTTCATGCACTACGGCCCGATGTACGGCTATGTGCCCTTCAGGGCGAGGGCGAGCGAGCTTCCGCACAGGATAAAGGAGTGGGACTTCCGCGTGATAAGGAGAATCCTCGACTTCGACGTTAAGGGCATGTTCAGGGAGCTCCGTGAGATGAACCACACCATGTGCGGGCCTGGCGCCGTCGGAACGGCGATGGTTTACTCCCGCTCCGCCGGAGCGCTTGAAGCCGAGCTGCTCCACTACACGACGAGCTTCGAGGTCAGCCGCTCTACGGATGCCATCGTCGGCTACGCGAGCATAGTCTTCAGGCGGTGAACGAAAAGGCCATAAGGGGCTTTTCTTATTTTCTACCATGCAGACCACACGAGTTAGGACACTTGAGGATGTTCAAAAAATCCTGCGTGCTCACCGGAGGGAACTGAGTGAAAAATACGGTGTTAGGCGCATTGGTATATTTGGTTCCTATTCACGAAACGAGCAGAGAATGGAGGGCGATGTTGACATTCTCGTGGAGTTCGAGCGGCCCGTTGGGTTAATGACGTTCGTTCGTCTTCAGGAATACCTGGAGGAACTCCTTGGGGTTAAGGTTGACCTTGTAACCAAGGGCGCCCTAAAGAAGCGCCTCAAAGAACGTATCCTTAAAGAGGTGAAATACGTATGAGAAACCTTCTGGAGGGTCAAAGATGAGGGTTCTGGCATCTGCCCCGGCTAAAATTATACTCTTCGGCGAGCACAGCGTCGTTTACGGCAAGCCCGCGATAGCTGCTGCCATAGACCTCAGAACCTACGTGTGGGCGGAGTTCAACGATAGGGGTGCGATAAAGATAGAGGCCAAGGACATACGCGTTCCGGGACTCACCGTGTCCTTCTCCGAGGACGAGATTTACTTCGAGAGCGACTACGGTAAAGCTGCCGAGGTTCTCAGCTACGTCCGTCAGGCAATAGAGCTGGTGAGAGAGGAAGCCGATGCAAACGGAAAGGGAATCACGGTCTCGATAACATCCCAGATTCCCGTTGGGGCCGGTTTGGGTTCCTCAGCCGCCGTGGCTGTGGCGACCATCGGGGCTGTCTCAAAGCTCCTCGGCCTTGAACTGACCAACGAGGAGATAGGAAAGCTGGGCCATAAGGTCGAGCTCCTCGTCCAGGGGGCATCGAGCGGTATAGACCCAACGGTTTCGGCCATAGGCGGCTTCATCCACTACGAGAAGGGGGACTTTGAGCACCTGCCCTTCATGGAGTTGCCCATAGTCGTCGGCTACACGGGTTCGAGCGGGTCAACGAAGGAACTTGTGGCCATGGTGAGGAGAACCTACGAGGAAATGCCCGAGGTCATAGAACCGGTGCTCGTTGCGATGGGCAAGATAGTCGAGAAGGCCCGCGACGTTATAACCTCCGACCTCGACGGGGAGCTCCGCTTCGCCCAGCTCGGACGTCTCATGAACATCAACCACGGCCTCCTAGATGCCCTCGGGGTTTCAACGAAAAAACTAAGCGAGCTGGTATATGCTGCTAGGGTTGCGGGGGCGATAGGGGCGAAGATAACCGGCGCCGGCGGTGGTGGCTGTATGTACGCCCTGGCCCCGGAGAACCAGAGCGAGGTTGCAACCGCCATAACGATAGCCGGTGGAACGCCGATGATAACGAGGATAAGCCGCGAAGGGCTGAGGATAGAGGAGGTTCTGCTATGATAATCGTAAAAATCGGCGGCAGCGTCTTCAGCGATAAGAAGGGTGAGCCCGAGAACTTCGACCATGAAACCGTCAGAAACATAGCGAAGGAAATAGCCAAGTTCTATCCCCGCGAGGACTTCATCATCGTCCACGGTGGCGGGAGCTTCGGCCACCCCGAGGCGAAAAAGTACGGTATACGGGAAGGCCTTCCAGAGGACTGGGATACCGCCAACTTCAGGAGGATAGGCTTCACAGAGACCCATCAGGCCATGCTCCGGGCAAACGCGAACTTCATCAAAGCGTTCGTCCGTGAGGGGCTGCCGGCCTTCTCCGTCTCGACCTCGTCCGTCTTCATAACCGAGAACGGTGAGGTCGCCTACGGGGACATGGAAGTCGTGGAAAGGCTGCTGGAACTCAGGTTCATTCCCGTTCTCTTCGGAGACGTCTCGATAGACCTCGCGAAGGGCATCGACATACTCTCCGGCGACCAGATCATCACATACCTCGCCAAGATGCTTGAGCCGGAGAAGGTCATCTTCCTCATGGACGTTGACGGAATCTACGACGGCAGGCCCGGCGAGGGGAGACTGATTCAGAACCTCAGCAGGGAGCAGATAGATTCCCTCCTCGAAAGGCTTCACTGCACGGCGGCTGGCACCGACGTCACCGGCGGAATCTGCAACAAGCTGGAGGAGGCGAAGAAGATAGCCGAACACTCGGAGGTCTGGTTCGTCAATGGAAAGGTCTCTGGAAGGCTGAGCGGGGCGATACGGGGCGACGGCTTTGGAACGAGAATCAAAAAGTAACGCCCGCAAATCGTAAGCTTTTTATTTTCATCTGGTTATTCACCACGGGGATTCAGGATGGCTAGAAAGGCCCTCGCCGTTGTGCTTATCATTGTGGTCTTTGGATGGGCGTTCCTCGGCATTGAAACGGCCGCCAGAATGGGTGCCCTGAACGACTTCATGGCCGGCCCTGAGGACCTCAGGGTCACTGGCTCCGTTGCGGAGACGTCGAACGGGTCTGTACTCGTCATCGAGTGGCATCTCCAGAGGAAGCCCCTGGAGCGGCTCCTGAACGGCCGTGACTCGGTGTTCCTGTTCTATCCCTCGGGTGTTCACGTATCCGGAGATGTCTACTCGCTCATAGCAGGCTTTCCCTGGGTGAACCTCACGGTTTACCCCACGGGAAGGCAGGTAACCCGGAGCGAGATTGATTATATCGTCTGGTATTACGACACCCCCGGCTGGGCCGTTCCGAAGGTTGAGATGGTGAGGGCGGTCTATCCCGTTCCCCCAAACGTGAGCGGTGGTAGGATAGAAGTTCCCTTTGCGGCAACAAACTGGTCCATCTGTTCGTCTGTCCCCGTAATCTTCGCTTACTTCCACGACACCGGCGGAAAGCAGGTAAATCCGGATCACATCGACCTCCGGCCGAGGATCGGTCTCGGCCCGAACTACCCAGTTTTTGGCAACGGCACGCTTGAGGTGCTCTTTGACTTCAACACGACCCATTGGGTCGAATTGTATAGGGGGAAGCGCGGCGGCTGGATGGAGGTTAGGGTCTTCAACGTCACACTTCCCTGCGAAAGCGGCTGATTATCCCCAGGCTTCCTTTATCTTTATGTACACCTCCGCGGAGCCTATCGAATGGAAATGACCGAGATGAACCCTCTGCCATCCGAGCACGCGCCCTCGCTCGTCCGTTAGGATGGCTTCCCTCCAGTTCCGCCCATCCAAAATTTTCACCTTCACCTCAAAGCCGAGCCGCTCTGCTTCCCCGGGCGTCAGTCCAATGGAGTAGACTTCGGCCCTTCCAATCCTCTCGTAGACCGCAGGGATCACTCCCCTGTCGAGAGCACCCTTCCCCGCGACCTCCTCCGCTATCAACCGCGCGTAATGTCCGGCGACGAAGCCTAAGGGACGGTAAACGGCCTTTCCGGTGATGAAGTCCCAGCTCATCGCGCAGTCCCCAAGGGCGTACACGTCGGGAATCGCGGTTCTCCCAATCCTGTCAATCTCTATCGGCCTCCCATCGTCCCTCAAAAGCGAGGAGTTGGGCCTCACACCCGTGGCTAGAACAATCGCATCTACATCGAGTCTCCTCCCGTTCGCCAGTTTTATCTCCTCTACCCTTCCATTTCCCTCAACCTCTTTCATGAGGGAACCCGTAAGAACATGTATCCCCAGAGATTTCAGATGTTCCTCAAGGAACTCCGAGAGTTCTCCCGCTAAAATGCTGGGAAGTATGCTCTCCCTCGCCTCGATCACCGTGACGGCGTGTCCCCTCTCCTTCAGCGCCACCGCCGCCGTCAGCCCGACGAGCCCGGCCCCGATTACCGCTACCCTGCTTCCGGAGGGTAGGGAGGTGAGAAACTCAACGTCTTTCCGGCCGTGGAATCCGATAACGCCCCTCCTCTCAATCCCTTTTATCGGGGGCACGAAGGGCTTTCCTCCCGTTGCCACCACCAACTTGCCATATCTCAGCCGGCGTTTTCCGTTTCCGGTTCTAACTACAACGAGCTTTTCCTTCTCCCTGAGCTCGACGGCCTCACCCTCCACAACATCAATGCCTGCCCTTTGAAGGTTCTCCGCAAGGCCGAGTGCGGCCTCGTTTGGGGAGAGTCCCCTGGAGACTATCTCCCCAAGGCGGTTCCTCGTGTAGTGCGGCCATTCCTTGGCCACGATGGTTATTCCCCCCGCATCAATTCCGTTTTCAATGAGGTTGAAGGCCGTGTAGAGCCCCCCGATTCCGCCGCCGATTATCACGATTTTCCCTTCCATGCTCTCACCGCAGACCCTTGAATTCGAGAAGCTCCACCACCGAAGGTTTCTCCCTCATCAGGGCACTCTTCCTCTCGACCCTCTCGTAGAGGAGGGCGCCCTCTTCACAGGCCTCGACGCACCTTGGGCTTCCGGAGCAGAGGTCGCACTTCGCCATCGTCCCGTCGGGCCTTAGGAAGACCGCGCCGAATGGACACACCGCAGTGCAGGCCTTGCAGGAGGTGCAGAGGGACTGGTTCAGGGTCACAGCTCCGTTCTCCGAAACGCTGAGCGCCCCGAACTCGCAGACCTCGACGCAGGGTGCTGGGTTGCAGTGACGGCAGACTATGATGTCCCATCGCCCCGGAAGGGTGGGAAGGGGAATCACCCTGATCCCGTCCTCGACCGGGCACGCCTCGACGCAGTCCATGCAGCCGGTGCACTTCTCCGTCAGAACGTGGAGAAGGTACTCCATCAGACGTCCAGCTCCCCGCTCTTCTCCACGAGCTCCAGCAGGTATTCAACGGCCTCTTCCGCCTTTTTCCTTGGATGTTCTGACGTCTCCTTCCCGCCGTAGAGTCCGTAGGCAACTCCGGCAGCTTTGGCCTTCTTCAGCTCCCTCACGGCCTTCTTTTCCTCCATGTAGACTATGGCATCGTGTGGACAAACCGCCACGCACTCGGGCTCACCCTCGCAGAGGTCGCACTTTATCGGCCTCGCCTCCATCTCAAAGCTTATCGCCCCGAAGGGACAGGCGTAGGCGCATTCCCTGCAGCCTATGCAGCGGTCGTAGTTTATGATGTAGGCCCCGTTTTTGTCCCTGCTTATCGCATCCACTGGACAGACCCTCTCGCAGGCCGCATCCTGGCACTGGAGGCAGTAGACCTGAACCGATGTCTGTACCTCGGGCTTGGTGAGGATGGTTATCCTCGACAGCGAGAGGTCGAAGACGCTGTGGTGCTTGAAGGAGCATGCTAATTCGCAGAGGTGGCAGCCGGTGCAGTTCTCGTAGATAACCGCCAGCACGAACATTCAGGCCACCTCCCTTACCGGGCCGTCCCACTCGGGAAACTCCTTCCCCTCTATCTCATCTGCGACGTAGCCGATGCCGAGCCTTTCCAACGTTTCCCTCCTCGGATAGGCGGTCTCCACGTCGCACCCGCGTCTTTCAAGGTACTCATCAACGAGCCCCCAGTGCCGCCTTACCTGCGCCTTTGCCCTCTCCGTCGCGGCGAACTCGGGCGGGAACTTGACGTCGTAGTGCTTCTTCTTGATCCCCTGCTTGACGTTGAAGGCCATCTCCGTTAGGTATATCCTGTCGGTCGCGTCTATGACGTCCTTCTCTGTGAACTCTATACCCGTGAATGCCGTCAGAAGCATCGCCGTCCCCTTGAAGACCGGATACTTCCAGACGAGCGGAACCGCCTGGAGCCAGCTGTTTATCGAGCCCTTGCATCTCCCGAGGGAATCGGCTAAGGTACAGGCCCTCTCGCCGTAGATGAGCGCCCCGACGGGGTCCTTCCTGTAGTCGGGCAGGCCGGCTTTGAGCATCCCCTTAACTGCCTCGATGTCCATTAGCTTGTCGTTCTCCCAGTAGGCCCACGAGCGTCCCCTCAGGTGGTCGGCCCCCCTCGTCGAGGTCGCGTGGGAGAGGGTGAAGATTCCGTTGATGAAGTCAACCTCGTACCAGCCCCTGTTCACGCCCTTCACGTCGTAGCAGTAGGCTAAAGCCTCCTCTCCGTAGAGCTTTGCAAAATTGCGGTAGCCCTCGGCGAGTTTGTCCCCGAAGCCCTTCCTATAGGCGGTCATCTCGATGAGCTGGATCTGTCCCTCGGCATCTCCCCACTCAAGCGAAAGGCCCTTCACATCCTCCCCTCTCAGGATTCCCTTCTCGTGGAGGAGCCTCGCGAGGGCTATCGTGTCTCCGAGCGTCATCACGTCCATACCGTACTCGTCCGCCATGTGCTCCATCCGCAGGATCGCCTCAGTATCGGTTACGCAGTTGTTGCTCCCGAGGGCGTATATCGACTCGAACTCGCTTGAGGTGCCGTATTCGCCCGTGCTCGGCAGGTAGTAAACGTCCTTGCAGGCGAGAGGACAGGAGAAGCACTGGGTTCTCCCGACCTCGTACTCGGCCAGATCCTGCGGCCTTAACCCGATCGGCAGCTCCTCCGCGCTGAGAGGAACCTGGAAGTACTTCCAGCTCGGGTACCACTGTATCAGCCCGTAGTGGGTTCCAATTACTGAATAAATCCTCTTGACGAACTCGTTGCGGTTGAAGTAGTCGATATCTTCTTTGGCCATCTCGTAGAACCGCTCGGGGTCAGCAGGCTCAACCTCCTTCGTCCCGATGACCGCTATCGCCTTGAGGTTCTTCGAGCCCCACACGGCGCCGCTTCCCCTCGCCCCGGAGTGGTACTTGTCCACCATCGTCGTGGCGAAGCGCACGAGGTTCTCTCCGGCAGGCCCTATCCCCGCAACGCTCACCTCATCGCCGTGCTTGTCCCTCAGCCACTCAACGGTCTCGCCGGTGGTCATGCCCCAGAGCTCCTCTGCGTCCTTTATCTCCACCTCGTCGTCCTCGATGAACACGTACTTCGGTTTTTGGGCCCTCCCGGTCACGATTATCTGCTCGTAGCCGGCGAACTTCAGCATCGCCGAGAATTCGCCGCCGGCGTTACCGTCTCCGAGGATGCCAGAGAGGGGCGAAAGGGTGCTTATATGAAGCCTGCTCGTCATCGGAAGTGCCGTTCCCGCGAAGGTCCCGTTGCCCAGTGCGAGAACGTTCTCCGGGCTCAGCGGGTCTATTCCCCCGGGTACCATGTCGAAGAGGGCCTTTGAGTTGAACCCCCTTCCCCCGAGATACCGCTTCACGGTCTCGGCCGAAACTTCCCGTTTGACGACCTTCTCCCTCGTTAGGTCGATGATTAGAACACTGCCCGCATTCGGCCCGGATGGTGTTGACATTTTTTCATTCCTCCGTTAAATGGCTCGTAATATACCAAGTCCTACGTTGATGTATATAAGCATTGCCTGGGTGGTTGAGAAATTCTGCCGTGCTCCAAAAACCTCTTAACCTTCTGCTCCATTCTCTCTTCGGTGGTTGAAATGGAGGCTTTTGATAAGGAGGAACTCACGATCATCAGGAAGTTTGAGCACATCGAGCACTGCTTGAAGAGAAACGTCCAGGCCCACGTTTCCAACGGCTTTGAGGACGTCCACTTCGTCCACATGAGCCTGCCCGAGATAGACAAGGAGGAAATAGACCTGAGCGTCGAGTTTCTCGGGAGGAAGTTTGATTATCCCATTTTCATAGCCGGGATGACCGGCGGGACAAGGGGCTCCCAGCTGGCGGGCAAGATAAACAAGACCCTGGCGAAGGCCGCCCAGGAGCTGAACATCCTAATGGGTGTCGGCAGTCAGCGCGCCATGATTAGAAAGCCCGAAACCTGGGAGAGCTACTACGTCCGCGATGTCGCGCCCGATGTTTTCCTCGTCGGCAACCTTGGAGCACCGCAGTTCGCCGAGACGATGCCCGGCAGGTACGGTATTGAGGAGGCTTTGAAGGCCGTCGAGACCATTCAGGCAGACGCTCTGGCGATACACATGAACCCGCTCCAGGAGAGCGTCCAGCCGGAGGGCGATACCCAGTACAGGGGCGTTCTTAATGCTTTAGCTGGGCTCAAGGCCGAGTTCCCCTACCCGATAATAGCGAAGGAAACCGGTGCCGGCGTTTCTATGGAGGTTGCGGTGAGGCTTGAGAGCATCGGGATAGACGCGATTGATGTCGGCGGCCTTGGCGGGACGAGCTGGAGCGGCGTTGAGTACTACAGAGCAAAAGACGAGATAGGAAGAAACATGGCCCTCAGGTTCTGGGACTGGGGAATTAAGACTGCAATAAGCGTCGCAGAGGTTAGCTACGCCACCGACCTGCCGATTATAGCCACCGGCGGAATGCGCGACGGGATAACGATGGCGAAGGCTCTGGCGATGGGTGCTACGTTCGCCGGCGTTGCGCTGCCCCTCCTCAAGCCGGCCGTGAAGGGCGACGTCGATGGAGTAATCAAAGTCCTCCAGCGCTACATCGAGGAGATAAGGAACGCCATGTTCCTCGTCGGGGCGAGGAACGTCGAGGAGCTCAGGAAGGTTCCGCTCGTGGTTACGGGCTTCACGAGGGAGTGGCTTGAGCAGAGGATCGACCTGCCGGCTTACCTGAGGAGCCGGTGATTTTTATCCCCTTCTTCGGTTCTCGGGAATGCACACCTTTTTAAACCCCTGCCCACAACTAAGACCAACGCAGCCCCACGCCTCAGGAGAGGCCTGGGGGCGTAAGGAGGAATAGATATGATAAAAATCTACACCATTAGCGGTTACGAGGAAGTCGGCAAGAACATGACCGCCGTCGGCTACTCCAACGGCGGCAGGGAAGAGGTCGTCATAATCGACATGGGAATAAGGCTCGACCGCGTTCTCATCCACGAGGACGTCAACATCCAGCAGTTTCCGGCCAAGGAGCTCCAGAAGCTCGGCGCCATCCCGGACGATTCCATTCTCAGGAACAAGAAGGTCGTTGCGATAACCTTCACCCACGGGCACCTCGACCACATAGGCGCCATCGGCAAGCTCGCGCCCCACTATCCCGACGTGCCCATATACGGAACGCCGTACACAATAAAGCTCGCCAAGAGCGAGGTCAAGAGCGAGCAGTATTTCGAGGTCAAGAACCCCATGTACGAGACCGGGTTTGGCGAGATAGTCCAGGTCAGCGAGAACCTGGCCATCGAGTTCGTCCAGATAACCCATTCGATACCGCAGGCGGCAATGGTGGTCGTCCACACGCCCGAGGGCGCGGTCGTCCACACCGGCGACTTCAAGTTCGACAACAACAATCCCCTCGGCGAGAGGCCGGACTACAAACGCCTCAAGGAGCTCGGTAAGGAGGGCGTCAAGGTTCTCATTCCTGAATCCACGCGCGTCTCCGAGCCGACCAAAACCCCGAGCGAGGCCGTTGCCCAGATGCTCCTGGAGGACTTCTTCCTCTACGAGGGCATGGAGGCGGACGGGCTGATAGCGACTACCTTCGCCAGCCACATTCCAAGGCTCCAGGAACTCATATGGATAGCCAACAAGATGGGCAGGCAGGCTGTCTTTGTGGGCCGCTCTCTGGCCAAATACACCGGCATCGCCAAGCAGCTCGGGCTGATACGAATGAAGGGCGCCCGCGCCGTCAGGAGCCCCAACGCCATAAGGAAGGTTCTCGCGGAGGTCTCGGGCGCGAGGGAGAACTACCTCCTCGTGGTCACCGGCCATCAGGGCGAGCCCGGGGCGGTCCTGACCAGAATGGCAAACGGCGAGCTCTACGACATCGGCAAGCGCGACACCGTGGTTTTCTCCGCTGGAACGATACCGAATCCACTCAACAAGGCCCAGCGCTACGTCCTTGAGACGAAGCTCAAGATGAAGAACGTCAGGATGATAAAGGACCTCCACGTTTCTGGCCACGCCAGCAGGGAGGACCACCGCTACCTCATCAGAATGCTGAACCCTGAGAACATCGTTCCCGCCCACGGTGAGTTCAGGATGCTCACCCACTACGCGGAGCTGGCCGAGGAGGAGGGCTACCTGATAGGCAGGGACGTCTTCGTGTCGCGGAACGGCTACCTGGTCGAGATAAGGTAGGGTAAAACTGATAAAGAGTTGCCCTATTTTTCCTTTAGATTGCTTTCATCGCTCACGGGGTGATATAATGGGGAAGTACGATGAGCTGTTCGCAAGGGTTAAAGAGATGGCGAAGGACGTTGACGCGGCTATATTCGAGCTCATCCCTGAGAAGGAGCCGAAGAACCTCTACGACGCATCCAGACACTATCCGCTCGCCGGTGGAAAGCGCGTCAGGCCGTTCGTAGTTCTCCGTGCCGCCGAGGCGGTGGGAGGCGATCCGAGAAAGGCCCTCTATCCGGCAGCCGCCGTCGAGTTCATCCACAACTACTCGCTGGTTCACGATGACATAATGGACATGGACGAGCTCAGGCGTGGAAGGCCGACCGTCCACAAGCTCTGGGGCGTCAACATGGCAATTCTGGCAGGTGACCTGCTCTTCAGCAAGGCCTTCGAGGCGATAGCCAAAGCGGAGGTCAGCCCCGAGAAGAAGGCGAGAATCCTCGACGTCCTCGTTAGAACCTCCAACATGCTCTGCGAGGGACAGGCCCTCGACATAGAGTTCGAAACGAGGGATGAGGTAACCGTCGAGGAGTACCTCAAGATGATAAGCGGCAAGACCGGGGCGCTCTTCGAGGGCTCTGCGGAGATAGGCGCGATAGTCGGGACGGACAACGAGGAGTACATCAAAGCTCTCGCCAAGTGGGGAATGAACGTGGGCATAGCCTTCCAGATATGGGACGACGTGCTCGACCTCATCGCCGACGAGGAGAAGCTCGGAAAGCCCGTCGGCAGCGACATAAGGAAGGGCAAGAAGACGCTGATAGTCAGCCACTTCTTCGACCACGCGAGCGAGGAGGACAAGGCCGAGTTCCTGAAGGTCTTCGGCAAGTACGCGGGCGATGCAAAGGGCGACGCGCTCATTCACGATGAGAAGGTCAAGGAGGAGGTTGAGAGGGCCATCGAGCTCCTCAGGAAGTACGGGAGCATAGACTACGCCGCTCAGTACGCCAAGGATCTCGTGAAGGAGGCAAACGAGGCCCTAAAGGTTCTTCCGGAGAGCGAGGCCAGGAAGGACCTGGAGCTGCTCGCCGAGTTCTTAGTGGAGAGGGAGTTCTGATCCTGACCCCTCTCCTTTGATTCCCTCACCAATGGGTTCTCATACAAAATCTTTTAACATCGCTCCCCCTAATTATTCTCTGGTGAACAGTATGGGACAGTCTAAGTGGGGAGTTCTCATCATAATGAGCGCGGCGCTCTTCATAATGTTCATCGACACGACGATGATGAACGTTTCTATAAGCGCCCTCGTCGCGGATTTGAACACGACCGTCTCCGGCGTCCAGGGTGCGATAACGCTCTACGCCCTCGTGATGGCGGCGTTCATGATAACCGGTGCGAAGCTCGCGGACATTTGGGGAACAAAGAAGGTTTTCTTCAGAGGGCTGGTCATATACACCGTTGGAACGCTGATGGCCGCCTTCGCTCCAAACCTTGCCGTTCTTCTTCTCGGATGGTCCATCCTCGAGGGCATCGGCGCCTCGATGATGATGCCCGCAACGGTTACGTACATCACCAAGGCTTACACCGGCAAGGACAGGGCCTTCGCCTTCGGCGTCTGGGGAGGCGTCGGCGGAGCGGCGGCAGCCTTCGGCCCGATTATTGGCGGTTTCTTCACGACCTACATCACCTGGCGTCTCGGCTTCTTCATGGAAGCCTTCATCGCCGCGGGGATATTCGCCTACATGAAGATACTCTCCGACTATAAACCTGAGAAGCGGATAACGCTTGACGTTATCGGAGCGGCACTCGTTGGCGTTGGTCTGTTCCTGCTGACTCTCTCGGTCCTCATAATGGACCCGCTGTCGAACCCGCCGGTTCTTCTCCTCATGGTCGCCGGCTTGGTCGTTCTGGCGGCCTTCTGGAAGTACGAGAAGAAGCGCAAGGAGCGGGGAGAGGACGTCCTCATCGACGTGGACATCTTCAAGTCGAAGGTCTTCACCGTTGCAAATCTTGTCAGCATCTTCTTCCAGATAACCCTCGCGGGCATAATGTTCACCGTTCCGGTCTTCGTCCAGCAGTATCTCCACTACAACGCCATCGAGACGGGCTTCGTTATAGTCCCTCTCTCGATAATGATGTTCATCTTCTCCCTGAGCGGGCAGAGGTTCGCGAAGTACCTCACTCCGAAGCAGATAATCCAGCTTGGCATAGTTCTAACCTTCCTCGGTCTTTACCTCGTCCTGCGCGTCCTGAAGCCCGGCGTGGAAGGTTCTGACTTCGCCATCGGCCTCGCCCTCTACGGCACTGGCTTTGGCCTGATATTCTCCCAGATAACCAACCTCGCTATGATGGGGGCAAAGCCGGAGCAGCAGGCGGACGCCTCGGGAATATTCAACGCCCAGAAGCAGTTTGGCCTGTCCCTTGGGACGGCATTCATCGGTGCGGTCCTGGTTCTCGGTGTTATCCACAGCATAACCCGGCAGATTTACGAGTCCGGCCTCTTCGAGGGAAGCAAGGAGCAGATAAAGGAGGCCGTGATTCAGTGGATAATCAAGATGCAGCAAGGGGAACTCAACATTCCGCCCGAGTACCACGACGCGGTGCTCCAAATCGTGAACAACTCCTTCATAGACACGATGAAGGTCGCGATAATTTTCATGATGGGCGTGCTGGTCATCAGCGCGTTGCTGTCGTTCCTCCTGCCGAGGGGGGAGAAGGCCGGGGCCGTTCCGGAACCAGAAGCGGTGAAAGAACCGGAGGGAAAGGAGTAGAGTAGCTAACATTAACGGGTGATGTGGTATGGGGGCAGACGTAACGGGTGCCCTCGTTGGTCTCGCCTTTCTTCTTTATTCTGTGATAGTCGGGATAAATGGTTTGCGAAGTGATGACGCCAAAAAACAGATGTGGACAAGTTTAGCGCTCTTCTTTGGGGCGATCCTCTTTGGTCTCTGGGTCAAATATTGGCGGCCTTAACTCCTTTTGTATCCTTTGAACAGAATAAAAAGAGAAGTGAGGAGCTCACTCCACAAACACCGCCGGCTTCAGCGGCATCGCGGCCTTCTTCTTTCCACCCCTGTCCTCTTCCGGGTTGATGATTATCTCGATACCGAGCTCTTTCTCCATGAAGTCCTTGGCTTCCCTCAGGGCTTTCTCCTCGTCTATGCGCTTGACGTCGAAGGCCCTCTCCTTGATGAGCCTCTGTATCAGCTTGCTTATCTCCTTGCCGCGCTTCCTCATCTCCGGATCCTTCATGAGCTCTGACATAGCTGCCTTGAAGTCCCTCTTCTCCGCGACGACCTCGACAACGCGCCACTTCCACTCCGGGGCGGTGTAGACGTAGGCCCTCTTGGCGTCCTCTATCTTTGCCACGCGGATGATCTCCTTGATGTCCTCGATGAGGGACTTGACGAACTCCTCCTCGGCCTCGATGGTCTCGTTCCACCACTCTTCGACCGGCTCCGGCCACTTCGCCAGGCTCACGAAGCCCTCTCCGCCCAGCTTCTCCCAGAGCTCCTCGCTGATGTGCGGTGTAAATGGCGCCATCAGCCTGACCCAGACCTCGGCGAGCTTTCTAAGGACGAAGCGCTTGGCGGCATCATCTCTTCCCTCGGTTCTCCTCATGTACCAGCGCAGGTCGTTGAGTACGCTGTAGAACGCCCACTGCACGGCAGTTCTCGTCCTGAACTCCTCGAGAGCCTGGGTTGCCCCCTCGATGGCTTTATTCAGACGGTGCAGCATCCACTTATCAATGTCCTTAAGCTCGGTCTCCTCCGCTTCATAGCCTGCGAACTCGCTTATCAGCTCGTAGAACCTCTCAACCTGCCTGCGGAGCTTTCCGACTTCCTTCCTGCGCCAGTCGAAGTCGCTGTCGTGTTCCGCTAATCCCATTATGTAGAGCCTCACCACATCGGCACCGTTCTCCTCGATTGCATCTATGAAGTTCAGCACGTTGCCCTTGCTCTTGCTCATCTTGGTGCCCTCGAGCGTTCCGAAGCCGTTGACGGCTATGCCCTTCGGCCAGTGCTCCTTCCTGAAAATCGCCGTGTGGTTGAAGATGAAGAACGTCAGGTGGTTCGGGATGAGGTCTTTGGCGGAACAGCGCCAGTCGAGCGGATACCAGTACTCGAACTCCTCCTTCATCTCGCGGATCATCTCGGCCGGGATTCCGGTCTTCTCTTCGAGTTCCTTCTCGCGCTCCTCGCTGAACTCCTCCAGGAACAGGTAGTCGAAGAACTCCCTCGTGAGCTTCTCCGGGTCGAGCCTGCCCTCTTCGCGGAGCCTGTTCATGTGCCTGCTTATCGTGTAGTAGGCCATGTAGATGGTCGAGTCGCTCAGGCTCTCGATGACCCAGTCGGGGTCCCACGGGAGCGGCGTTCCAAGGCCGACTTTCCTCGCGCAGGCCTTCTTGTCAAGCCAGTCTATCACCGCCTCGAACTGGGCCCTTCTGCTCTCGGGGTAGATCGTCATCTCCGCCAGCGCTTCCCTCGCCTTCTCCTTCCACTCGGGGTTTCCGTAGTCTATGAACCACTGGTCGTGGATTATCTTGATGACCGCCTGGTTGCCGAAGCGGCTTATCACCGGCTTCTCGGCGAACTCGTACATTATCTCGGCTATGCCCGTCTCCTGGAGCTCCTTGGCTATGAGGTCTTTGGCCTCCTGGACGGACTTGCCGGCGTAGGGCTCTATCTTGAAGACTCCCTTGTGGTACTCGGCCTTGTAGATGTTCTTCGTCGCCTCTTCGAGAGTCTCAACGTCCTTCTGGCTCTGCACGCCGAGTTTCTCAGCCTCTTCAACCGCCGGGAAGTCGCCGTAACCCTCGAGCTTGATCAGTGAGATGTAGCTTATCTCCTCAACGATTCTCGGGTCTATGTCGTATTTGAGCAGAATTTCGGTTTCCTTCTTGAGGTCTTCGAGGGCAACGTGGTCGAAGGGAGCGTGGGCCGGGACGCTCATGACGACTCCGGTCGCGTTGTCCGGGTCAACGAACTCCGCAGGCAGGATGATGACCGCATCGCCGGTGACCGGGTTCTTCACGTATTTGCCTATCAGCCTCTCGCCCTTGAACTCCTCCAGAACCTCAATCTCCCTGTCCTGGAAGGAGAGCTTGTAGGCGGCCTCCTTGCTGATTATCCACGTCTCAACTTTATCGCCCCGCTTGACCTTCGCCTTGACGTAGGTTGCCTCGGGGTTCAGCCACATGTTGGTGACGCCGTAAACCGTCTCCGGCCTCAGCGTCGCCGCTGGAAGGTAGATTTCCTCGCCGTCCTCCTCGAGGATGAACTTGATGATGACGTAGTCCAGTATTTGAACGTCCTCTCCTTCCATTATGTCATGGTCACCGAGGGGCGTTCCGACGACCGGGTCCCACCTGACCCTGTGGGCACCCTTAACGACCAGTCCCTTGTCCTTGAGCGTCCAGAACTGCCACTCTATGAACTTGCTGAAGGGCGGGAAGAGGCTCGTCGTGTGGAATTCGCGCGTCCAGTCGACGGAGAAGCCAGCCCTGATGAAGGTTTCCTTCGCGGCCTTCATGAAGTAGTTGACTATCTCCTTGGGATCCTCGAACTTCCAGAGAATATCCTCCGGAACCTTGTAGACGTCGCGGTAGATGTGTATCGTCTTGGGGTCGCGGTGCTTTATCCTCTCGGCGATTCCGACTATCGGCGCACCGGTGATGTGCCACGCCATCGGAAAGAGGACGTTGTAGCCCTGCATGCGCTTGAAGCGCGCTATGACGTCGGGAATCGTGTAGGTTCTTGCGTGGCCGACGTGGAGGTGTCCCGAGAGGTACGGGAAGGCGACCGTGATGTAGAACTTCTTCTCCTTTGGTTTCTCATTTGCCTTTGGTTCGAAGGCCTTCTCTTCCAGCCAGCGCTTCTGCCACTTCTCCTCAATGGCCTTGAAGTTAAGCTCAGCCATGGCTATACCTCCTCAGAATTTTTTCAAAAGAGCGTGAGCGATACTCCAGAATAGGGGGGCTATTCGGGAAATCAGGCACGGTTGCGATTCCAGCGATGGAGAAGACACTCCCCCCTCATTGGCATCAGAGCGAGTAACGGCTTTGGGTATTTAAGGTTTTTGATAGAAGGAATTGGGTAGAATCGCAAACGTTTTGTACCCCTTGAAAGACGCTACATGGGGGGCGCATTCAATGAACATAAGCGAAGTGCTCGGTATTGTCATGGCCTCACTGAGCCTCACAATCTCAGCCCTTTTCATCCTGAAATGTCGCGATTCGGGGAGGTTCTACCCCTTCGCAGCTGCGGGCTGGATTTTTCTGGCCCTTCACGCGGTTCTTAGGGTTGCTGGTGTTCCTGTTTCCTTGCGTGAAGTGCTGACGTATCCCTTCGCCCTCTCAATTTCTCTGTATATTGTTCTGAATGCCGTTGAGTTCAACCCCCAAATCACGAGGCTCCTGTGGATGTATATGCTCATACCAACCTCCCACATTCTCTACCGCGTTATCAACTACGCTGGGGTTAATCCTCCGGTCTGTGTGGGGGGAATTGCAGGAGACTCCGGGGTGATGCTTCTCATAACTGCTTACATCGCCTATGTTGCCTTCAAAAGGGCGATTCTACCGCTCTCCATCATTCCAATAGGAGTCGTCCTGATGTTATACAAGGTTATTCAGGGAACCCCTTTTAGTTTCTCCTTGATGGCCTTTGGAATCACTGTGTTTGCCCTCGCAACGATTAGGGTTATGGGGCTAAGGCTCTTCAAGGGCGGGAGCGTTCCCGAAGTCGAAACGACGGGGCTCGTGCTCGTTGAGGAGAGAAAGCTTAAGCCTCTCCTCAATAAATATCATAATTCTCCAATCCTGCTCCTCACCCGTGGGGAAGGGGAGTTCCCCGAGAGTTGGTCAGTTTTTAGATTATCCTCGGTTCCCTTTGAGAACTCGATACCGCCAACTGCCCTTGAACGGCTTAGGCATATCATAGTCCAGTATCTGGTCGAGGCCAGAAAGAGTGGGTCCCGGGGACTCGTGGTGCTGGACTGCCTTGACTTTCTGTTCCTCTACAACGACAGACTCGCCGTTTTAAAGTTCCTTGGCGACATTAGGGACCACGCCATAGTTAATGGGGGCGTTGTCTTCGTGGTAGTTGGTGAGTCAGTAGATGAACAGACGAGACGGCTCATTGAAAAGCTGAGCGATGAAAAGATTTAAAGGAACGAAGGCATTAGAGAGTTATTAGCTCCCTCTCCGCCCTCGTCAGCCTCTTTCCTCTTCCATCGTGAACGACGACGTCGTCCTCTATGCGAACACCGCCCAGACCCGGAACGTAGATTCCGGGTTCTATGGTGAAGGTCATGCCGTTCTCCAGGGCCACGTTTCCGTCCGGACCGATGTAGGGCTCTTCGTGGACGTCCAAGCCAAGGCCGTGTCCCGTCCTGTGGGTGAAGTATTCACCGTAGCCTGCTTTCGCTATCGTCTCCCTCGCGGCCTTGTCAACCTCCCTCGCGAGAACACCTTCACGGACGGCCCGGTATGCCCTCTCCTGTGCCTCTTTGACGACTTCGTAAATCTCCACCAGCCTCTCGTCCGGCCGCCCAATGGCGATTGTCCTCGTGATGTCCGAGCAGTAGCCCTTCCACTTCGCCCCGTAGTCGAGTATCACCATGTCGCCCTTCCTGAGCCTCCTGTCTCCGGGCGCGTGGTGGGGGTTGGCGGCGTTCTCACCGCCCGCCACTATCGGCTCGAATGAAATCCCATCGCTGAACTCCCTTATTGCCAGCTCTATCCTCAGAGCCAGCTCCCGCTCGCGCATGCCGAGCAAATCCCAGCTCAGAATCTCGTTAAAGACCCTGTCCGCTGCCTTGGCGGCGTGTCCCATCATCTCTATCTCGTGCTTGTCCTTTCTCATGCGGAGCTCCCTCATGAGCGAGCTCAGGGGGTGGAACTCGAAGCTGCCGAGGCGGATGACTTTCATGAGCCAGTCGGCGCGCATCGTGTCCTCTATGAGAAGCCTCCCGCCCGACAGGTGGAACTCCGCCAGGATCCAGGCGAGCTTGTCGTAGGGGTTCTCCCCGTCGCGCCAGAACGTCACCGGGAAGTTCCTGACCACGTTCTCGTAGAGGCTCGGGGCCAGGAGCCGGTAGTCACCGTCGGCGCTCACAACCAGAACGGTGAGCCTCTCACCAGCCTCGTGGATGTGGAGGCCCGTGAGATAGTAGAGATTGGTCCCGGGACTGATCAGGGCACCGTCGAAGTTCCTTTCTTTCATGAGGGAAACCAGGTTGCTGAGCCGCATTTCATCACCTCTATCCATTATTCCGCAACCCTTAAAAACTCAACCTCGAACCTCGACCGACTAGGCGGGGCAAACCCGCGGGATGTTCCCGTAAGGGAGAACCACAAACATGGAAGAGGTGAACGAGATGAGCATGTACAAGTACATTAGGGAAGCCTGGAAGAGCCCGAAGAAGAGCTACGTTGGCGACCTTCTCAAGGTCAGGATGATAAAGTGGCGCCGTGAGCCGGTCGTCGTCCGCGCCGAGAGGCCGACCAGGCTCGACAGGGCCAGGAGCCTCGGCTACCAGGCCAAGCAGGGCTACGTTATCGTCCGCGTTCGCGTCAGGAAGGGCGGAAGGAAGAGGCCCAGGTGGAAGGGCGGAAGGAAGCCGAGCAAGATGGGTATGGTCAAGTACAGCCCGAAGAAGAGCCTCCAGTGGATAGCCGAGGAGAAGGCCGCTCGCAAGTTCCCGAACCTCGAGGTCCTCAACAGCTACTGGGTCGGCGAGGACGGAATGTACAGGTGGTTTGAGGTCATAATGGTCGACCCGCACCACCCGGTCATCAAGGCTGACCCCAAGATCAACTGGATAGCCGGAAAGGCCCACAAGGGTAGGGTCTTCCGCGGACTCACCAGCGCCGGCAGGAAGAGCCGCGGCCTGAGGAACAAGGGCAAGGGCGCCGAGAAGGTCAGGCCCAGCATAAGGGCCAACAAGGGCAAGGGCAAGTGATGCCCTTCTGTTCTTTTAATTCTACCTCGGTAGTTTAAAGTCCGGTTGAAGCCTCTCCCGGGTTCTCATTCTAACCCGTTGCATCGTCATGCAACTCTTTTACTCGGGCTTCTTTTCAACCATTCTATGAGTATGACCCGGCTCTGGAAAAAATTATACTTGGAAAGAAAAAATAATAATATTTACTTATAGTGCTAGGAAAAATTTATAAGGGTTAGTTGCACTTCACATAGCGAAAGCAACCTGTGGAGGTGAACTGCTTGAAGTGGAAGCCGTTGATGGCAGTCCTGCTTGGACTGCTGATGGTTGGAGTGACAGTAGGAAGCGTTAGCGCTATCTCCTCGTGGGAATATGGGGGGCCTCTTCCCCAATCTGTCCCCACTGGGGAAAGGGTCTGGAAAATAGACTCAATAACATTCTACTACCTGCAGGTGACTCCTTATGAACTGGACGCAGTAATGCGATGTGATGATCCGGGGCTGTCTTCGTGTTCCATATCTCACACGGCTACCAGGTGTATAAGTGTCTCAGTCTCTGGCTCATTAAAAGTTGATGCCGTTGTACTCGAGGCTGAGATAGGCGAGTCCATTGGAAGTGAAGTGTGCAGACATACCACCTGTACCGCCAACGTGGAGCAGGGGAAGACTCTGTATTTTTACGTTAGGAAATCAATTCCCGTCAAGAAGGTTATCCAGAAGGAGTACGAGGTATACTGGAATCCTAAGGGCGGTACCTACTATGTGTGGACCGGCAACACGGCGGTAGCGTACACTAAGTATCAGCTATCCCTGGAATGCAGGCCTACAACAACACCTCTTGAGGGGTGATTAACCTTGAAGAAACCGTATGTGGCTTTTATCCTTCTCCTTTTCCTTGTCCTCTTAGTGGGTGTGGGAAAAGCGTCGCTCAATACAAGTTCACCTTCCAGGCCGCTGAACCTCAGGCCAGAAGAATACAGGGGCTACGTTTACACCGTTTCAGGCTCCACGTTTGAGTTGCCGGTGTACATCTGCGGAAACGCTTCGGGGAACGTGACCGTTGAGGCTTCCTATCTTGAGCACCTCTCTCTTGAAAGGGGACGGGTGGAGTATGATACCAGCTCTCCTGATTCCCTTGTCGATGTAGTTAGGGGACGTTTTCCATTGAGAATCCCTCTGAAGGTCGGCGGCCCCTCCAGGGAGGGGGGAGAAATAAGGCTCACGCTATTTACGCGTCGGGGGGAGACATTTACTGGTAAACTAAAACTGAGCAAATTCACCGTTGAAACCGCTCCTGCAGTGAACATCACGGAAATAACCTTCGGCGACAGGAGTAGGGGCACGGTTTACTTCCACGAGGGCGAGCCGAGCACGGTGGTATATACTGTCATGGTAAGGAACGGCTTAGACGTACCGATTGAGCTTCTTAACGTCTCTTATAGGATTCCTGGAGTGTCGCCCATTGGTTTTTGGGTTTTCTATACTGACAGCATTACGGACGTGCCAGATGAAGTCCCCTGGAGTCAGGTCAGGACGGGCGTCATCTCACCGGGTTCCTCGGCGGTCGTGGCGGTCTACATGGGCGTCAGTGGGGATGTTGATGGGTTTTACCTGAAGCCGAAGTTCACGTTTAAGGTCGGCAGCAGGACCATTTCCCTTCCCGGTCCAGAGTATTTTTACGTCCAGATTGGAGAAGCGTGTGCCCCCGAGGGCTAATTCTCTCTATTTTTCTGGACTTTCGAGCTTTATCCTCTTGATCCCCACCCTGTCGAAGGCCTTGTCCGAGCTGATTATCGTTCCCCCACAGTGGGCGGCCTGAAAGGCATCGAAGGGGTTGAGGTTGTGCTCCTTCATGTAGTACGCCGCCCTCAGGTAGAGGTCGTCTTCTATTCCTGTTATGGCCATCACCGCGGCGGTGATCCTTACCGGGTCAAGATTGAACCTCTTGGCGAGGAGAAGGAGCTCTATGAAGGTTGTTTCTGATGTAGTTATGTCTCCCTTATACCTCTCGTAGATTCTCTTGGCGTTGTCCTTAAGCCAGTCGTTGGGCTTCAGGAGGGCGAGGAAGAAATCGGTATCGGCGTAGACCATCTCACTCACCTGCGAGCTTTTCGGCTTCCTTTATTATCTCCCTCTTTAGCTCTTCGAGCGTTAAGGCGGGGAGCTTCTTCCCCAGTTCTTCGAGCTCCTTTAGGGGATCCTCCGGCTTGGGGATTATGAGGATACCGTCCTCGACCCTCACGAGGTAAACCTCTCGTGGGAGGTCCTTTCTCAGCTCCTTGGGGAGGTACAACCTTCCCTTCGAATCCACTTTCGCCAGCATTTTCCCACCAATATCATTTTAGTGGGACAAGTTTATAATTGTTGCCTAACAGTTTTGTGGGTTACCTTTTAAAGCACGGCGTCGAATCAACCCCGGTGAGAGCGATGGCAAAGATAAGGGCGCATCACATCAGGATTACCACGTTCATCCACGCCACCGAGGACGAGGACAAGGTTCTCGAGGCGATAGGGACGTTCATCCCCGAGGAGATAGACGATGAGGATGTCATCTTCGACATAGACGAGACCACGGGCTTCTTCGGCAACCCCATCAAGGTCGTCAACGTGGAGATAAAGCGGAGCAAGGCCGTCAGGAAGTTCATTGACTACTTCAAGGAGCTCCTGAGCGAGGAGGACAGGCGCTACCTCCTGGACCACCTTGATGAGAAGGTCGACGAGGAGGGAACCTTCTACATCCGCTTCAACAAGCAGAAGGCCTACCTCGGCGAGCCGGAGATAGACGAGGGGCCGGACGTGGTGCAGGTCAGGATAAAGGTCAAGGCCTTCCCGATGAAGAAGGAAGCCGTTGTGAAAGCCGTGAGGGAGTGGCTGGAGGAATGAGCGTCGGGACGCCCCTTGGGGACGGGGAGGAGGTATCCTTCTCCCGCGACTATTTTGTTGAGATGGACGTCAGAAGCGAGGAGGCCTACGAGCTGGCCAGTGAGTGGTTTGATGAGGTCGTCTTCACGAAGAAGCTCGTTCTCGATGGTCCCCCCGACTGGGGCGAGCTCAAGGATGAGCTCAGGTTCCTCCGCGAGCGGTACGAAAAGGTCGCCCTCCTGCTCGTTACAAACAGGCCGGGTCTGATAAAGGAGGTGAAGAAGAGGAACCTCCGTGCCCTCCTCTACGTTCAGGGCGGCGATATGAGGGTGAACCGTCTCGCCATTGAGAACGGTGTTGATGCCCTCATAAGCCCCTGGCTCGGGAGGAAGGATCCGGGATTCGACCACACCCTCGCGGGAATGGCCGCCAGGAGGGGAGTTGCCATAGGATTCTCCCTGGCGCCCCTGCTCTCCGCGGGCCCCTACGAGAGGGTTCAGATACTTCGCTTCATGACGAAGACCTGGCAGCTGGTGGACAAATACGGCGTGCCGAGGTTCATCACGAGCTCCGCGGAGACGAGGTGGGAGGTTCGCGGGCCCGGGGATCTGATGAGTCTCGGGAGAAACATAGGCATGGACGCCCCAAGGGCGAGAGCGAGCCTGAACTTCTATCCCCGGAGGCTTTTGAAAAAAGTTTGAGGGGTTAACCCCCAAGCGCCGGAAAGTGCTCCGGTTCGTAGTCTTCGAGCTTCCATTGAGGTAGCTCTCGTAGCCCTGCAAGTCAAACAAACGGAGGCCGCTGAGATTGGACAGGATTACTTTCTCTTCCTGAGTAGGGAACTCGGACTGTCTTAAGTTTTCTTTAGTCGTTTCATTGACGACAGGACGGCATTCACTCCCTCAACGTCCCCTTTAACGGCAACGGCGACGAAGTACTCTCCGCGTTCAAGGCAGACGGAGGTCGTTCTTCCGTCGGAAGTGTCGAGCAGGTAGCGGGCGTAGTCGCACTGTCCGCGAATCCCGTACACGAGAAGGGCCACACTGACGTTCTTCTCACCCACAGATGTCAAAAACTCTTTTCTAGCGAGGGCCCAGAGCGCGGGTTCTCCGACGGGTTTCAGGACAAAGCTCCCGTTGAGCTCCCCAATTACGGCGTTGAGCACTTCTTCAGGAGTCGGCCCCCTAACTTCCCGGCCGTTCTTCAGCCCGCATGAAAGGCCCTTCGCGGTTCTTTCAACGTCTTCCATTTTCCCTCTCAGCACAATGATTTCTTTTTCCCGAAGGGAAACGTAGATTGATTCCCCGCCCCGCGTCCACAGCGACCACCTGCAGTCCCCGCTTTTTCCCTCCATCCGCTTGACGTATCCAGTTTCTTTGAGCTCGATTTCCATGGCTTCGTAGGTGTTCTTAACCCACTCGCCGGGCCAGTCAGATAGGTTGAGCCTGCCAACTCTGACGCTCCCGCTTGAGCTCCAGTTGAAGCGGTATTCTCTAAAAATCGGCGGTTCGCTGGCGTTCCAGATGCCCGGGTCTCTCCACCGGAGTGCGAAAGCCTTGACGCCCGGACAGTGCCCCCTGGCCGAGACCACAGTTAGACCTCCGCCCGGAACCCTCATCTTTGCGAGATAAATGCACCCGTTGCCTTTGATGAACAGGAAATCGTCTATAATGCCGGAGTAGGTTCCATAATTCTCCACGAGCTTGGTGTATCCCTTCGATTCGATGCGTTTTGTAGCATCGTCGTAGGCCTTGTTCACCTTTCCGCGAGGCTCGTAGATGGCCACGAAGTGGCCGACAATGGGAAGTTCAATCCTCCTCGATTTCCATGCGCTCCCAGTAACCCGTACCGTGGAGTTACCGAGTACTTGGTTGCATGAATACATAACGTCGGCCGTCCCATCAATTGGCCAGGTATCGCCCTCCCCTTCCCAGCAACCGGTTGCTTGGTGAAGGCCGAACTCAAGGTTTGGCCCCATCACAGGAGGGGGCGTCAGGAGTACCATTGAGACGAGTGAGATGACCAAAAACGGTGCCAGCAGGAGGGGCCTTTTGCTGTAGTAGTCCCTGAAAACCGCCGGGGGTATGATAACCGCGGAGATAAAGAGGAGGACTCCGAGGAAGTGGTTGAGCTGGAGAAGTATCCACGCGAGGAAAGAGAGCAACGCCGAGATGGCGATGGAGACAGCCAGTTTGCCCGCCATGTTCCTCCATAACCTCTACGTCGTAGAGGGTTATAAGGTTTACAATCGCTTCAAATTATTCCGAAGTGTTTCCACAAGGGTTATTAGTGCTGGGCCCGTAGTCCCTCCGATGGGCCATGCTCCGGCTGGAAATCTACTGCGACGAGGGCGAGGGTGAGAAGGTCAGGGATGTTCTGACCAAGTGGAGCCTCCAGTTCTACGCCGAGGAAGTGCAGAGCAACGAGCACAGGGCGCTCAAATTCACCGTCCTCGTGCCGGATTTTGTAATTAACGACGTCGTCGACGAGCTGATGAAAGCCGTTGACCTGCGGAAGGGTCACTCCTCGATAACCTGGGCCCCCGTCAGCGGGAAGTCCGTGAAGTACGCAAACTCGGTAAAGTCCCTTAAGAAGTTCAAGCGCCGCTGGACCCTGGCGGCCATAGAGGGGCTCATCGAGAACGCCAACAACCAGGCTCAGGTCGACCCGATTCAGCTCACCCTCGGCGCCGTTGCCTCGATTATAGCCCTCTTCGGCCTCATCAACGACAGCATAGTCATGATAATATCCGCCATGCTCCTCTCGCCGATCCTCGGTCCGCTCTACGGCTTCTCCCTCAACATCGTCATGGGCAAGGGAAGGGATGCCCTCGATGCCGTTTCCTCAATCCTAAAGCTCCTCGGCGTCATATTCCTGTCGGCCCTCCTCGTGTCCCTGGCCCTGAGGTTTGCGGGCTCAATGCCCCTCGAACCAACCCACGAGATACTCGTCCGCGGCGATTCCGGGCTGGTTTACATACTCCTGGCTATAATCCTCGGCTACGCCGGAATAGTTGCCATAGTTAGCAGAATCCCGGAGATTCTGGCCGGCGTCTCGATCGCCGCCGCCCTCGTCCCGCCGACAACGGTCATAGGGATATCCCTCGCTATGGGCTGGTGGGGAATTTTTAGGGGCTCGCTCGTCCTCACCGTTGAGAACGTCCTCGGCCTTCTCAGCGGTTCTCTACTTGGACTCTACGTCCTGAACGTCTCCCCCAGGAGTTACTACGAGAGAAGGGCCGCAAAGCTCTACACGAAGAGAACGATGCTGGTGCTGGCAATTATGCTCGTCACTCTGGTACTTGTGGAGCTCCTCAGCTAGGCCACTTCCGTCTGCTCGTAGACGGGTCTGCCCTTCCTGTGCTTGACCAGGAGACCGTAGAAGAACTCCTTCATGTCAGGACCCATCTCGTCGTCGAGGAGCAGGTCGGCCCTTCCGGGGTACTCCTTCTCAGCCTTCGTGATGAGGAGGGCTATCTGGGGCGTGAGGTGCTCCAAGAGTGCTCTGACGAGTTCGGGGTAGACCTCTTCCTCCAGCTCCTCGTCCGATTCGATGCCGAGGTAGACGACGAAGCCCTTCATCTGAACCGCGAGAACGAATTCGTCCTCGCTCAGCTCGAAGAAGGAGAAGTTGTAGCTCTTGGAGTCGGTTCTCGCCAGCAGAACCCCCCTTATGGAGAGGGTCACCGGCTCCTCGTCTATCTCGAACACAAGGTCCTTGGCGAGCTCCCTGGTCGCTATGGCGTACAGCTCCTCGATTGGCATGGGCCTATCTTTCCCCGGGGGAATAAAAGGCTTTCGCGTCACGTTTTTAACGATGACGTCCAAAGAGATTACGGTGGTGTTATGAAGATCACTCGCTTCGGTGTATCGGTTCCGGATGAGCTGCTCGAAAGATTCGACCGTATAATTGAGGAGAAGGGCTACGTCAACAGGAGCGAGGCAATAAGGGACATGATGCGGGACTTTATAGTCCGACACGAGTGGGAGGAGGGAGACCGGGACGTTGCCGGTACAATCACGATAGTTTACAACCACGACGAGGCCGACGTCGTGAAGGAACTCCTCGATCTCCAGCACGACTACGTTGACGAGATAATCTCAAGCCTCCACGTCCACATGGACGAACACAACTGCCTCGAGGTCGTCGTGGTCAAGGGCAAGGCCACGAGGATAAAGGAGATAGCCGAGAGGCTGATAAGCCTGAAGGGGGTAAAGCACGGGAAGCTCGTGATGACGACCACCGGGAGGGAACTGGTTTGATAAAATTTGAGGGGTGGCGAAGGTGAGGCTCTTTTCCTTCCTCTCATCCCTGCTGGTCGTGCTCTCCTTCGCCCTGCCGTGGTTCCGCTTTGACGGCGGAGAGATAACCTTCATCGGCATCCTCCGCGAAGTCCTGACCATCCCGAGCGGGTTCGAGGGGGCCTTCTGGTGGCTCAACCCCAACAGCACCGCGGGCATGTTCACCTTCATAGCGTTCTTTGCTGGGATATTCATGATCCTCGTGGCGGTGCTCTTCGGGGTCCTGGGCGGCAGGCTCGGGCCCGGAATCGGCACCGTCGGGATGTTCGTCTTCACCGTGGTCTCATGGTACGTCTACGGCTCCGGTTACTTTGGAATCCTGGCGGAGGGCTACGTTATAGCCCTGCTCAGCTTTGTAATAGGCTTCGTGGTCGCGGGCGGCGAAAAGCTCTAGCCAACGACCTCGGCTATCTCGCCATTCCCGGGCGGCAGGGCTGACATGATGTCCTCTTCCCTTACCTTGTAGCCCCACTTTTCGAGGATGCGCTTTATCCTCTTTACCAGCTCGCTCTTCTTGAGTGAACCGGGGCGGATTACGATGTATCTGTTCGTGTGGGCCTTTATTGCATCGACCGGGGCGCAGACGACGAAGTCTTCGCCCTCGTAGTTGATTACGCCGACGGCGAGCTTGAGCGGAAGTCCGTGGAGCCAGTTCCTCTTGCCGTAGACCATGAAGGCCCCCTTGCCCAGATACTCGCCGCTGGGCGTCTGCTTGGTGACCTGGTTCGGATGCGCCCAGTAGGCGTCCTCGCTGTAAACGCCCCTGCTCCATGCCTTGCTCATCGAAACCGCGAACTGGCAGGCCTCGAAGATGGTCTTTTCTCCAGCCTTCTGGCCGTCCTTGATGACGACGTGCGGGGCGCCGTAAACGTCCGCGTGACAGTAGAGGTCGTTATCGTCCATGTGCCTCTTTATGAGAATCTCGTTGGTACCGGCGTCTTTGCCCGCCAGAACAAGGAAGCCCTCGCTCGAGACGAACCAGCGGAACTTCTCGAACCACTTCTTCTTTCTCCTCTCTATCCTCTTAACGCTGAGCTCCTTCTTGAGCTCCTCCTCGATGAGCCTCTCTATCTCGTCCAGCTTCCTCTTCGTATCCTCGTAGGCCTTAAGCGCCCCCTCGTGCTTGTGCCTGAACTTCTTGGCCTTCTCGTAGTAGAGCTCGGCGTTCTCGCCTATGCTCCTGTTGAGGTACAGCCGGACCTTCTTCCCCTCAAGCTCTATCGTCACGGCCTTTTCCTTCGGGTCGGTTCCCTTCACCATGAGCGCGACCCTGTTGCCGGCCCTCTTGCCCTCCTCTATACGCTTCTTGAACTCGTCCCAGCCGAGTGTCTCCGTGGCTTTCCTGAACTCCTCTAAAAGCCTCTCTATGAGGGCGTAGTTCGCGTAGATCAGGTCCCCTATTTCTTGGTTGGCCTTTGCCCCCTCCTCAAAGCCCTTGAGCATCTCCTCCTGCTTCCTGAGTGTCATGAGGAGCTGCCTCTTCTTGGCCTCGAGCCTCTTCGTCTGCTCGACCCTCGCCTTCTCCATGGTTATCTTTCCAAAGTACTCGTCGAGGGCCTCGCTGAATGTGGTAAAATAGCGCTTCTCGAACCCCTCGTAGATTCTCAGCTCTATCGGAACGACGTCGTGCATGTTTCCGTCCTTGAGGACTATGTTGGGCCTCGCTTCATCATTGAACGTGTCCATCATCGCCTCATAGACCCTCAGCAGGTCTTCATCGCTCAGCTCCTTAACCGGTGTCGTCTTGTCGAAGCCGGCCCTGATGGAAATCTCCTCCGCGTACATTCCGCCCATGTTGAGCTTCCTTGCCAGAGCGCGCACGAGCTCGAGCTCTTCATTCTCCCGCATCAGCTCGATGAACCTATCCCGCGTTACCTCGAGCGGGTTCTCCCTGGCGGGGGGATACTGGTATTCCGCCTTCGGCATTATCCTCCTGTCCTTGTACTCCTCGTAGCGCAACGCCGCAACGATTCTGTTCTCCCCGTCCACGAGTATCACGTTTCCCCTCCTGAATAGCTCGCCGACGAGGGTGTAGTCCCCAACGCGAATCTTCACTATCCTGTCGAAGCCGTGCTGCTCTATCGCGTCTATGAACCCGCCGCTGAGGTGCTTCCTGAGGAGCATGGTGAAGCTCGACGGCTGCTTCGGCGCCTCCTTCACGTACGTCGTCACATGGAAGCGCTTCCCGGCCTGAAGGATTAAATCCTGCCTCCCCTCCTTCGTCCTGAGCTTTATCCTAATCTCATCGCCGTCGTGGTAAATCTTATCAACGCGAGAGCCAACCAGGGACTGCAGTTCCCTCACGATGTAGCGGATATCCACGCTGCTCATCTCTTCCTTCATTCTCTCACCCCTCACGGATTGTTCCTCTCCCCTTTAAACCTAACCGGTGTTCGCAAGTGTTCACGGGGCCAACTCTGTTCCGGATAATGTTAAATACTCCGAGTGCGATAACACTCCCGGTGATATAGAGTGAAAGGTTACTTTACATTCGTCCTCCACACCCACATTCCATACGTTCGAAAGCACGGAAAATGGCCCTTCGGGGAGGAATGGCTCTACGAGGCCATGAGTGAAACGTACCTGCCCCTCCTCATGGAGTTCGAGCGCCTCCGCTCCTCGGGGGTGAGGTTCCAGCTCGTGATTAACATAACCCCCGTCTTGGCCGAGCAGCTGGCCGACGACTACATCAAGGTCGAGTTCGAGAGGTACCTGACACGGAAGATTGAAACCACCGAGGAAGACCTGAAATCGGACAAGTACGACGAGAGGGCAGTTAGGGCCTCCCTGAACCACTTCAGGAAGGTCTACGACTACTGGAGGGCCATAAACGGCGACATCGTAGGAAAGTTCCGCGAGTTCCAGGATGCGGGATACATCGAGGTGATAACCTCGGCTGCAACGCACGGCTACCTGCCACTCCTCGGCAGGGACGAGGCGATAAGGGCTCAGCTCGCCAATGGAGTCGCCACTTACGAGAAGCACTTCGGCAGGCGGCCGAGGGGGATATGGCTGCCCGAATGCGCCTACCGGCCGGCGGGGGAGTGGGAACTGCCGGACGGGAGGAAGGTTGAGAGGAAGGGCATGGAGAAATTCCTGGAGGAGTTCGGCATCGAGTACTTCTTCGTGGAGAGCAACCTGATCGACGAGGGTCCGGTGACGAAGGGCTACGGCGAGATTCCGCTCTACAAGGGAGAGAAGAGCACGCTGAGGCCCTACTGGATCAAGGGTTCTCGGGTGGCAGTCTTTGCCCGCAACAGGGAAACGGGCCACCAGGTCTGGAGCGCGCACTACGGCTATCCCGGCGACTTCTGGTACAGGGAGTTCCACAGGAAGGCCGAAAAGAGCGGCGGCCAGTACTGGCGCGTAACGGGGAAAAACGTTGACCTCGGCGAGAAGGAGTTCTACGACCCAGGGAAGGCCATGGAGCGGGTTGAGGAGCACGCCAGGCACTTCGTCTCGTTGGCGGAGAGGCTGCTGGGTGAGTTCGAGGAGAGGTTCGGGGAGAAGGGAATAATCGTCTCGCCCTACGACACGGAGCTCTTCGGCCACTGGTGGTTCGAGGGCGTCAAGTGGCTCGGAAGGGTTCTTGAGCTGATGGCGGAAAGGGGAATCGTCACCACAACGCTCTCCTCCTATCTTGACAACTACACCGGCGAGAGGTATGAGATTGAGCTCCCCGAGGGCTCGTGGGGGGCCAACGCGGATCACTCGACGTGGTGGAACGAGGAGACCGAATGGACGTGGGGGCACGTCTACAGAGCCGAGGACCGGATGGTGGCGCTGGCGAGTGCGTACTACGGAAGGGACAGAACCGCCGATAGAATCCTCGAACAGCTTGCGAGGGAGTTGCTGATACTCGAGGCCAGCGACTGGCAGTTCCTCATAACGACCGGCCAGGCGAGGGATTACGGAAAGAGGAGGATTCTGGTGCACAGCAGGGACTTCCACAGGCTGGCCAACGAGCTGGTGAGGTACGTCAAAACCGGAGACTTCGACGTTAAGCTCCTTGAGGAGCTCGAGGAAAGGGACAATCCATTCAAACCAGTGGTTGTCGCTAGCTACGTGAGCGAAAGTCCCCCAGAGGTCCAGGAGTACGTCGAACCGCCCGAGGTTCCACCCGAAAGGAGTGAAGAGCCAGTTGAACGGCCGAGGGAGGAGCTTCCGGAGAGGGCGTACGCCACCGAGGTCGTCAAGGAGATTGTCGTTAAGTCCCCCCGAAAGGTGAAGATGCCCAGCCCGGAGGAATCCAGAAAGCCCCGGACGCGGAAGAAGGGAAAACCTGGCAGGGTCGAGAGCGACCTCCTGAGGATAAAGGGCATCGGGCCGAAAACGCTGGCAAAGCTCCAGCGAGCCGGGGTTCATAGCATCGAGGACCTCAAGATGGCGGACGTTGAGGAGCTGGCCAGAAGAACGCGCATTTCGCCCAAGAGGCTGAGAAAGTTCCTGGCCCAGGTTTTCTGAATTTTCCTTTGTTTTTGTTTCGAAAGCCTTTTCTGAAGTTTTGACAAACTATCTATGTGGTTGCCATGAAGAAAGTTGAGGCGATTATTAGGGGAAACGATTTCGACCGGGTGAAGAACGCCCTCAAGCAGATAGGCATCGTGCCCCTGACGGTCTATCCGGTACAGGGGAGGGGCGTTCAGGGGGGCGTTCCGCCCTACGACCTTCTCCCGAAGATGAAGATCGAGGTCGTCGTGAAGGACAAAGACCTTGAGAAGGTGGTTGACGTCATCATCAGGAACGCGAGGAGCGGAACACCAGGGGATGGGAAGATATTCATAAGCCCCGTGGAAGATGCGATTAGGATAAGAACGGGGGAGAGGGGAAACGAAGCCCTCTACTGAGGGCTTTCTTTTTTCACAGGAACGCGTACCTGTTCCTGTAGAGCTCGATGAGGGAGCTGGCTATCAGGTACACTTCTACCGCGGCCAGGATGGTGAGGAACACCAGGTATCCCTGCGCGAAGGACACGCTCTTCCCCAGGTGCTCCGCTATGGTGCTCACCTGGTTGGGGTCGCGTAGGGCACCTAGGGAATAGACTATCGCGTTGAAACCCACGACCAGGGGAATCGGGGCCGAGGCATAGGCCAGCAGGAGTCCGGTGTAGCCCCTCCTCTGAAGGGACAGCATCGACAGGATTATCGGGATGGCCAGGATGAGCGCCGTTATGGCGAAGAACTGGTTGAGGAACGCACCGGTCAGGATGAAGAACGACGTCATTCCGAAGATGTATTTCCGGTATACCCTCTTAAGCTCGACGAGCTTCTTAGGGATGAAGTCGTACTCGGCCGACCTGGAATACAGGAGGACCTTGTTCACAGCTTTCAGGTAGTTCTTTTTGCCCTCCTTTTCTATGCCCTTGTCGGTGCTCATCAATTTGAGCTCCTTGGCTTTTTTGAAGAAGAACTCTGCCAGCTCCTCGTTGTCCTTCTCGACCTTGGAGGCGACCTCACGGAAGTTCCTCGCGGCTTCCTCCAGGGATTTCTTGACTTTCGTCTTCTCCTTTTCACTTAGGATGCCGAGCCTCTCGATCTTTTCAAGGGTTGATTCGAGAACTTCGGCAGTTTCAAGAAGTATTTTTTCGCTTTTCACCTATACCCCCCCAAAATGAGAAAGAAAAAGGGTTTAAGACACTTCCCCTCTTTCCGCCTTGAGCAGCTTGTTGATGCTCCAGCCCATCATGGCGAATATTGCCAGCCACGCTATCAGCATGTAGATTATCCAGCTTTCCATTGCGATCACCTCAGACCCTTATGATGACCTCGTTCTTCTCGAGCTCCTCGCCGTACTTGCGCTTGATGGAGTAGTAGCTCTCCACTGCACCGATGATCCACATGAAGATTATTGCCAGTCTGGCCGGCCACTCAAGGGTTGCTCCAACGAGGCTCTGGGCGGATCCTATCAGCGGTATCAGCAGGAGTATTGGGGCTATGTAGAGCAGTATCGGCTTGTACCATCCGGGGACGTTCATGTATGCTCCCTGGTGCAGCTCCTTCCAGAAGTTGTCGGGCTTGAAGAGGTACACTGCCACTATGATGTCGAAGAGCGCCAGCAGCGTGAGCTGGAAGCTGACCCATGCGTCAACCTGGTCGAGGTAGCCGCTGATGTACACAACTGGAAGGCCCGCGATGAAGTAGAGCACGAGCACTACCCAGGTTCCGACCTTCCTCTTGATGTTGAGGTCCTCCTCGAGGAGGGCGGTGAGGTAGTTGTACATGGCTATGGCTGAGGTGAAGCCCGCGAACCAGAGGAGGAGGAACCACATTGCTCCGAAGAGCTTTCCTATGTCACCCATGCTGACGAAGACGTTGGGCAGGCTGGTGTAGGAGAATCCAAGGCCGAACTTCTGGCCTATCCAAGCGAGGGCCTCGTTCTTGCCCTGCTCGAGGATCTCGGGCGGCACGATCTTGGGGGCGTAGGCGGTCGCCAGCGGGACGGCGAGTGAACCACCAAGGACGACCTCCGCGAACTCGTTCAGGGAGACCGTTGCGAGACCGCTGAGGGCAACGTCGTCATCCGGGCCGAGGTAGCTGGCGTAGTTCTGGATGATACCCATACCGAGCGAGAGGGTGAAGAATATCTGTCCGGTTGCGGCGAGCATGACCGTCGCGAAGTGGTCCTTGAGGTACGCCCAGTTGGGGCTCCAAATGAACCTGAATCCGTCGATGGTGCTCCAGTTGGGGTCTATTGGTGAGCCGAGGACGAACACGTAGCCGACCATTATGATGGCGAAGACGTAGAGGAGCGGCATCATGACCTTAACCCAGCGCTCGATACCCTTGCTGACGCCCTGTCCAACGGCTATGGCGAGGAGGATAACGGTTATGCCCCAGAACAGCATAACCTGGGCGTGGTTGCCGAGGTAGTTGCCGAAGAACTCTCCGGTGTTCTGGCCGAAGTAGGCGCCCGTGGCGCTGAAGTAGGAGTAAGCCGCGGACCAGCCGATGAGGTGGAGGTAGTAGCTGTTCAGGAGAACAGTCAGTGAAAAGGCCAGCATACCGCTGATAACTCCCCACCACAGTGCGCCTCTCGGCTTGACGCGCTCCCTGGCCATGAGGTAGTACGTCGGACCGAGGGTACCGTGACCATACTTTCCACCGTAGCGACCGGCGACCCACTCAATCCACATCACTGGTATTCCTAGGAAGAACAGAGCTATAAAGTACGGCACCATAAAGGCTCCGCCACCGTTCTGGGCAACCTGCGTTGGGAACCTCACGAAGTTACCCAGACCGACGGCGTTTCCAGCCATTGCTAAAATCAAACCAATCTTAGTTGCCCATTGATCCCTCTGTTGTTCCACAATATTCACCCCCGTTCTTAAATGTTCGGATCATGAAACCCCTGTGTATGGCTTTGGGGCATTATGTATAAGACAAGGCATTCTATAAAAAGCTTTCTAATAGTTTTTTTCGACAAAAGACGATTTACTCAAGCGTTAAACTGTGGCATTTCCTTTCTCGTCATTTCTTTAATGTGTTGAAAAAACATTAATTTGAGCTTTGGCATTATGGCAATTATAGTGCCCGGGTACCACAGAATGACGAATCATTGTCGGCGCATTTCCATCAAGTATTTAACCCCGCGATGCCATTCCATGGATGGTGCCCGATGATTGGAACAAGAGTGAGCTGATGGGTGATGACCGACTTCTCGCTGAGGGCGCCGCATCCGGATCGCTCCGGGACATGATAGGGTCTGTCTTGGGTTCATCGATGCAATTTTGTGTCCCTTGATGTATAAAAAATCTTGGATGTACATCCCTCTTTTCGCCCTAAGATTTCGGGAGGATTTTTCTTTTCGTCGAAAATTTCCGTACATAACTTTTTGTTTAAAATTAACCGTTCTCCTGCCTCCTTTATCGAAAGGTTTATATATGCAAATGCCTAAGAGTACCTCGCAAATTACCGAAACCTGAGGTGGTATAGATGGTCGAGATTGACCCGTTTGAGATGGCCGTTAAGCAGCTCGAGAGGGCTGCCCAGTTCATGGACATAAGCGAAGAGGCCCTCGAGTGGCTCAAGAAGCCCATGAGGATCGTTGAGGTCAGCGTTCCGCTCGAGATGGACGACGGTTCTGTTAAGGTTTTCACCGGTTTCCGTGTTCAGCACAACTGGGCCCGCGGTCCGACCAAGGGTGGTATCAGGTGGCACCCGGCCGAGACCCTCAGCACCGTCAAGGCCCTCGCCACCTGGATGACCTGGAAGGTCGCCGTCGTTGACCTCCCCTACGGTGGAGGTAAGGGTGGTATTATCGTTAACCCGAAGGAGCTCAGCGAGAGGGAGAAGGAGAGGCTCGCGAGGAACTATATAAGGGCCATCTACGACGTCATCAGCCCGTACACCGACATTCCGGCCCCTGACGTTTACACCAACCCGCAGATCATGGCCTGGATGATGGACGAGTACGAGGCCATCAGCAGGAGGAAGGTCCCGAGCTTCGGTATCATCACCGGCAAGCCGCCCGGAGTTGGCGGTATCGTCGCCAGGATGGACGCCACCGCCCGCGGTGCCAGCTACACCGTCCGTGAGGCCGCGAAGGCCCTCGGCATGGACCTCAAGGGCAAGACCATCGCCATCCAGGGTTACGGTAACGCCGGCTACTACATGGCCAAGATCATGAGCGAGGAGCACGGCATGAAGGTCGTCGCCGTCAGCGACAGCAAGGGCGGCATCTACAACCCGGACGGCCTCAACGCCGACGAGGTCCTCAAGTGGAAGAGGGAGAACGGCTCAGTTAAGGACTTCCCGGGAGCCACCAACATCACCAACGAGGAGCTCCTCGAGCTCGAGGTCGACGTCCTCGCCCCGAGCGCCATCGAGGGTGTCATCACCAAGGACAACGCCGACAAGATCAAGGCCAAGATCGTCGCCGAGCTCGCCAACGGTCCGACCACCCCGGAGGCCGACGAGATTCTCCACGAGAAGGGCGTCCTCATCATACCGGACTTCCTCTGTAACGCCGGCGGTGTTACCGTCAGCTACTTCGAGTGGGTCCAGAACATAACCGGCGACTACTGGGACACCGAGACCACCAGGGCCAAGCTCGACAAGAAGATGACCAAGGCCTTCTGGGACGTCTACAACACCCACAAGGACAAGAACATCCCGATGAGGGATGCCGCCTACGTCGTCGCCGTCCAGAGGGTCTACGACGCCATGAAGTGGCGCGGATGGGTGAAGAAGTGATTTCTTCTCCCCTTTTCTATTCGTTTCTGTTCGTCCGAGAATTAATGTGAAAAGATTCAGATTCTAGGACTTTCTGCCCTTTGCCTGGTAGAGCCTCGATATCGCCTGCATCGCGGCCGCGACCATTATTCCGCTGAATGTCATGCCGAGCAGGGGGAGCACGAGGGCGCAGAGGAACTTGGATACGGGTGTTGTGGGGGTTATGTCACCGTAGCCGACGGTGAAGGCCGAAACGAAGGCGAAGTAGATTCCGTTGCCGATGCTTATGGACTCCTGGAATGATAGAACCACTCCGAAAACCACTATCAGGGCAAAGAGGCCGAGGAGGATGCTCTTCACGTAGTAGAGGACCCTCAAAAATTCATGAAAAAAGGTGCGAAAGCCTATGAGCTCGATTTCGAGCCCTTCCTCTGTCTTCTTCTCCATCCCTTCACACCTTGGCCCAGTATTCCTTCTCCTCGACCATCGCCCTTATCATCTCGTCCTCATCCTTGAACATCGTCCTCCTCGACGGGTTCTGCATGCCGTAGAACTCCATGAACGGGCTCGGGCGCCTCTTGAACGGGTAGTAAAGGTATATCGCCGCCAACGTCCTGTACGCCTCGGCCATCTCACTGATAACGCCGGCAGAAACGCCTTCCGCGTAGTGGTAAACCGCTATGGCCTTGCTAACGTCGACGAGGTTGAAGTCCCTCTCGACGAGCTGGCGCCTCAGTATGTCAGTGGCCTGCTCTATGTCCTCCCTGTCAAGCTCCTCCACCTGTTCGCCGTCCAGGAGATGTTTGATTTTGATGTGCGTTATCGAGGGGTCCCTGTTGACCTGGGCGTCGTACTCGGCAACGACCCACCAGTCGTCCAGAGCCCCTGGGTCGAGAACCGTGAAGTGCCCGCTCAGTTTGTCGTAGAAGTCCCTAACGCGGTGGTAGTACTCCTCCTCGTGGCCGGTCATTGGATAGCTGAGGTAGACGAGCGGCTTCTCGGCCTCGTGGAATATCAGGTCGAGGAAGACCTCGTAGGGGTGCCTTATGCCGAACTGGAGGATGTAGCGAACCTCGATGCCTTCCTTCTTCAGCTCGTGTATCAGGGTCTTGACGTGGTTTATGGCATCCTCGCGCCACATGACTAGGGTGGTGAGCTTTATGTTCTCAGGATTCTCGCCGAAGCGCTCGAACCACTCCGGGTCGTTGATGATGCGCCTTCTGACTGATAGGACGTCGTCGAGGACTATTATCACGCGGTTCGGCCTCAGAAGCTTTAGATTGCTTGTGGTGAATCCGATGACGCTTCCGCTTCCCCAGCGGAAGAGGCTCGGCGTTGAAACGAGATGGAATTTTTCCCCGCTTTCGTCTATCTCCTTTCTTATTCTATTGAAAGCCTCGTCCCGTATCTCGTTCATCAAATCCTGGTGGCTTATGGCGAAGTCGAGAACGTTTTTCCTGGTTATCTTAACGCCCAGCTCCTTTCCGACCTCCCTGATGTAGTCGAAGACGTGGTAGTAGGCGTAGCTCTCCCCTTCGGCGAGCTTCAGCGCCTCGGTTATGTACTCGTCACGCCCGTTGAGGGGCGGCCCGGTGAGGAGTATTATCTCTTTCATTTCACCACCCCGCTGCATCTAAAAGGCCATTTTGGACGAAACCTTTAAATACTATTCCCCTAAAGTGGCGTTGTAGAGGTTCTTCTGTTCTAAAAACATACCAGCAGGGGTGTTGTAATTGACTGAAAAGCTAAAGGGAACGACTACGGTCGGCATTGTATGTAAGGACGGCGTAGTCCTGGCAGCGGACAGAAGGGCATCTCTGGGCAACATGGTGCTCTCAGAGAACGTTACCAAGGTCTTCTGGATAGACGACCACCTGGCCCTGGCCGGTGCCGGCAGCGTCGGCGACATTCTCAGCCTCGTCAGGCTTCTGAGGGCCGAGGCCAAACTCTACCGGGCCAAGGTGGGTAAGGAGATGAGCGTTAAGGCCCTCGCGACCCTGACTTCTAACGTGCTTCACGGGAGCAGGTTCATGCCGTACTTTGGGTGGTTTCTCATAGCGGGCCACACCGGAGAGCCCGGGCTTTATTCCGTGGACATGGCCGGTGGCGTTACCGAGGACAGGTTCACGGCCGCCGGTTCGGGTATGGAGTTCGCCTTCTCGATACTTGAGGCGGAGTTTAAGGAGAATATGACACTGGAAGAGGGCGTTAAGCTCGCGCTCAGGGCAATAAAAGCCGCCACCAGAAGGGACGTTTTTACGGGCGGTGGCGTTACCCTCGTTACCGTCACGGATGAAGGATACAAGGAATGGAGCGAGGAGGAAATAAAGGGTCTTCTGGAATGAGGTGATACCGGTGATAAGAAGAGAGACCTTCGTCGAAGATATACTACGCGATATAAAAGCTGTAATAAGCCAGATGGTTCCGCCCGAGGCGAGGATAACCGACGTTGAGTTCGAGGGTCCCGAGCTGGTCATATACGTTAGGAACCCTGAGGCCATAATGCGGGACGGGGAGCTGATAAAGAACCTCGCCAAGGTTCTTAAAAAGCGCATAAGCGTCCGCCCCGACCCGGATGTCCTCCTCCCGCCAGAAAAGGCGGAGGACATGATAAAGGCCCTGGTTCCGGCGGAGGCGGAGATAACCAACATAAGCTTCGACCCGTCCGTCGGTGAGGTCCTCATAGAGGCCAAGAAGCCGGGCCTCGTCATCGGCAAGAACGGCGAAACCCTGAGGCTCATAACCCAGAAGGTTCACTGGGCGCCGAGGGTCGTCAGAACCCCTCCGCTCCAGAGCCAGACCATCTACTCGATAAGGCAGATACTCCAGGCCGAGGCCAAGGACAGGAGGAAGTTCCTCCGCCAGGCGGGCAGGAACATCTACCGCAAGCCTGAGGTCAAGAGCGATTGGATACGCATAACCGGCCTGGGGGGCTTCCGTGAGGTCGGAAGGAGCGCCCTCCTTGTCCAGACCAACGAGAGCTACGTTCTGGTCGACTTTGGTGTCAACATAGCCGCCCTCCGCGATCCCAAGAAGGCCTTCCCGCACTTCGAGGCCCCGGAGTTCCGCTACGTCCTCGACGCGGGTCTCCTGGATGCCATCATCATAACCCACGCCCACCTCGACCACAGTGGAATGCTGCCGTACCTCTTCCGCTACAAGCTCTTCGACGGGCCGATATACACGACTCCCCCGACGAGGGACCTGATGGTTCTTCTCCAGCAGGACTTCATCGAGATTCAGAAGATGAACGGCGTCGAGCCGCTCTACAGGCCGAGGGACATCAAAGAGGTCATAAAGCACACCATAACCCTCGACTACGGCGAGGTCCGCGACATAGCCCCTGACATGAGGCTCACCCTTCACAACGCCGGCCACATCCTTGGATCGTCCATAGTGCACCTCCACATAGGCAACGGGCTCCACAACATAGCCATAACCGGCGACTTCAAGTTCATCCCGACCAGGCTCTTCGAGCCGGCCGTCAGCAGGTTCCCGCGCCTCGAGACCCTCGTGATGGAGTCCACCTACGGTGGAAGCAACGACTACCAGATGCCCAGGGAGGAGGCGGAGAAGAGGCTCATAGAGGTCATCCACCAGACCATCAGGCGCGGTGGAAAGGTGCTCATCCCGGCCATGGCCGTCGGTAGGGCACAGGAGATAATGATGGTGCTCGAGGAGTATGCAAGGATAGGCGGACTCGAGGTTCCGATTTACCTCGACGGAATGATATGGGAGGCTACCGCGATCCACACGGCCTATCCGGAGTACCTCAGCAGGCACCTGCGCGAGCAGATATTCCACGAGGGCTACAACCCGTTCCTCAACCCGATATTCAAGCCCGTCGCTAACTCACGCGAGAGGCAGGACATCATAGACTCCGGCGAGCCGGCCATAATCATAGCCACCTCGGGCATGCTCGTCGGCGGACCGAGCGTTGAGTACTTCAAGCAGCTCGCCTCAGACCCGAAGAACAGCATGGTCTTCGTGAGCTACCAGGCGGAGGGAACCCTCGGAAGGCAGGTGCAGAGAGGTTTACGCGAGATACCGCTCGTCGGAGAGGGCGGAAAGACGGAGGTAGTCAACGTCAACATGGAGGTTCACACCATAGACGGCTTCTCCGGTCACGCCGACAGGAGGGAGCTCATAAGCTACATAGCCCGCCTGAGGCCCAGGCCGGAGCGCGTCATAACCGTCCACGGCGAGGCCCACAAGTGCCTCGACCTCAGCACGAGCATACACAAGAAGTTCGGCCTCTCAACTCGCGCTCCGAACAACCTCGACGCCATAAGGCTCAAGTGACGGCCGGGATCGAGAAGTGGTGAAAATGAAGGTCCGCTGTCCCAGCTGCGGGCGTCTCTATTCTTCCCTTATTCCCCCTGGGTGCTCCTGCGGGGAGCGTCTGGAGATACCCTACGATTACGAGAAAGTCGACCCGTCCAGGTGGCGGAACCGTGAACCCGGTGTCTGGAGATACCGGGAGCTTCTGCCGGACGTCCCTGAGGTCGTGAGCCTTCGGGAGGGGGGTACGCCCCTCATAAGGGCCAAACTCGGCCGCGAGCTTGGGCTCAACGTCTTCATCAAGGACGAGACCAGGAACCCCACCGGCTCCTTCAGGGACCGTCTCACGACCGTTGCCGTTTCCTATGGCCTTCCCCACGCAGAAAACGGCTTTGTGGTGGCGAGCAATGGGAACGCGGCAGCTTCCCTTGCCGCTTACGCCGCCAGAGCCGGCAGACCAGCCTACACCGTCGTGCCGAAGCTCGTGGAGCAGGGCAAGCTCAATCAGATAGTGGCCCTCGGGGCAAAGCTCATACGGTACGGGGAGAGCGTGGACGAGGGCATAAACTACGCGGAGGGGCTGGCTGAGGGCAGGGGGCTCTACAACGTCACCCCCGAGAGCAATCTCATCGGTCTGGAGGGGCAGAAAACGCTGGCCTTCGAGCTCTGGGAGGATTTGAACCCGACGCACGTGATAGTCCCGACTGGAAGCGGCAGCAACCTCTACAGCATCTACAAGGGTTTCAAGGAGCTCATCGAGGTGGGTGTGGTTGATGAGATGCCGAAACTGATCGCCGTTCAGGCCGAGAAGTGCTCCCCCATAGCGAGCGAGGTGCTTGGAGTTGAGCCGCGGGCCGAGCCGACCAAGGCGCTGGCCCTGTACGTGAAGAGCCCAGTCATGAAAGAGCTCGCCCTGGAGGCTATACACGCCAGCGGGGGAACCGCTGTTCTCGTCGGCGAGGACGAGCTTGACCTGGGGCAGCGGCTCCTTGCCGGGGAGGGGATATTCGCGGAGTACGCCTCTTCGGTTATCGTCCCTGCACTCCTCAAACTGGCGGAGGAGAATTATTTCGAACGCGACGACAGGATAGCCCTTATAGTTACAAGTTCGGGCCTCAAGGGACACTACTCCGAGAGCAGGGAGAAGTTCACCGTCGGCGGAACCAAGCTCGAGATACTGAAGCTGCTGAGCGGGAGGAGCATGTACGGCTATGAGATATGGGAGGCACTGGAGAAGCCGCTCAAGTACCAGGCCGTTTACCAGCACCTTCGCGAGCTCGAGAGCATGGGGCTTATCGAGGAGACCCACAGAAAGGGGAGACGGGTCTATTACGGGCTGACGGAGAGGGGCAGGAGGTTCCTTGAGACCATAGGGTAGAAAGGTTTTAAAGCCCCTTTTAAAAGCTAGTCGTAGGTGAAGAATGTGGAACTGGCTATCGAGCATAAATTTTCACTCACGGTTTATCTATGGGGGGTCATAACAGGGATAATCAGCGGAGTGGCTGCGGCTAAGATACAGTATGGGTGGCTCATAGGCCTGGCCCTGTACTTCATCATCGACAGGTTCGTGCTCGCGGTCATCAAGGGACTGCCGCCCGAGATACCAGAGGAGCGGGCAGTGCTCAAGAAGGCCTTCTGGGGCTGGGCGCTGTTCTGGCTCTACTTCACGATGCTCAGCTATTCACTCATGACCAGCTTTACCCCGCAGTGCTACTCCAATCAGAGCCTGCTGTACAAGATGGTGGTGAACGGAAACGCCACCGTGACCTGCAACCTGACTTCCGTGGGGTGATCCTATGGAGGAACTCAAAAGGTCCGTCGCCAAAGAGGCCCTGAAGTTCATTGAGGACGACATGATAGTTGGCCTCGGCACCGGCTCGACCACGGCCTACTTCATCGAGTACCTCGGCAAGCTCATCATGGAGGAGGAGCTTGAGGACGTCTACGGCGTCCCGACTTCGTATCAGGCGAGGCTCCTCGCCCTCGAGAACGGCGTACCCGTTGTCGGCCTGGACGAGGTCGATGCGATAGACATAGCCGTCGATGGCGCTGACGAGGTTGATCCCAACCTCAACCTCATCAAGGGCCGCGGTGCGGCGCTCACCATGGAGAAGATAATCGAGTACCGGGCAGGAACTTTCCTCGTCCTCGTTGACGAGAGCAAGCTCGTCGAGAGGCTCGGCCAGAGGATGCCGGTTCCCATCGAGGTCATTCCGGCCGCATGGCGCGCCATAGCCGAGGAGATAGAGGTCTTCAACGCGACGGCAGAGCTGAGGATGGCGAGCAGGAAGGATGGGCCGGTTGTTACTGACAACGGCAACTTCATACTCGACGCCAGGTTCCACCGCATAGACGACCCGCTCGACCTTGAGATAGAGCTCAACAACATTCCGGGCGTCGTTGAGAACGGCATCTTCGCGGACATAGCCGACATAGTCCTCGTCGGCACGAGGGAAGGCGTCAAGAGGCTCGAGCGCTGAGGTTTTTCTTTTTTGCAGGTCTCATTTTGGCTCTTGTTCGGGCATACCATCGTCAGCACTGAAACGCTATTAGATTGACAATTGGAGCGTAACCCACTTAGAAGACACGCGTTTTTAGAATTGCACGCACTCTTTCCGTCAACGCTGAAGCTTTGCGAAGGCAAAGTTTCAATGGTGCGGGGGAGGGGATTTGAACCCCTGAACCCCTGCGGGAGTGGATCTTGAGTCCACCGCCTTTGACCAGGCTCGGCAACCCCCGCTCACGAGGGCCAAGGAAAATAACCAACCTCTGATTTATAAACTTAACTAAACTCTGTCCCGTTAGGGCTTTGAGTGAAAAAGAATATGTAAAGGGCGTTAGAGTTTTATCGGCGCACCAAAGGCCCTGTCGCCGGCATCGCCGAGGCCTGGGAGGATATAGCCCTTCTCGTTCAGCTCCCTGTCTATCGCGGCCACGAATATCTCAACGTCCGGGTGGGCTTCCTTTATCCTGCTTATTCCCTCCGGCGCTGCCAGGACCCCAACTATGACGTAGCGCTTGGCATCCCCGTACTTCCTGACCTCGTCGAGAACCTTGATGAGGGTTGAGCCGGTCGCTATCATGGGGTCCGCTATGATAACCGTGTCCTCGGGCTTTACCTGGGGCACCTTAACGTACTTCATCTCTATCTCGAACTTGGGGGCCTTGCCGCGGGAGGCGGATACGATGCCGACCCTGGAGTGGTCGAGAACCTTAATGAGACCTTCCATGAGTGGTATCGCCGCGCGGAGAACCGTGATTATGATAACGTTGCGCCTGTCCTTTATGAGCGTCCCCTCGGTTTCTTCGAGCGGGGTCTTTATGGGGACCTTCTCGACCTCCATGGTCTTCGTCAGCTCGTAGGCCATGTAGCGGCCGAGCTTAACGAGGCCCTTTCTGAAGGCTATCGGCCCTGTTCTCTCGTCCCTGAGCTCCGTCAGTATTTCCATGATGAAGGGGCTGTCCTCAAAGGAGTAAACACCTTCCCAGCGTTCGTCCCTCTTCATGCTCTCACCGAAACCCCTTCGGCGAGGGGTTTATTAGACTTCCGCCTGCCAATTTCCGCCGTCAGTGTATCACTTTTTTGACTCTTCCCCGATAATGCGCTTCATCCAGGTGCCGCGCAGGAACCAGGCAAGGGCCACTATCGCCGCTATGAAGTTGCTCATCCCCATGCCGAAGAACACACCCTTACTCGTGAAGTCGAAGAGCTCCGCGAGGGGTATCGTGATTCCCAGGACTGTGATGGCCCCTACGTAGCCGAAGGCGTAGCTGAGCGGAATCCTCAGGCCCCAGAGGCGGAATATTCCCAGGGCCATACTCTTCTTGGTATGACCTGCGGAGCTGAAGGTTCTGTTCACGACTATGAAGATGCCGTTGAAGAAGGGCACGGAGATCAGGAAGTACTTGAGAACCACCGCGCTCTCCCTGATGACCTCAGGATCGTTCAGGAAGAAGCGGAATATCTCGACGCGGAAGAGTCCAATGACGGCCACGGCAAGACTGGCTATCGCGAAGTTTATGGCCATCGTCCTCTCCGCTATCTTCTTTGCCCTCCCGTAGTTCTCCGCCCCGACGTTCTGGGCTATCATGGTTCCCATCGCCATGCTTATACCCCTCGATATGCCGGTCAGGAAGTTCACGAGGCGGGTGGTTATGGTGTAGGCGGCGTAGGTAACGTCGCCGAAGCCGAAGATAATCCTTGTGAGTATCACGAATCCAAAGCTGTTTGCGGACTGGCCTATACTCGATGGGAGGCCGACCCTGAAGAGCTTTCCGTAAAATTCGAAGTCGGGCTTGAGGCTCTCAATGCTCAGGCTTATCCCAACGCGGTCCGTGAAGAGGAGGTAGAGTCCAATGGCCGCTCCGACGACGTTGGCTATAACCGTCGCCAGCGCCGCCCCGGCCACGCCGAGCTCAGGAAAGCCCAGCCAGCCGAAGATGAAGAGGGGGTCCAGGATTATGTTTATCAGCACTGTGAGGAGCGTTATCTTGACGGGCGTCTTTGTGTCGCCCGCGGCCCTCATGAGGGCACCAAAGGCCATGAACGCGAAGGAGAACGGCAGTCCAAGGAAAACTATGGTGGCGTAGGTCAGGGAGTAGGGGTAGACGTTCTCGCTCACGCGCATAAAGCGGAGGGCATAGGGGAGAATCAGAAGGGCCACTATGGCTGTGGCGACCGAGAAGAGCGTCATGAGTGAGTAGAGCGCCCCCGCGGAGCGGTTTGCCTTCTCGTACTCCTCGGCACCTATGTACTGTCCCACGAAGGCGAAGCCCGCCGTTGTGAAGCCCATCCCGAGGGCCATCAGCGTTCCTATTATCGGCCAGACCGTTCCCGGGGCTGAGAGCGCCTCCCTCCCGAGCTTGCCCAGCCAGAAGGTGTCCGTTATGTTGTACACCACCTGAACCAGGTTGTTTACTATGAGCGGGCCCGCGAGGATGAGGAGGGTTCTCTCTATCGGGCCGTTCAGTATCTGGTCCCTCATTCTCTGGATTTTCTCGCCCTTCATCTTCACTCAGACCGCAATCGAAACGCTGCTATAAAAGGTTTATGATTTTTGGTCGCAGGTTGTCCTCAAAAACGCCCTCAGGAAGTCAAGTCCGCCCCCGTAGTTGACCACCCCGGGATGAACCGAGAGGTAGAAGGGAATCCCCTCCTCGGAGGTTTTCCTGTAGTCATGGAGGGCGACGGACAGTCTGTCGTCCACCTGGCTCTCGCCTATGTACCACGTGTACTCACGGTTCCATATCCTCTGCCGGGTTCCGTTGGGGAGTATGAGCCAGTTGGGCATGACAACGGTGAGGTTGTGCTCCAGAATGGCCCGGAGGGATTCGTTGTTGAGCGCCCAAGCGGGCGGGAGGAAAAGGGTGAGGTTGCTGAACCCGAGGGAGCTCATCAGGGCGGTGGCGTTGTCGAGCTTCTCGTTCGCCGTCTCGTAGGAGCAGTTGAACTCGTGGTAGGTGTGCCCGTAGCCGTGGAGCTCCACCCGGTAGCCCCTCCGCTGGAGTTCATGGAGATAGTTCACAAAATCCGGGTGATTCCGGAGGCTCCACTCGTCCCCGTAGTGGGTTGTGTCGAAGACGGGAATGACAAAGAGGATAGTGGAGTTTGAGCAGTTGTACTCATCGAGAACCGCTATAATCTGCCTGATGTCCTCGAAGTAGTACGGGGTGACGTCGTGGACGAGGATTAATGGCGGCTCGTTGTTGGTTTTTCGTTCCTCTTTTCTGACCGTGATTCCCAGGACGCCCTCGTTTTGGTCTGTGTGGCGAGAAAATCCCCCGTCCGGGGGTGGAGTGTACGGGGCGTTGTGGGTGACGCTCCCTGCCACGACCGCCAGAACGGCCAGGATGATGAGCATGAGTGCGAGGTGCCTGGTCCCCAAGGGGTTCACCGGGTGATACTCTGCATCCAAATGATAAAAAGTTTACTGTCCTGGGGAGTGGTCCTCCTCTATGATGCGGCTCATCCAGCTTCCTGTCAGGAACCAGGCGAGCGCAACAACCGCACCGAGAACGTTGCTCAGACCCATCCCCAGCCACATTCCTGCGGTGTCCTTCATAAGGATTCCGAGGCCGTAGCTCAGCGGAAGCCTGAGCACCCAGAGGCGGAACATGTCAATTACCATGCTCTTCTTTGTGTGTCCCGCACTCCTGAAGACGTTCTCTACAGCGGAAAATATTCCGAAAAACGGGAGTGAGGCGGAGAAGTACTTCACCACCTTGGCGCTCTCGGCTATTATCGCCGGGTCGTTGATGAAGAACCTGAATATCTCGACGCGGAAAAGCGCGAACAGGAGCGTTCCCGCACTGAGGATCGTGAAGTTTATCACCATCGTTTTCTCGGCTATGGTCTTGGCCCTCTCGTAGAGCTTCGCACCGACCGTCTGGCCGATCATCGTCCCCATCGCCATGCTTATTCCATCGGAAAAGGCGAACATGAAGTTGGTTAGCCTGTTGGTTATGGAGTATGTGGCAAAAGCTACATCCGCCTCACCGAACTGACCGCCGAGGGTGAAGATTATCCTTGTTAGTATGACGAAGCCAAGGGCCGTTGTCGAGGAACCAACGCTTGAGGGTATGCCAACGCGGAAGATGCGCGTGTAGAATGGCCAGTCTGGTTTGAGGTTGTGAGCCGTGAGGTGTATCCCGACCTTCCCCTTGAAGAGGAGGTATCCACCGACAACGGATCCGAGGCTGTTGGAGAGCATCGTGGCTACCGCCGCACCGACGACTCCCAGCTCCGGGAAGGGGCCCCAGCCAAAGATGAAGAACGGGTCCAGGACCAGATTGAGGAGTACGGTGGCTATGTTTATTTTGACCGGCGTTCTGGTGTCGCCTATAGCCCTCAGGAGGAAGTTGAAGGCGAAGAGCGTGAATGAAAAGGGTATCCCCGCGAAGATTATGCGCGTGTATGACAGGGCGTAGGGGTAGACACTATCGCTCACGTTCATAAAACGGAGGAGGTATGGGGCCGAAATGACGCCGAACACTCCAACCACAATTGCAAAGAGCATCATTAGGGAGTAGAGCGCCCCAGCCGCACGATTGGCTTTTTTATACTCCCTCGCCCCGACGTACTGGCTGACGAAGGCGAAGCCTGCCGTCGCGAACCCCATCCCAAGGGACATGAAGAACCAGACGAGGGGCCACGCAGTCCCAGGTGCCGCTAACTCCTCCCTTCCTAGCTTTCCGAGCCAGAACGTGTCGGTGAGGTTGTAGAGAACCTGCACGAGCTGGTTTATGATTAAAGGGTAGGCTAACAGAATGAGTGTTTTAACTATCGGCCCGCTGATGATCCGCTCCCTCATTGCCTCCATTTCGCGCGTCATTGAGATGGCTATCGAAACGTTGGTATAAAAAGTTTACTGTGGATAAAAGAGCCATCCATTGAAGGGCTAATGAACGGTGATGTTGGTCTAGGAACGTCTATCAAGAACAGATACCAGATAGATAGAAAAGAGAGATGGAAGGCTTCACTCGCGGAGGGCCTTCCTGGCGGCCTCAAGCCTGAGCCTGGCCTCTTCCCTGGCGACGGTCTTCCTGACGAGCTCGACGGCGTCCGGGTTGGCGCTGACGCTGTCAATGCCGAGCCTGACGAGGAGCTTGACCATCCTCGGGTCGCTGCCGGCCTGGCCGCAGATGCTGGTCTCAACGCCGTACTTCTTGCAGGTCTTGATGACGTTCTCGATGAGCTTGAGCACTGCCGGGTGCTTCTCGTCGTAGAGCTTGAAGACACGCTCGTTGTCCCTGTCGATGGCGAGGGTGTACTGGGTGAGGTCGTTGGTACCGAAGCTGATGAAGTCAATGCCCTCCTTGATGAGGTCCTCGATGATGAGAGCTGAAGCGGGAGTCTCGATCATGACACCCCACTCGACGTCCTTGTGCGGAATGAGGCCGACCTCCATGGCGATCTCCTTGGCCTTCCTGATCTGCTCGGGGTGGCTGACGAGCGGGAGCATAACACCGATGTTGTCGTAGCCCTCGTCGACGAGCCTCTTGATGGCCTTGAACTCGGCCCTGAGGAGCTCCGGCTGGTCGAGACCGCGCCTGATTCCTCTCCAGCCGAGCATCGGGTTCCTCTCGTCCGGCTCCTCCTCTCCACCCGGAAGCTCGCGGAACTCGTTGGTCGGGGCGTCGAGGGTCCTGTACCAGACGCGCCTCGGGTAGAAGGCCTCGACGACGGTCCTGATGCCCTCGACGAGCTTCTCGACAAGCTCCTCCTCCTTGCCCTCCCTGATGAACTTGATCGGGTGGGCACCGATGCCGAGGATCATGTGCTCGGCCCTGAGGAGACCGACACCGTCGGCGCCGGTGGCGGCGGCGCGCTCGGCGACCTCCGGCATGGACACGTTGACCTTGACTTCGGTGGCGGTGACGAGCGGGGCACCGGCAACGACGACCTGGCCGGCGGCCTTCTCTTCCTCTTCCTTCTTGACGAGGCTCTTGACTATGCCCTCGTAGACGACACCCCTGGTACCGTCGACGGTGACGAGCATGCCGTCCTTGAGCTTCTTGGTGGCCTCCTTGGTACCGACGACGGCCGGGATGCCGAGCTCACGGCTGACGATGGCGGCGTGGCAGGTCCTTCCGCCCTCGTCGGTGACGATGGCGCTGGCCCTCTTCATGGCCGGAACCATGTCCGGGTTGGTCATGGTGGTGACGAGGACGTCGCCCTCCTTGACCTTGTCTATCTCGCTGGCGTCGAAGATGACGACAACCTTACCGGCACCAACGCCGGGTGAAGCTCCAAGACCCTTGAGAAGGACGTTCATCTCCTCGGTCATCTCAGTCTCCTCCGCCTTAACCTCATCCTTAAGGGTGGTGATCGGCCTGGACTGGACGATGTAGAGCTTGCCGTCGTCCTTGTCGTAGGCCCACTCAATGTCCTGCGGCCAGCCGTAGTGCTCCTCAATCTTGGCACCGATCTTGGCGACCTCGATGATCTGCTCCTCGGTGAGAACCTGCTTCTCAACCCACTCTGGGCCGAGGTGGTCGGCGACCTTGACGTAAACGGTGCCCTTGCCGGTCTCCGGGTTGCGGACGACCATGACCTCCTTCTTGGCGATGTACTTCTCCTTTATCTTCCAGGTGCCCTTCTCGACGATGTACTCGTCCGGGGAAACGCTGCCGCTGACGACGGCCTCACCGAGGCCCCAGGCGGCGTTGATCATTATCTCGCTCCTGTCGTTGGTGACCGGGTTGGCGGTGAACATGACACCGCTGGTCTCGCTGTTGACCATCTTCTGGACGACGGCGCTGAGGTAAACCTTGCTGTGGTCGAAGCCCTGCTTGGCCCTGTAGAAGGTAGCTCTCGCGGTCCAGAGGCTGGCCCAGCACTTCTTGACCTTGTCTATGACGTCGTCAACGCCGTAGACGTCGAGGTAGGTCTCCTGCTGGCCGGCGAAGCTGGCCTCGGGAAGGTCCTCGGCGGTAGCGGAGCTCCTAACGGCGACGTAAACGGCGTCCTTGTTGTACCTGGCGCTGAGCTTCTTGTAAGCGTCCTCAATCTCCTTGGCTATCTCGGGGAGCATCGGGAGCTCGATAATCTTCTGCCTGATCTTGGCGGTGTTCTCCTGGAGCTGCTTGCTGTCATCAACGTTGGTCTCGGCGATGACGCCCATAATCCAGTCCTGGAGAACGGTACCGTCCTCAAGCTTAACGTTCTCGACGAAGTACTTGTAGGCCTCGGCGGTAACACAGAATCCGGGCGGGACGGGTATTCCCGCGTTGGTCATTTCTCCGAGGTTGGCACCCTTTCCACCGACGAGGGGAACGTCGGTCTTCCTGAGGTCCTCAAACCACTTTATAAACTTGTATTCGCTCATGCGAATCCCTCCACAATTGTTTACTGCGGGTGATATATCGAAGGCTCATATTTAAAATTAACTATCCAGAGGTGTTCCCCAGCGTACAGGAATGAAAGGGAAAGCTAATGTGTCCATCGGCGCTTTAAGGTACCCTAATTCTCCTTTTTGATGTATATCTTGAACTTTCCATCGTAGAACTCCACGGCGAGGTCATAGTTCCCGCTCTCCTCGATGTTTAGGTGGTCCGTCGGCTCCTTCAGTATGATGGTGTCGTAGTACCCCTGCGAGATTTTGTCGAGGACGGTCTTCCTGTCGAGCAGCATATCCACGGCGGCGTGGGGGTAGTAGAAGCCCGCCACCGTGTACATACCCGGTGAGACTAGGATCTTTTCGCCACCGTATGTTGTCGCGGCGTAGCCTACGACCTCGGATTCGTATCTTCCAAATCTGTTCCACGTCTCCTTCAGTCCTGTCGCCCGGGCGGCTATTGGCACCGTTAGTATCAGCGCCAGGATGAGAACGACAAGAGCCGTGCGGCCTGTCCCGATTCTCCTTCCTGTCCTCCCGGAGACTGCCTTGATGATGTCCCCTGTCAGCCACACCCCCTCCGCTGCGAGTATTCCAATCGCCGGTGAGAGGAACGTTATGAAGCGCGTCTCCTTGTGGGTTACCGTCAGTATCCCCATGAGCCCCACGAAGAGCCAGCTTACGAGCAGCCAGCCCTTGTCATCCTTTTTGAGTCGGATGAAGCCCAGGGCTGCGAGTGCCGGAAGCAGAAGGCCAACGTCCTCGCGGAGCAGGTGCAGGTAGTCCGACACCGAAACGGGTCTGTCAAGCGTCACCACCCTCGATGCCACGCTGAACGGCCTGAAGGGGCCTCCATAGTGCAGGTGCCCCATGTAAAGCCAGGGGGCGAGGGTGAGGCCGAGGATGACGAAGCCAACCCAGTACTCCCTCTTCTTAACCCATTCCCAGTGGTCGGTGAGCCACAGATACGCTATGAATACCCCGAGTATGGAGAGTCCGGTGTAGCGGGTCAGGATGGCGAGGCCCGCGGATACGAAGGATAGGTATATCCTGTATGGGGCGCCCCGCTTTCTGCCCGTGTAGAACAGATAGACCGCCAGGGTGTAGAAGAATGTAAACTCGCTGTGCACGAGCTCCCTGGTCGCCATGGTGAACGCCAGGGGGTTGAAGATGTAGAACAGACTCGCGGCGACGCCTTTGAGTGGGTCCCCGAACATCTCCACCGTGAGCAGGTAGGTCAGCACCGCGGTTAATGCGAAGAACAGCATCGAGACTGTCCGGGCGACGGTGAGCTGTGAGTACGGCTCATGGATGGAGCGGTATGGAATCGAGAGGGTGTAGGGATAGAGCGGCGGCCGGTACATCATGTAGATTCCCTGATAAGTGAAGTCCGTGATGTCCTCCGCGAGGTTCCTCGCTATGTCTATGTAGAGCGCGCCGTCGTATGTTATAGTGTTTGACGGGGGCATCGTCAGCAGGCTGACGCACAGGGCCAAAAGTAATGGAATCAGGAATATCAGTGACTTCTTTTCCATACGTCCACCTCCACAGACAGGTACGCCAGGAAAGCCATGGCCGAAAGGAAGAACGCGTCCACGCCTATGGGAACCATCAGGGTCATGAGGGTCACCGAGAGGACCGCGGTGGGTCTTCTCCTCTCAGCGTCCGCGAGTGCCATCCCCAGGAAGGCCCCCTCAACCAGTCCGAGGAGCCCGAAATCGTAGGCGGGCTGGCCGAAAATGGTGTACGTGTACCCGACGTCCCGCCCGAAGAGGGAGCCGACGTAGCCCTTGGGATCGGTTGAGAACAGTATCCCCCTCTCCCCCCAGGGCATCCCGAGGTGAAAGAGCCTTTCATAAACTGTGTACGTCACGCCGGGTCTGTAGAGGAGGGTCTCGAAGAACCCCAGGCTCCACGTAGGATACGTCTGAACGGTGGTGTAGTACCTTATCCCAAACACCGCGAGGAGGGTCAGAAGCACGGCCCCGATTATGAAGTAGCGCCTCCCTCCCAGGATGTCGGCCTTTGGACTTCTCTGCTGTATCATCCTAAGGAAGTATGCCAATGCCACCGCCAGCCCTATCGTCCGGAAGGTCGAGACCGCGGCTATCGCCTCCCCAAGGAGGAAAATCCTGAAGTCGGGCTTTAGAGACAGCACAACAACCGTGAAGTAACCAGCCGCCAGGTAGAACAGCCTGAAAGTGGAGTACCTTGCCTCAGGCCTGAGAAGGGGCACGGCCCCCGCGGCCACGGGTATTGCGAAGAGCACGAGCACGACGAGGGTCAGGATGATCCGGAGCTCCCTGCGGGCGTTCTCGGGGTTGCTCTCAACGCTGCGCGCTTCGTAGTGTATAATAGCCTCCGTGGCTCCGATTATGGCCAGCGCAAGGATAAGGCCCCACCACCCGAGGAGGGACAGAACGACAACCAGCACCGCCAGGTAGAGCTTGGTCTTGTAACTATCATCCAGCTTTCCGCTCAGGCGATACGAAACCGCGATGACCCCGAGAAACGCCAGCGCGTATGCCAGGGGCGCCGCCTCCGGCCCGGGCAGGAGGTCTGAGTACACGGTTTTTGAAATCAGGGCAGTGATGAGGTAAAGGATTGCCGACGCCCAGAAGACTGTGCTGAGCCTCATGACCCAATCCCACCGGGCTTCCCCTTGGCGCTTCTCCACCCTGTGATGATTATGTACGCCCCGAGGCCGAAGAGAAGGTACACAGGGAGGTCGAGTATTCCGGTCTCGACGCCGACGATACCGTAGGCCAGGGTTGAGTAGTAGAGGGTCATCGTAACAGGATGAACCGCCCTCCCGATCATCCCGTAGTAAACGCCGAGCAGAAATCCCTCGATGACCGCGAACACTCCAAAGTCCAGGTACATTCCGCCGAGAAGGGTGGGGGTTATGGTGACGCCCGTGTGTACGTAAAGGAACTTAGCCACAAGTCCCCTGGGCGAATATCCGCCTGTGAGGTACGATTTTATTCCTGACCACTGAAGGTAGCCGTGGTAGAGGCCCTTCCACCCTGCCCTCCACACTATTATATCCAGGACTGAGGTGGAACTCTGAACCCTGATCCACAGGCTCTCCAGTGTCTCGCCCCTGAGGAAAGTTATCCCGAGTCCAAGGATGACGAGGGCCGCTACGGCCGCGGCAATGTGGTATGGTTTGACCTTTCCTTCTTTCCTCGTCCCCTCGTAGTACGCGGCGCCGAGGGCTATAACGCTGACGAGGACGGGGGTTCTGTAGGCGTAGAGCGCAACCGCAACGGGATACGCCAGGGCGTACCTCCTTCCCCTCAGGAACAGGTATACGCTGGAGGGCACGCCGAGGAAATAAGTCAGCGCGGTGAGCCTGGGGTTGAGGCTGGTCCTCACGGAAGGGTTGAGCAGCGGGACGCTGCGAAGCATCAGAATCTGCAGTCCTATTATCGCTATTGCGATCCAGAACGCCCATACTATGTACCTCTCATCGATATTCAGCCCCCGATCGTCCCATTCTATTTCGGCCCCCTTGTAGATTCCCAGGATTATTGAAACTGCAAACGCCACGCCCATCGCCATCGTCTTCGGCTCTGCCAGGCCGAGGGATATGAATCCGATGAACAGCAGGGGAATGAGGAAGGGCAGTCCCTTCATCCAGTCCTCACCTCAAGGATCTTCAGGGGCAGGTTTCTCTCCTCCGAGTTCACGCTGAGTGTTCCGTAGAGGTACACCCTGTAGTCGCCGAGATATTCCTTAAGGAACTCTATCGGCACCATGTTGGTGCTTATAACCGCCCCGTTGCCGCTCACTTGGTTTATCGTGACGGAGCCGTATGAGAGGTAGTCGGCCCGGTACTTGAGCATCCCGAGCTGTATCGGGCTTATCTCTCCCTCGATGTAGATTATGCCGCTGAACCTCTCGGAGTAGGCGTCAACGGTTATGTTATCGATTATTCCACTCATTTCTCCCAGCCGAGGGGGAAGCTCGTAGACGTAGACCTTTCCGCGATAGTCAACCTTTATGAGCCTGGCCCTGAGGTCTTCCTTCGTGGCACTCGGGCCTCCCACGCTCAGCACTTTTCCGTCGGATATGATGTTTATCGTCGATCCCTGAACGCTCAGAAGTGTCCCGGTAACGGTCTCCCCATCAACGGTCTCCACGGTTATAGTTACGTTGAACCCCTTTGTCAGGAGCCCGAAGGCATGGTTGGCGGCCTCGTATATTTCGCCGCCCTGATAGTGCTGCGTGTAGTAATTAAAAGCCAACCCGAGGATCGCCACGACCACAACAGCGGCCAAAACCTTCTCTCTGTTCATACGTTCTCACCACGCTACCCGCTAAATTCATGTGCTGCTCTGCTCGGTTTTATATGTTTTGGTGGATTTCGCATCCCTCATTGGTGCGGTATTCTTCAAATCACAGGGTATAGTGTTCTCTCGCGGCGATTGGCGAGGTATGACACGGTCTTTGATGTTCACAAATAGCCACCAGCGGTGTTACATGGGTGACTAGGGCTGTGAGGTCACTCTGAAGAACGAAATCTTTATATCCATGCGACCTTTACAGTATAGATGAACATTACGAGTAGGAGGTGTCAGGATGAATAAAAAGGCTTTAAGCCTTTTGATCGCGGTAGTGATGCTGCTTTCAGTAGTGCCAGTGGCTTTCCATGGGGTGGCAGCTGGAAATACCTCTGTTGCTGGCATAACTGCAACTGTCCAGAAAGTTGGGACAACGACAGAAGTTAGCAGTGAGTCCCAGGTGTCCCCTATTGAAAAGATTGAACCAAAATTGCTAGATATCCTAAAAGGGAAAGACTCTCAGGGTATCGTTGAGATCCACGGTCAGAAGTGGGTCATGATTCACATTTCTGCCACTAAGGACATTGGGGCTTCTCTCAGGGGCGTTGACGTCGTTGGCAAGACCGAGTTCATGGGCAACTTCGTCTATCTTGCTCTAATCCCGGTCAAGGAGGACAGCATTAACGCGCTCATGAAAATAGCCTCGATTCCCGAGGTTGATGGGATAACCCGGAGCTCGCCATTCGATCCGATTGATATGGAGAAAAACGACGAGGTATCTGCCAAGTCAGTGCCCATCCCGCACTCAAAGTTCGCGGACAGGGTCAGGAACTGGAAGCCGGGAAGCGAGATGCTGGATGGGAAGAAAGTTGCGACTTTCCACGGACTCGTTGAAGGAAAGCTGAAGGAACTTCAGAGGAACAGCCCCGCGGTTAACGGCATGGCAACCATAGCGGTTCCCGAGGTTAATCCGGCGGCCGCTGAGCCCGAGCCGGAGGACATCTTTGCCGTCTACCACCACGGCTCATACAACACGTGGCTCAACCTCAACGTCACCGGAGAGGGTGTAAAGGTTGCTGTCATCGACAGCGGCGTTGACTTTGGTAACCCGGACCTCCAGGATGCCTACGCCGTGGACACGAACCCGTCCTCCCCGTACTACGGCTGGCCAATAGCCTTTGATGACAACTCGCTGCTGTACTACCTGATCCTTGGAGCGACCTTCCCTGATGCGTACACCTACACGGGGTACCTGTACTCCTGGTACTCCCCGACCATAGTCAATGTTACACCTTACATCATTCCGGGATACTTTGGCATAGGCTATAAGGGCAACTTCACCACGGTGTTTACCTCGATGAGTCTCGCAAACATACCGGACGACAGTGAGAGGACCCAGGTTGTGTACAACACCCTCCAGTGGGTTGGAAACGTTAGCAACGTCCTCCTCGTTGACGATGACGGTGGAGACTCCCTTGAAGTCTTCTACGAGACCGCGCTGAATGCGATAGGAGTCAACTACACCTACTACGAGGTTCCAAACGAGACCGCCAACGGTCCCAACTTGACGGTCCTCAGCAACTACAGCCTTGTCATATGGTTCACGGGTGCCGCTTGGTACAGCACCCTTACTGACTCCGACGTTGGCAACCTCACCGCCTATCTCAACGGCGGTGGGAAGCTCTGGCTCATAAGCGAGGACTACCTCTATGACGGCGGTTTCGACAACACAACCATCAAGTACAACTTCACCATGAACTACCTGCACGTTGCCGACGCCATTCAGGACTTCCCCGTCCCCACGATTCTCTACGACTACGCCGGCGGCCCGTATCACGGCGGTGAGGTTTACTGGGGAATTTACCAGAGCCCAACCGACATGTTCGCCGACTACATCTTCCCCGACGATAGTGCCACACCGCTCCTTGTCGGATACACCGCCTATGCGTATGATACTCTCCTCGGAGGATTTTATGCTGACATTAAACTACCTCTAAACGACGACCTCAGCGTTCCCACCACCAGCGGAATAATGAAGCTCGGCCTCCACCCGGACATAGCGCTCTGGACCGACTGGTTTGGAGGATACATACTTGTCACCGACCCGAACTCTAACCAGACCTACGACACGGTTTATGCGGACATAGCTCCGGCTACTGTCACTGACTTCAACAAGGACGTCGGCCACACCAAGGATAACCCTGTGATACAGCTCGACTTCTGGGATTCCATGAATGGAGAGTTCGGTCAGGACAGCTACGCAGACCTTTCAGGAGGCATGATCTACTACATAGCCGATGGAAAGACTCCGATACCGTACTCTGACGTGGTTGCTGAGAGATGGGGCATGCCCCTCACTATACCCGCCAACGGTGAGCTCGTCGCGTTCATGATCGGCAACGTATACACCGGCGGAGGTGACCACGGAACCCTCTGTGCCGCTGCCGTTGGGGCTAGGGGTAGAACTTTCTACGGGCGGACCTTTGGTAACGCCATAGACTCCAAGATAATTGCTGAGGGATCGATGTACCAGGGTGGAAGCTGGATTGACTACGTGTACTTCGCCGTTGAGGGATACGATGGAAAACCCGGAACCGGCGACGAGGCCCAGATAGTCAGCAACAGCTACGGCGCGTCTGCGACCATAAGCAAAGGATACACCTGGGAGGACAGGTTCCTTTATTACATAACGAACATCTACGCCCCAACGACGACCTTCTTCTTCGCGGCGGGTAACGGTGGACCCGGCTATGGAACCGTCACGAGTGAGGGCGCTTCCCCGTTCGTGATAACGGTGGGTGCGTCTGTTGAATGGGGATACAGGGGCTTCTTTGGATATGACGATGGCCCGTGGCAGCAGTTCGGCGCGAACTACGGTGACGCAGCGGACTTCTCCAACAAGGGACCGAACGCCCTGGGACAGCCAGACCCTGATGTCCTTGCCGTAGGTGAGTTCGCACTGGGCAGCTTGGCCCTTAACTCGGTTGGAGATGGATTCTGGGCCAGTGACCTCTGGAGTGGAACCAGTCTCGCCACCCCGATGGCATCGGGAATAGCTGCACTCGTGTACCAGGCCTACTACGAGACCCACGGCACCTGGCCAACTGCTAAGGAGGTCAAGGAGATACTCATGAGCACCGCCAAGAACGTCAACCACGACGTCTTCACCCAGGGTGCTGGATTCCTCGACGCTTACAGCGCCGTTGAGGCCGCAAAGAACATGGACGGTATAGTGGTTTCACCGTCCGAGTGGGCCGCAGGAAAGACGGACTATGATGGGTTTGCCAACGTTCTGTATCCAGGACAGAGCGACTCCCAGACGTTTACCGTCAAGAACATGAACCCCAACAGCTCAAAGGAGGTCAACGTTTCCGCGGAGGTCTTCCAGAAGATAGGTGAGGTTGAGTTCGACGTTGTCGGAAACTCCTGGGGCTACTACAGAATAGACCAGTTCATTCCGAACGACACCGATCTCATGAAGGTGACCCTGTACACTTCCTATGATAACTTCGACAACAACAGCGACTACGTCGCGGATGCCTATCCGTGGTTCAGGATCTGGGATCTGACCTTTGTGGACGGCAACGCCACCCTCAACCTGCTCCAGCAGGCTTCGAAGGAGGGTGACGTGGCCTCTGCAATGCTCGGCAACCCGCTCCAGAAGTACCACGACATGATGTTCATCCAGATAAGGGACATAATGCTCCTCTACGGCAAGACCAGCATGTACCCGGCCAAGGTTAAGCTGGAGTTCTACAAGAGGGTTCCTTGGGACTGGGTCACCATTGACAGGGACAGCATCACTATAAAGCCGGATGGAACCGGTACGTTCACTGCCATGATAACAGTCCCACAGGACACCCCGTACGGCATCTACGAGGGTGCCATATATCTCAAGCACGATGGTAAGGAGACGACCATACCGGTCAGCGTTGTTGTGGCGTCACCCACCTCCGAGTTCGAATTCGGAGGCAACAACGAATCAAACGGCCTCTACGATAACGGCAACGTCTACGGATACTTTGACTGGGGCTGGAGGTACGAGAGCGGTGACTGGAGGTTGTTCTACTTCAACGTGCCGGAGGTCAAGGAGGGCAGCTATGTGCTCGCCGACGTCGCATGGGACGGCACGATAACCGATATCAACCTGCACCTCCTCGGTCCGAGCGTTGATGTGTGGAGCATGAAATACCCGGATGTCATGGGACCGTACTCCTTGAAGGAAGTCGGTAGGAGCGATGACGGATACGTGGGAGCGGGACTATTCATCTACCAGACCTCCAGCGGCACCAACGAGGAGCTTATAGCTGGTAAGGCCTCAGAGGGACTCCACGCACTCTGGCTCCACAACGTTCTCTTCGACGGCAACGCTAGCTACAGGACGTTCTACGGCCGTGTGGGCATGGCAAGGCTTTATCCGGAGAACTGGGTTGAGGTTCTCGACTCGAGGGTTGGTGAGAAGACCTTTAACGTGGAGCTGCCGGAGTGGGCCGGAGACCTCTCTGTGATGGCTACCGGCTTCAGCACACCATCAGTCTACCAGAACATAGTGGCCCCGCCGACTGGAGACTCTGACTACTACACGGTGAACGTCACCACTTCGCCGGTCCTCGATGTACAGCTCACCAGCATCTGGGACGACCTCGCGGGAGTTGACCTTGACCTGTACGTCTATTACAACGCCAGCGGCACCCTGATCGAGGTTGGAAGCTCGCTGACCGCAACCGCTGACGAGCACGTCTCACTGAGCTTCCCGTACCCAGGCCAGTATGTGATTAAGGTTTACTCCTACAGCAACCCCTCTCCAGGAAACGCCACTTACGACCTCATGATAACCACAATAGAGGGCAACGAGCTCATCGTCAAGAACGTCACCAAGACCGACACTGGATACACTGTCGACATGATGTACAACCTCACGGATGAGCACCTCAGCGCCAGCACACCTCTGAACGGAATAATATTAATGGGAACCAGCAAGAACCCAATACTGTTCCAGATTCCGGTCACCATAACCCCGGTGCCGTACGATGTCAGACTCACCGGCATCGAGACCAGTAGCGTTCCGGACATCAACGGTAACTACGAGATCACAACCTACGTCACCAACGATGGACCCTACAACGCCACAAACGTTCAGGTAACGCTCTTCAGAGACGGCCTGCCGACCGACGTCCAGGTAACGATCCCACTTGTGCAGCCGGGAGACGTTTACGCGGTGACGTTTAGCGTACCTGTGGCTGACATCACCATGCACTCATACAACATCGTGCTCTCCGCTCCACAGGACGTCAACCCGGACAACAACGAGATGACCGTGTACGCCAGGGCCGTTGATGAGAACAATGTGCCTTGGGTCTACTCGATAGGCGAGAGCATCGGAGAAGCCTCCATCACCAAGGTCATCGACGCCGGCAGGATATACTACATCACCGTGAACGGAGAACACGGCACCAAGGTTACTGTGCTCCTCAAGCTGCCTACAGATACGACCTACTACCACGTCAACAGCGAGGACGCCGACATCCTGAATGTGAGCGCGAGAAAAGTCTCCGATGGTCTGCTGCTCTACGTGACGATGCGCCTTAACTCCCCGGGAACGATCAGGGTTGACTACAGAACACAGTCCGACTACACTAGGCTCTCCACCATGAACTACGTCTGGTACATGCTTTACTGGAGGTACGACCAGAAGTTCGACCCGCTCTACCAGAAGGCCGTCGAGCTCGGTGTTGACAACGAGACCCTCCAGGAGGCCATGCACTACAAGGAGCTCGCGGACCAGTACTACGAGGAGGCAGAGAAGTACATCACTCCTGGCAGGGACAGCCTGGCGATAGCGGCGCTGCCGTACATGCGCAAGGCCTACGTCAACATCCTCAAGGCATACAAGATCCTTGAACAGGCCGTGGAGGATATTGAAAACTCCGAGGGCTGATGCCCTCAATCTTCTTCCTTTCTCGATTTTTGTCAGTTGCACCAACTCTTTTAAACCCGCCCGCGTTTCTCACTCCGGTGGCGCTCATGATATACGTTAAAATATACCGGGTTCAGGGGGAGGTTCTCCTCGCGGCATGTGATGAGGAGCTCCTCGGGAAGACCTTCAGGGAGGGCGACCTCAAGCTCGAGGTCAAGGAGCGGTTTTATCGGGGAGAACTTGTTGAGGAAGATGCCCTTGGCTCCCTGCTTCAAGAAGCCACAATCGCCAACCTCACCGGTGAACGCTGCGTCTCCAAGGCAATAGAGCTCGGCTACGTTGATGAGGACAGGGTTCTCAGAATCCAGGGCGTTCCACACGCTCAGATGGCCCGGCTCTTCCTCTGAGCTACCTTTTTAAACCTCTCCCCGCACCACTCACCGGTGAGAGAGATGAGCGAGAGATTCTGCTACAGGTGCGGGATAAGCGAGAGCGAAGGGGGGCCGCTGATAGACGGGCTCTGCCAGGTCTGCTTCAGAAAGGAGAACCCGGTTTTGCTGATTGAGAATGAGGTCAACACGGAGCTCTGCCAGAACTGCGGGAGCTACAGAAAGAGGGGCGTCTGGGTTGATCCGGCGAGCTATGACCTTGAGGAGCTTATATTCGAAGTGGCCGAAAACGCCCTCATGGAGGCCCTCGAGGATTCCTTCAGCGAGAAAATCGTGGAGTACGAGATGGTCTCCCCGGAGGAACTTGACGAAATTGACGAGCTTCCTGTTGGACGGGCCGCGGTGGCCTTTGAACCCGCTGATTTTCACCTTGAACACTTTCCGGCGATAGTGGCCTATGCGGTCCGTGTAAAAGCCAGGATTCACGAGCTCCAGCGCGAGCTCCACGACGAGACCAAACACGTTACCGTCTATGTCCGCCAGACCGTCTGTCCGCGCTGTTCCAAGTTCCTCGGCGGCTACTTCGAGGCCATACTCCAGGTCCGTGCCGAGGGCAGGCCGCTGACTGAGGAGGAAAGAAAGGCCATAGGAAAGCTCGTCGAGGAGAAGGTGGACGAGATAATGCGCAGGGACAGGATGGGCTTCATCCAGGACACCATAGAGAAGGAGGAGGGCATGGACTTCTACATGGGCTCTACTTCAAGTGCCAGAAAGCTCGCCCAGGCGATAAAGGAGCGCTTCGGGGGCACGATAAGCGAGGCCTACGAGCTGGTCGGCGTTGACAGACAGACCAGTAAGGAGGTTCACCGCGCGAGCGTGAGCATCAGGATTCCGAAGTTTCAGAGGGGTGACCTGGTGATGGACAGGCGCGGCAACGTTTACACCGTGGAGGGCGTGGACGGAAAGGGTATGACGCTCACCAACCTGGTCACCCGTGAGACGGAGCGCCGCGACTGGAAGACCGTGAAGCGGGAGGGCATAGATGCGGTGGAGGGCGAAAGAAAGGAAGCCATGGTGACCAGTATAACTCCGACCGAGGTCCAGCTAATGGACATGGAGACGTATGAAACCTATGAGCTGGAGAAGCCGCGCATGGAGCTCAGAGAAGGCGAAGTCTATCGCATGGTGGAGGTTAAGGGCAGAAAATACTTCCTGGACCGGAAGGAATGACCGATTTCCTCCCACCAATCTTTTTAACCTTAGGTTTTGAACCCCTTTCTGGTGATGCTCATGGAGAAGACGGTGGTTATCATAGGCGGTGGAGCGGCTGGAATGAGCGCGGCTTCGCGCGTTAAGAAGCTCAAACCCGAGTGGGACGTCAAGGTCTTCGAGGCAACGGAGTGGGTCAGCCACGCTCCCTGCGGCGTGCCCTACGTCGTTGAGGGCATCTCGCCGGAGGAGAAGCTCATGCACTACCCGCCCGAGGTCTTCATCAAGAAGAGGGGCATAGACCTCCACATGAGGGCTGAGGTCATTGAGGTTGACCAGGGGGCGGTCAGGGTCAGGGAACCCGATGGGGAGCACACCTACGAGTGGGACTACCTCGTCTTCGCCAACGGTGCCTCCCCCCAGGTTCCGGCCATAGATGGCTGCGGCCTTGAGGGGGTTTTCACCGCAGACCTTCCGCCCGACGCAGTCGCGATAAGGGAGTACATGGAAAAGCACGATGTCAGGAACGTCGCCGTCATTGGAACGGGCTACATAGCCCTCGAGATGGCCGAGGCCTTCGTTGCCCAGGGCAAGAACGTCACCCTCATCGGCAGAAGCGAGCGCATCCTCAGGAAAACCTTCGACAAGGAGATCACCGACATCGTTGAGGAGAAGCTCAAAGCCCACCTCAACCTCCGCCTTCAGGAACTGACGATGCGCTTTGAGGGCGATGGAAAAGTCGAGAGGGTTATCACGGACGCCGGTGAGTACCCCGCAGATATGGTGATCGTGGCGACGGGCATAAAGCCCAACACCGAGCTCGCGAGGGAGCTGGGGGTCAGGATTGGAGAGACCGGGGCCATCTGGACCAACGAGAGGATGGAAACCAGCGTCGAGAACGTCTACGCCGCCGGTGACGTCGCCGAGACGAGGCACCTGATAACAGGCAGGCGCGTCTGGATACCGCTTGCCCCGCCCGGAAACAAGATGGGATACGTTGCCGGAAGCAACATCGCCGGAAGGGACGTGATCTTCCCGGGCGTTCTCGGAACGAGTGTAACCAAGTTCCTTGACCTGGAAATAGGAAAAACCGGTTTAACCGAGGCGGAGGCCATCAGGGAGGGCTACGACGTCAGGACGGCATTCATAAAAGCCGGCACGAGGCCGCATTATTATCCGGGTTCAAAGCCGATATGGCTCAAGGGGGTCGTTGACAACGAGACCAATAAACTCCTCGGCGTTCAGGTCGTCGGCGCCGAGATACTGCCCAGGATAGACACGGCCGCAACGATGCTCACCGCGGGCTTCACCACGAAGGATGCCTTCTTCACGGATCTGGCCTACGCACCGCCCTTCGCCCCGGTCTGGGACCCCCTCATAGTCCTTGCCAGGGTTCTCAAGTTCTGAACCCTCTCTTCTCACTTTTTCAGCAGGGCGATGCTCCCCCCAACCAGGGCAAGCCCGAGGCCAAACGCCGCACCAAATCCCGCCGATGATATGAGTGCCCCGCTTATGGCGCTGCCCGCGATGTACCCCGCCGAGCCCACGACGTTGTAAGTCCCCATCGCGCTGCCCTTCTCCTTTTCTCCCGCCCTCTCGCTCACTATGGCAGTCGAGGAGATTCCGATGAAGGCCCAGGAGTAGCCCGCCAGGATGTAGGAGGCAACGGCCAGTGGAAGCAGCACCGGGGAGAGCAGGATTCCGAGCACCATCACAGCAAAGGCCCCGGCGCGGAGGAGCAGCCCCTTTCTCAGGACCCCTTCCTTCCCTCCCCCCATCGCGGCCCCGACGCGGGTGTAGTTCATCGCCGAGACCGCGGAGTTGGCTATGAGTGCCAGGTACACGACCTCCCTCGTGTAGCCCTCACTCGTGAGGAGCACCGGCATCTGGGGGAAGTAGAGGCCCGCCGCTATCCAGAAGAGCAGGAAGGCTATGTAGAACCTCCCGAGGCCCTCCGGGAGGCTGAAGTTGGTGTGCAGTATGAAGCTGGGGAAGTAGCGGGCCTTTTCGACGACGTAGTTGCCGAAGGCTTTGATGGCCCGCCTGTTGATGTATATCGGAGCCTCCCGTATCATCCGCTCCCCCATGAAGACAGAGGGCAGGCCCAGGATGGCAAATGCTATGAACAGCTGGGGCATGGTCAGGAACCTCGACAGGCCGAAACCGAGAACCAGTCCGAGGACCCACCCCCAGCCGCTTATCTCGTTGAACTTGCCGATAGCGTGGTCCCAGCTGTGCTTCCTCACGCTCCTCAGCACGAGGGCTATGGGAACCGATAGGGTTGAGGCGAGGAAAAATGCATACACCGTGTTTACCGCGATGAGCTGAGCCGGGGTCTTCACGAAGGCCATCGCCGTGAGGAAGAGCGGAACGCTGGCAAAGCCGAGAAGTATGAACGGCTTCCTCCGCAGTGTCCTGTCGCTCACCCTGCCCCAGAACAGCGCGCCGAGCATCGAGGCTAAGCTCGCGAGGGCGAAGGTCAATCCAACGGTTGAGGCGTTCCCCCCGAGTTCCAGGAGGTAGAGGCTCACCAGGGCGGAGCTTCCGCCGGTGGCCACCTTGAACGGCACGAAGGAGTAGAACCACCTGGGCATCTTGGGGATGTAGCGGTAGCGGTTTGCGACCGATGCGTTCCTCACCGCGATGGCAACTCTCTGACTCATTTTTCTCACCTTGAGGCCTCCGGGAGGCCGGTTTAGTTTAAAAAGATTCGTGACGCGGAGGATACTGTAATGTCCAGAATGGTTCATTCAGTGGGGCCGGAATAAAGAAGGAAGAAGAAACCCTCATATTTCGAGGACGTATTTCCTGCTCTCGTCGGAGAAGCCCCTGAAGCAGCCGAGCTTCAGCTGGAGTATCGCCCTTTCAACCTTCACGACCTTCATCGAGGCCACGTGGGTTACCCCGGTGCCCCTGAGGAACTCCGGGAGGACCTGTCCCGTGGGGCCGGTCAGGAGGAAAATCCTGGCGTTCTTTGCCCTGTCGAGGAGCATGTCGAGGGTTCCGTTGATCATGCAGGAGGCGCTCGCCATCACGGCGTCCACCTCCGGCAGGAGCCAGTACTCCAGGGAATCGCTCAGCGTTTCCCTGTCCCAGAGCTTCGGGTTTCTCTCGAAGACGTAGAGCTTGAAGCCCCTCTCCCGCAGGGCCCTGACTATCGGCGGCATGTTCCCAATGACGGCTACCTTCTCGATGTCACCGTCGAGCAGTTCCACGGCGTCAACCCACTTTGCATCACTCAAGTCGATGTAGTACTGAGAAACCGCGTTTATCGTCGCCATGCCCAGGGACCTCTCGATGATGTTGAGGCTGTCGGCCCTTTCAATGAACGCCTCCAGGACGGGTTCCTCGATGGAGTTGTCAAATCTCCCTATCTCCTCGGGGAGGGTCATGGCAACGCCGAGGGCTTTTCTCCTCTTCCCCTCAATCAGCACGTAGGTGTAGGGCAGGCCAAAGGAGAAGTCCAGAACTTTGAGCTCCTCATCGATGAGCTTCAGGGCCTTTTTCTTGAATTCGGTCAGCAGCATGCGAACACCTCACTCCCCAGCGGTGATTATCCTGTTATCATTCTTCCTTCCCATTTTGAACCTTCCGTTTGGGCAAAACTTATACGCTTTTAGGGCAACCTAATCCCGGTGGTGACATGATAGCCTTCGGTCCGGTTCCATCGAGGAGACTCGGTAAGAGCCTTGGGATAAACAACATACCCGACAAGGTCTGTAGCTATGCATGCGTCTACTGCCAGATAGGCAGAACCCTGAGGATGGAGGTTGAGAGGAGGGCTTTCTACGAGCCGGAACTGATCTTCGAGGAGGTTTCGCGGAAGGTCGAGGAGGCAGAAGCGGCCGGGGAAAGGATAGACTACATCACCTTCGTTCCCGACGGGGAGCCGACGCTCGACGTTAACCTGTCCAGGGAGGTGGAGATGCTGAAAACCCTCGGGTTGCCCCTTGCGATACTCACGAACTCCTCGCTGATATGGCGCGAGGACGTCAGGGAGGAGCTTTTTGAGTTCGACTTCGTCTCCCTAAAGCTCGATGCTGTGAGCGACTCTTTCTGGCGCAGGGTGGACAGACCTCACAGGAGCCTCTCGCTTGAGAAAATCCTCGACGGCATGCTGACCTTCGCGGACGGCTTCGGAGGGAAGCTCGTTACCGAGACCATGCTGATAAACGTTGACTACGGTGGAGAACTTGAAAAAATTGCTGACTTTCTGGCGGAGCTCGGGCCGGACAAGGCGTACATAGGAATCCCCACGAGGCCTCCCGCCGAACCGTGGGTCGAACCTGCGAGCGAGGAGACGATACACCTCGCCTACCAGCTGTTCTCGGAGAGGCTCGGCGGGGACCGGGTCGAATACCTCATAGGCTACGAGGGGAACGCCTTCGCCTCAACCGGGAACGTCGAGGAAGACCTGCTGAGCATAACCGCCGTGCACCCGATGAGGGAAGAAGCCGTGAGGGAGCTCCTGAGAAAAGCAGGGGCCGACTGGGACGTGGTGGAAGGGCTTATCCGGGACGGAAAGCTAATCGAACTCGAGTACGGGGGAAGGCGCTTCTACATGCGCGCCCTTCCGAGCAGGAGAAAACCTTAATTATCCTGCGGAAGACTCCGAGTGGGGAGAGCATGTGCGAGTACGTCTATGAAAACGGAAGGAAGTGCAGGCTGAAGCCCGTCGAGGGCTCCGCCTACTGCCCCCTCCATATCCCCTACGACGAGGGCGAGAAGCTTTTGGGGGATGAGATAAAGAGGTTGAAGGAGGAGGCTTTTCTCAAGAGGCTTAGGGCGGGCCAGACCTATTTTGAGGGTGTTTACCTCTACGACGTCAAAATAAGCGATTTCAAAGCCGAGAAGCCGATAGTCTTTAAAAACTCCCAGGTCAGGACAATACTCTTCGATGGGGTTAACGTGCCGGGTGTAACATTCTACAACTCCACGGTGGGCAGGCTGGTCGTCTTTGAGAGTGAGCTGGGAACGTTCACCGTTCACGGCTCTCACGTTTTCGGCCTGAACCTGCTCCGCGTGGGGTTCTCCAATTCGGTCTACATCAGGAATTCGAGCGTTCGCTACGTCATGATAAACTCAACCGAGTACACCGGCAGGGGGGAGGAGGGCGAGAAGGAGTACGGGGAGCGCAGAACTGCCACCGGGAGGATAGAGCTGAGCGACCTGAGTGATGTTAGGAGGATCGGAATAAACGTCCGCTACCCCCTCCTGCGAAAAATCCTCGAGGAGCATGGAATAAAGCCATCCGAATCGCACGAGAGGGCCGTTAAGGTCACCGCCCTCGTCCTCCGGGACATAGGCTTCGACCAGTCGGCGCGCTTCAAGAGGGAGGTCAGGCTCAGCATAAGGCGGTTCCACGGCAACCTCGTGCTCGAGAACCTCAACGTCTTCGGTCACGCCGAAATTCTGGGAAGCTGGCTCAGGAATCCCGAGTTCGTGCACATGAGGGTCATGGGCAACCTGATATTCCGGAAGGTGTCTTTCCACGGCGACTTTGCCTGGAACTCCACGGTTCTGCCCAATATCCCGGTGGAACTCAACGTCGAGGGCTTCGTTGAGGTCGAGGACTGCAAGTTCAAGAGCCACCGCGCGGCAGAGGTGCTCTACCGCCTCGCCAGGATAAGCTGGGAGCGGAACGGGGACTTCGAGAGGGCCGACCGCTACTACTACCTGGAGATGGTGGCCAAGAGGAACTCCCGGCTGAGCGGCAGGAGGAAGGGGATTAAGAGGCTCTTCATGAGGATGGAAGCACTCTTCGAGTGGCTCTTCGCGGATTTGACCTGCAAGTACGGCACCGACTGGAAGAGGCCCATACTCATATGGCTCGGCGCGGTCAACGTTTTCTTCCCAATCCTGTTCTTTCTGACGCGGAGCGTCGAGGGCATCTCCGGAGCTATGGGCTTTCTCGACTACGAGTACTTCAGCGTTGTTACCGCAACGACCTTGGGATACGGGGATTATCATCCCATTGGAGTGGGGAGGATCATAGCCTCGGTCGAGGCCCTGTTTGGCATGTTCATGTGGGCGGTCTTCCTGACGGTGTTCGCGAGGAAATACATGAGGTGATAGCATGCGCGTTGGACTGATAATCAACCCCATAGCTGGAATGGGAGGTAAGGTGGCCCTAAAGGGGACCGATGGTGTCGTTGAGGAGGCCGTGAAGCGGGGGGCGAGGCCGATAGCTCAAGACCTCGTGAGGCTCTTCCTCAGCGAGCTGAGCCAATACGAAGAGGTGGAGAAAGTAAAGTTCCTCACCGGCCCGGGGCCGCTCGGGGAGAACGTCCTCAGGGAGTTCAATTTTCCCTACGAGGTTATCAGGCACAGGGAGATAGGCTTTCGGGAAGTTGAGGGGATTGAGCTTCCCGACACCACCCCCGAGGACACGAAGGAGCTCGCGAGGAGAATGATCGGAAAGGTCGAGCTACTCCTCTTTGCCGGCGGCGATGGAACCGCCAGGGACGTTGTTGAGGCCGTTGATGAGAGGCTCCCAATCCTCGGTATCCCCACCGGCGTCAAGATGTACTCCGGGGTTTTTGCAACATCACCCGAGGACGCGGCGAAGCTCCTCGTAGAGTTCCTCAGGGGAAGGGCGGGGCTTGAGGAGAGGGAAGTCAGGGACATAGACGAGGAAGCCTACAGGCACGACGAGGTTAAGGCCAGAACCTACGGAAAGGCCCTCGTTCCGGTCGTTGAGACCCTCGTCCAGGGGAGTAAGGAGGGAATCCCCCTCGATGAAGAGGCGGAGCTTGAGGCGATAGCTGAAACCGTTGCAGAGGAGATACTTGAGAACGACGGCGTTTACTTCCTCGGCTCCGGCTCGACGATAAAGAGAATAAAGGACTTGCTTGGAATAGATGGGACTCTCCTCGGCGTTGACGTGGTCGAGGTTAAAGATGGGGGGGCCAGACTCCTAGTGAAGGACGCAACAGAGAAAGACCTCCTCAGGTTTGTTGACAGGAACCCCAAAATCGTCGTTACGGTCATCGGGGGCCTCAACTTCCTCTTTGGCAGGGGAAACCAGCAGTTCTCGGCGGAGGTCCTGAGGGGGGTTCCGAAGGAGAACATCCTCGTGGTCGCGACTCCCTCAAAGATAGCCGGCGGCGTTGTCAGGGTCTACACCGGGGACAGCGAGGTCGATGAAAGGCTGAGGGGCTACATACGGGTGAGGCTGAGCCCCTGGATGGAGAGGATGGTGAAGGTCGTTTAGGTGGACGAACCAGAAGCCGTTTATAGAACCTTTTCCTATCCTTAACCGGTGAGATGCATGAAGTACAGCCGCATAGCGGTCAGACTTTTTGAGAGAGAAGGTGAGGACGTCTTCTACGACCCCGTCTATCACGGCAGAACTCTGAAGGTCTTCGGCATGGACGAATGGCCCGGAAAGGCCCTCGAGTATTTTGCAGGGAAATATCGGGAGATGGGCTACGAAACGGTGATCTTCGACACCGCCGGGACTTTCCCGGAGGAGGGCTTTGACACGGTCATCAAGGTGGAGGATGGAAAGGGCACGGGCCTTGACCCGATAGCCCTTGCCTCGGCGGGGCTCCTCGATGGCTACACAGCGGCCACCATAGTGCAGACCGTCTACGGCCTCGACAGGACGCTGACCGAGAGGCTCTACGCGGACTTCCTCGCAGGCAAGGTGAAGAGCGTCCCGGAGGCGGCGAAGTCAAGGACCAAGTACGCCGAGGTCATCGGGGAGAGCTACACACCCCTCGATGAGGCGTTCTACTCTGGCAAAGCCCCCGGGTTTGGGGGGAACGTCCTGGTAAACCTCGGGGAGACCTACAGCATAACCCTCGCGGGGATGACCTTTCTCATCGTGGCGGCCGTCGTTAGAAAGAGGAGGAATACGATGATAGGGGTCAGCGATGCCGCGGTCCTGGCCTACACCACCGCGGGGAGCGCCGCGATTCCCCTCATAACGAGGCCCCTACGGAGCAGGGTCACGGTTCTGGCTACGCAGTACGCTGTGGAGTCGATAATGAACCTCGTGGGCCCGAGTTTGCTCCTCTACCACGACCCGGATACTCAGAGCGTTATCTATGAAACGAACGGCGTTCCACCGGGTCCGATGAGGAAGCACGTCCACAAGGGGCAGGCGGCCTTCATCTACCGCACGCCGGAGACTATAGACGTGGAATGGGGCGAGATGCCCCTCTAGCCCCTCAAACTTTTTACCAGCTCCTCCATGACCCCGAGGAAAGTCTCGACCTCTTTCACGCTGTTGTAGACGTGGAACGAGGCTCTAACCGTGCCGTTTATCCCGAGCTTCTTCATCACCGGTAAAGCACAGTGGTGACCGCTCCTCACCATGATGCCGTGCTCGTCAAGTATCGCCGCGACGTCGTGGGGGTGGAGCGGTGGAACGTTGAAGCTGACGACACCGGCGTGCTTCTTCAGGTTCCTCGGCCCGTACCAGGGCACTTCGAGCTCGTCGAGTCCCTCCGTTATTCTCTTGACCAGCTTGTGCTCCTGTCTCTCGATTCTGTCTATCCCGATTTTCTCGATGTACTTTATTCCAGCGGCGAGGCCTATGGCACCGCCTATGTTCGGCGTTCCAGCCTCAAAGCGCTCGGGCGGCTCGGTCAGCTTGTAACCATCCAGACTGACGTCCTCTATCGTCCCCCCGCCTATCAGCGGAGGCTCAAAGGTTTCAAAAAACTCCTCGTTGATGTAGAGGACGCCTATTCCAGTCGGCCCCATCGGCCCCTTGTGGCCGGAAAGTCCCAGGAAGTCCGCGTGGAGTTTCTTCACGTCCACTTCCATGTGGCCGGCGCTCTGGGCGGCATCAACGACGAATATCGCCCCTGCTTCCTTCGCCATCTTGCCAAGCTCCTCGACCTCGTGGATAACGCCGAGGGCGTTGGAGACGTGCTGAACAGCGACGAGCTTCGCGTCTTTAATCTTCTTCTCAGCGTCGCTCAGGTCGAGGTTGCCCTCGTCGTCGCCCTCTATGAACTCTAACTTGAGGCCGAGCTTTTTGGCCAGCCTCTGCCATGGGAGCAAATCCGAGTGGTGCTCGTAGGGAGTCGTCACTATCTTGTCGCCGGGTTTGAAGAGATGTTCGAGGCCGAGAGCAACTAAATTGAGGCTCTCGCTCGTGTTCTTGGTGAAGACTATCTCCTCGAACTCCGCGTTGAGGAAGTCGGCAACTACTTTCCTGCTCTCCTCGTACTTGTGAGTGGCCATTTGAGAGAGCCTGTGTATTCCCCTGTGAACGTTGGCGCGGTACTTGAGGTAGTACTCGTCCATCGCCTCTATAACCGGCCTTGGCGTGAGCGAAGTGGCCGTGTTGTCGAAGTATATGACCTCCTCGGTCAGCGGAATGTCCTTTCTAACGTCCTCCGGAATCCTCATGAAACCACCTCCAGAACTCCAGCGCAGTCGTAGATTATTCGAGCGAGCTCCTCACCCTTCTTTGAGTCCTCAAGGAGCTTGATTATTATCTTGCCGCTCGGATAGACGCTCGTTTCGTAGCCCTCCATCTCGAGAATGAGCATCATCCCCGGCAGGAGCTTCTTCACGGTGTAACCCTTCTCCTTCAGGCACTGGGCGGTTCTCGTGAGGTCAACTTTCACCTTCCTGTCCCACGAGTAGCCGCTTATGACAATCCCCTTCATCGTTACGCAGGGCTTTGCGATTATCATCTCCCCCACCGGTCAAAATTGGAAAAAGAGCCTTATACGGCTTTCCCAAACCGAAGGTTAAGGACAAAAGTGGGAATCGTGAAAAGGGGCTCAGCAGACCCTCGGAACCGGGTCTCCGGCTGGAGGCTCAAGGAAGCGCTTTCCGCCTATGCCCGTCTCCACGAGAACCTTGCCCCTGTAGTCCTCTATGACGTCGCCGATTATCGCCGCGTTCTTTCCCTTCTCAGTGCTCCTCATGGCTTCCAGCGCCTCCTCCGCGTGCTCCCTTGGAACGACCATAATAACCTTGCCCTCGTTGGCGACGTCGAAGGGGCTTATGCCCAGCATGTCGCTCGCCGCCCTGACCTCCGGCCTCACGGGCACGTCGGCCTCCCATATGAGTATTCCAACGTTGGCCTTCCTCGCCATCTCGTTAAGGGCGTTGCTTAGGCCGCCCCTGGTTGGGTCCTTCATGGCATGTATGTTCTCCCAGCCTATCGCTTTAGCCACCGCCTCGACGACCTCCCATATCGGGGCAACGTCGCTCTTCAGCTCGGTCTCGAAGGCTATTCCCTCGCGGTGGCTCATCAGCGCTATCCCGTGGTCGCCTATCGTTCCGCTGACCAGAACAACGTCGCCTACCTTCGCTCCGGCGTCGCTTACAGGCCTCTCCGCGATTCCTATTCCAGCGGTTATGACGAAGATGCCTATACCGTCCTCAACAACCTTGGTGTCGCCGGTGACGATGGGAACCGGCACCTCTTTGGCAGTCTCGTCCATCGAGCGGAGGATTCTCTTCAGGTCCTCACCGTCGAAGCCTTCTCCAATTATCATGGAGTTGGCCAAAGCTAAGGGCTTGGCCCCCATCACCGCCAGGTCGTTGACAGTCCCGCTTACCGCCAAGCGTCCTATGTCTCCACCCGGGAAGAAGAGTGGCTTGACCGTGTGGCCGTCTATCGTGAAGACGAGGTGCTTATCGCCGAATGGTATCGCCGCCCCGTCGTCGAGGGCATCCAGTCCGATTCCACCGGCAGATTTCAGGCTCAGGCTCTTCAGTACGACGTCCCTTAGGAGCTCCTCCATTATCTCTCCGCCTGCCCCGTGTTCGAGCTTTATCTTCTCAATCATACTCATTCCTCCAAAAATCCCTTGGATGAGAGGTAGTGCCTCGTAAATTCGAGGAATTCTTCGGCGCGCCTTATGTTCTCGCGCGCCTCTTCCTCGGTTATATCAACCACGAAGGAGTAATCGGCCGTCTGCCTAAGGTTAAATGCCGTCCGCAGATGGGTGAAAAACCTGTGAGGAACTTTTCCCGTCTTGACGAACTCCCTTCCGAAGAGGGCTATGAGGGCGGAATGCTTTGAAACACTGATGTCTTTTGTCAGCAGAATGGCCTCCGCACAGTAGAACATTGTGTAGTATGCTCTTGAGAGGGCAAACCCATAGAAACCCCGTTCCAGCAGGGTTTTAGCCGCTTCAATGCTCTCCCGAGCTTTTTTTAGCATCTCTTCGTATTTGTTCATACCTTAATACCCTCCACGTGGACGTTCTGAATCAGCGGGTCGTGCTCCATTCCCGGACTGACTGGATAAACGATGAGCGAAATAACGAGTCCCCTCTCCATGATGTACTTCTCCGTGACCTCGTTAAGCCTGTCGTGTTCATCGATTGTCAGCCTTCTCCTAACCACGACCAGCACATCCACATCGCTGTCTTCCCTCGCCTCCCCCCTCGCGTAGGAGCCGAAGAGGATGACCTCGGCCAAGTCATCGCCCAGAATCTCCTGGAGCCTAGACTTTACCTCGTTGAGGATTTTTTCGAGTTCCTCCCTCTGGAGCACCGGCATTCACTACACCCGTTTACATAGTTGTGTTTTTTGGTTAAATTCTTTCCTCACAGCATCAGGTCCTCCCTTGTTAGGTACCCCTCGAGGTACAGCCCGCCGAGGAAGGCCTGACCGACGTTTATTCCGTTGTCCCCGCGCGGGACCTCGTGGGTCGTGTGGAATCTCAGTCCCGCGGCCTCGACGATCTTCCTGGCGGTCTTGACTATGAGCTCGTTGAAGGCGACGCCGCCGCTTATCCCAACGTTCTTAACCCCGAACTCCTTCGCCCTCTCCACGGCCGTTTCAGCGAAGGCCCTTCCGAGGGCGAGGTGGGCCGAGTAGGCTATGTCCGCCGGACTGGCGGTGTCGATGACGTCGAGTGCCTGTGCGAAGAGCTCCTCGACCCTTATCAGCTCTCCGTCAACTGGAACCTCGAACTTAAGGTCGTTCTTCCCGCGCATCGCGAAGCTCTCCAGCTTCATGGCCGGTTCGCCCTCATAGTGCCTCCTGTATGCCACGTTGAGAAGGACCGAGAAGGCATCGAGAACCCTTCCCGTTGATGAGGCGTAGCTCGTGTTGACCTCCTTCGCCAGCTGGGTCAGTACGACGTTGAACTCCACCCTCCCGTAGCGGAGGCTCTCGATGGCCTTCGGACAGCACCTCTCTATTATTCCCTCGAGCTCCTCGACGCCGTAGACCTTGCTCAGGATGCCCATCAGGGCCCTCAGTGGGTAATAGCTGGCCAAATCTCCGCCCGGGAGCGGGTAGTAGTCTATGTGGGCCAGTCTCTCCACGTCCTCATAGCTCAGGTATATCACCTCTCCGCCCCAGGTGTGGCCGTCCGTCCCGTAGCCGACTCCGTCAACGGCTATGCCTATCATCTCGTCCAGCTTCCGCTCGGCCATGACGCTCGCTATGTGGGCGTAGTGGTGCTGCACCTGGAGGAGCTCAACGTTCATCTCGTTCGCGAGCTCCATTGCCAGCTTCGTCGTGTTGTAGCTCGGGTGGAGGTCTGCGATTATTAAGTCGAAGTCCCTAACGCGGAGAATCCTCTGGAAGTGCTTTATTGCCCCCTCCATGAACTCGAGGACTTCGACCTTCGAGGTGTTCCCTATGTACTGGCTCGGGTAGACTTTCCCGTTTTTAGCTACTCCAAAGGCGTTGAGAAGCTCCGCCCCGACTGCTAAACCGCGGTAGTTGAAGGGTATCTCTATTGGCAGGGGAACGAAGCCGCGGGAGCGCCTTATCACCGCCCTTCTCCCGTTGACGAACCTGATGACACTGTCGTCGGCCCTGTTGAGTATCTTCCTGTTGTGGAGGAGGAAGTAGTCGGCGACATCCTTTAACTCCTCGAAGGCCCGGTCGTTGTCCTTGACCATGGGCATTCCAGGGTAGTTCGCGGATGTCATGACGTAAACCCTGCTCCTGCTCCAGTGGAAGAGTATGTAGTGGGTACCCGCGTAGGGCAGCATGACGCCTATGGTGTGCAGTCCCGGTGCGAGGTTCTCCGGGAGGGGGAACGGCTCCTTCTTGCGGAGGGTTATTATCGGCCTCCTGTAAGAAGTCAGCTCCTCGAGTTCTTCTCTGCTTAAAAAGGCGAACTCCTCGACAGTCTCGACGTCCTTAGCCATTATCGCGAAGGGCTTCTGGGGCCTGTGGGTTCTCCGCCTCAGCTCCGCGACTGCCTCTTCGTTGGTTGCGTCGCAGGCGAGGTGTATTCCCCCTATTCCCTTGATTGCGACGATGTAGCCCTTGTCTATGAGTTCGGCCGTCCTCTTCAGCGGGTCGCCCGTGATTTCCTCTCCATCGTTCGTGTAAAGCCGGTAGCTCGGCCCGCAGACCGGACAGCAGACGGGTTCAGCATGGTAGCGCCTGTTTAGTGGGTCCCTGTACTCGCTCTCGCAGTAGTCGCACATCGGAAACTCGCGCATCGTCGTGTTCTTGCGGTCGTAGGGCAAGTCCTCGATGATTGTAAACCTGGGCCCGCAGTTGGTGCAGACGATGAAGGGGTACATGTAGCGCTTGTCCGTCGGATCAAAGAGCTCCCTCAGGCAGTCCTCGCATATGGCTATGTCCGGCGGGATTATCGAGTCCCCGCCTTCCCCGCCCTGGGAGCTCTTTTCGATGTAGAAGCGGTCGAAGCCCTGGGGAGGGAGCTCCTTCTTCCTTATCATCTCTATCCGCGCGAGCGGGGGAAGCTTCTCCCTGAGGTCTCGCAGAAAAGCCGCTATATCCTCCTCTCTGCCCTCGACTACTATCTCAACTCCCGCATCGCCGAGGTTCTTGACGTAGCCCCGCAGGTTGTTTTCGTGGGCGATTCTGTAGACGAAGGGCCGAAATCCAACGGCCTGAACGATGCCTTGAACGTGAAGTCGGTAGGCCTTCATTCCTCTCACCGGTTTCTTCTTCGTAATCTGAGCCTTTATAGGTTTCTAAAACCAAAAGTTAAAAACCGGAGAGGAGTTTTCAACCTTTGGTGTTAGAACAAAGCTCCGTATTTGTAAAAGATGCTGCAGGTTCCTTCGTAGGAGACCATGCACGGCCCTATTGGACTCCGCGGCGTGCAGGTCTTGCCGAAGTGCGGGCACTGCGGGGGCAGCGCCAGACCGCGAAGGATTGCGCCGCAGATGCAGCCCTTCTCGAGGTCCGGGAGTTCGGGAACCTCTGGATCATAGTACGTCCTTATCTCTAGCTCCCTCCACTCCTTCTTCAGCTCAAGCCCGCTTTCGGGTATGGTTCCGAGGGCGCGCCACTTGGCGTCGGTGACGTCGAAGAACTTCTCGATGAGCTTCTGGGCAACGACGTTGCCCTCGTACCTGACGGCGCGGGTGTACTCGTTGAGTATCTCCACCTCGCCGTTCTTGACCATCCGTACGAGGAGCAGAATTGCCATCAGCATGTCCACCGGCTCGAAGCCCGCTATGACCTGCGGTATGCCGTAGTCGGTCGTTATGTACTCCCATCCTTTGACGCCTATTATAGTTGAGACGTGACCTGGGTCTATGAGCCCGTGGAAGCGCGTTCCGGCCTTCACGAGGGCCTCAACGGCCGGAGGCGTCAGGCGATGGACTGAGTATATCTTGAAGTTTTCAAGGCCCTCTTCAACGACGGCGTTGAGCATTCCGGCCGCGGGGGCGGTGGTGGTCTCGAAGCCGGGACTGAAGTGAACGACGGTTCTCTCCGGGTTCTCCTTGGCTATCTTGTAGGTGTCAAATATGGAGTAAACCACCCTCACGTCGTAGCCCTCGCCCCTCAAATCCGCGAAGCTCCCGAGGGGAGTGGGGATTTTGTACATGTCGCCGAAGGTGGTCAGGATTATCCTGTCTCCCTCAGCGTAGGCCTCCCTCATAATCTCGCGCATCTTGACGATGTCCTCAACGGGGGTTATACAGACCGGACAGCCCGGACCGCTGACTATCTTGACGTTCTCGGGCAAAAGAGAGCGTATTCCGGAGCGGGTTACGGTATCCTCGTGCGTTCCGCAGACGTGCATGAAGCGGAGCTCATCGAGGCCCCTCGCCTCCTCGCGTATCTTCCTCACGACCTTCTGGGCCAGTTCTCTGTCCTTGAAGGCGTTCAGGACGTCGGTCACGTTCATCCCTCCAGCGCCCGCTCGACCTCTGCCCACGCCTCGAGTATCTCCAGCGCTCTCTCCTCGTCGAGCCTCTCTATTGCGAAGCCCGTGTGGACTATGACGTAGTCCCCGACTCCGACCTCTGGGAGCAGATCGAGGCGAACTTCCCTTCTCACGCCTCCAAAGTCTACAACCGCGGTTTTTCCTGTGATTTCGATTATCCTTCCCGGAATCGCTAGGCACATTTTCTCTCACCTGTGATTAGTTCTCACAGGCCTTTTTAGGGATTTTTTAAACCTCTGGTTTTCAACCGCGGATCTAAAGCGTGCTGCACCGAGAAAAGTTTTCAAAGGGGAAGCTTCTCAGTGGGATGTCACCGGTGGGAGGTTAGCCATACCTCCGTCTGATCCACCACTTCCGCATCTCCGGATAGTACACTATGATGGAGGCAGCGATGAATACCAGCGCCGGAAGGGTCATCTCAGCGTACCACGCTAGAAACGCCAGCCCGAGAAACAGGTCCTTCAGGGTCTCGCTTCGATTCTCTTCGGCTCTGATGTCGAGGAGGAATGCGAGGATAAACAGCGCTCCCGCGATGAGGTACAGAGCCCTCCAGTCCACTCAACCACCTCCAAGGGCCCCGGCCAGCGATTCCGCGAGTGTTTTCGCCCGTTCGGTTATAATCTCGCTTGGCTCCTGGAAGAGGCCCAGAACGGCCGGCTGGCAGCCGAGGAGGACGAACTCCGCGTTGAGGCGCGTCTTCAGGTAGCCCACCAGAACCTTGAGCGGCAGGCTGTGGGTCGAGACTGCCTCACCGAGGGTTCCCTCCGGATTGGCCAGAACTATCTCTCCGTGCTCCCCGCCGAAGTCAACCGCATCAACGAAGACCACCAGATCGGGCTCGAATTTTGTTATCTTTCCAGTGTAGCTCTCCGGAACCTCTCCGCAGTTGAGGATGAGAACGTTTGGGTTGTTCACCATTTCCTTCAGCCTCTCGGCAACGAGGACGCCGAATGCATCGTCCCCCCTAACCTCGTTCCCTATTCCGCAGACGACGACCCGTTTGGCCTTCTTGAGGAGTTCGAGGAGCTCCATAGTTTCACCTTTAACGGGTTTTAGGATGAAGAAAAGAAAAACCCTTCGCTAAATCTTCTCCGCGACTTCCCTTATCTTCTCCGCGAAATCCGTCTTTAGAAGTTCTTTGGGGTTTCCAATCTTTGCTTCCAGGTCCCGGTAGAGGGGGATACCGGTCAGATAGGTGGTGCCGAACTCTTCCGCGAGACGCTTGATGTCCTTCTCCTCGTCCAGCTTAAGGTTCTCGACGATTCCGAGGATTTTGTATTCCCTCTCCCTCAGAACCTCGATGAGCTTTCTGACGACGTTAATGGCCAGCTTTGACGGTGTTGCCACCACGATGAATTCACCTTTCTTGAGGAAGCGCATGACGTCGAGGAACTGGTCTCCAAGGCCGGGCGGCATGTCTATGATGAGGTAGTCCAGCTCGTCCCAGCGGGTTATTGTGAGGAGTTCTATGAGGGCGTCGCTGACCTCCATACCCCTCATGGGCGTCGGCTTGTCCTCGGAGTAGTAGACGATGCTCATGAACTTTATCCCGTGAACCGTCGGCGGGATTACGCCGTACTCCTCCTCCGGGAACTCCTTTGGCTCGAAGCCAAGGATGACGTGGTCGCTCGCACCGTGGAAGTCGAGGTCAAGGAGGCCAACTTTGTAGCCCTTCTCCGCCAAAGCCAGGGCCAGCGTGGTGGAGACGAGTGACTTTCCAACCCCGCCCTTTCCGCTGACGACGGGGATTATGCGCTTCACCTTCTCAAGCCTGCCTTCTATGCCCTTGACGCGCGGGTCTATGCTTATCATGCCTCCCCCTCCTTCTCGATCTTTATGCCGCTTATGTAAACTCCCCTGCCCTGAACGACTTCGAAGTCCCTGCTGCCGCACTTCGGACAGGCTAGAAACGCGTGAACAACCTCGGGGATGAAGTGTATGTCCTCCTTTATGCGCTCGTCGAAGTTTCCTTTAACATCTTTAAGCTTCCACTCGTGGCCGCAGTCGCGGCACTTAAAAACAGCCTCTTCTTCGATGAACTCTATCTCCGCGCCCTCTCCAATGGTTCCTTTGAGGAGCTCCTTCATCGCGAACTCGACTATCTCGGCGTTGACATCCTGGAGTTCGCCGAGAACGACCTGAACGGCGAGGAGCTTTGATGCACCTTCCTTCTCTGCGTAATCTAAGGCTGTTCTAACTATCCCATCAGCCAGGGCCCACTCGTGCATGATACCACCGCTAGAATGTTCTCCCCGTCATTTATAAGTGGCTGCGTTATAAACCATAGGTGAACATCGAGGTTGATCCGGCTCCTCCTGGAAGCTGTGCCGTGGTCTCGATATCTCCGCCGCATTCTGTGAATCCTGCGGGAATTTAAACGCAGGGAAGAGTTGTGGGCTTATAGAAGTCCTTTACCCCTTAGTCCACGTCGATGTCAACATACCTGTTTAACACATTTGTTTTCGCAACATCCTTTATTTTCGCCAAGATTTATATGCATTAATGTCCATTTATTCTTTGGCGATGTCCATGTATGGCAACTGGGGTAAGTTTCTACGTGTAAACCTCTCCACGGGGGAGGTTAAGGTTGAAGAGTACGACGAGGAATTAGCCAAGAAGTGGCTTGGCAGCAGAGGGCTGGCAATATACCTCCTTCTGAAAGAGATGGATCCGAAGGTGGACCCCCTGAGCCCCGAGAACAAGCTGATAATTACACCCGGACCGCTGAGCGGAACCAGTGCCCCAACGGGTGGAAGGTACAACGTTGTTACCAAGAGCCCCCAGACCGGGTTCATAACGATGTCAAACTCGGGTGGCTACTTCGGCGCCGAGCTGAAGTTCGCCGGCTGGGATGCCATAGTCATTGAGGGCAAGGCTGAGAAGCCCGTCTACATCTATATCAAAGATGAGAACGTTGAGATCCGTGATGCGAGCCATCTCTGGGGCAAGATTGTCAGCGAGACGGAGGAAGCGCTTAGAAAGGAAATCGGAAGTAAGAGGCTCCGCATCACCAGCATAGGGCCCGCGGGAGAGAATCTCGTCAAGTTCGCGGCCATTGTCAATGACGGTCACCGTGCCGCGGGAAGGGCAGGTGTTGGAGCCGTTATGGGAAGCAAGAACCTCAAGGCCATAGCGGTGGAGGGAAGCAAGAGGGTTCCCATTGCGGACAAGCAGAAGTTCATGCTGGTCGTTAAGGAGAAGGTTAACAAGCTGAGGAACGACCCCGTTGCCGGCGGAGGTCTTCCAAAGTACGGAACCGCGGTTCTCGTTAACATCATAAACTCCAACGGCCTTTACCCCGTCCGCAACTTCCAGACCGGTATCTTTGAGTACGCGGAAGAGCAGAGTGGCGAGGGCATGACCGCCAAGTATCTGATCAGAAACCAGCCGTGCTATGCCTGTCCCATTGGATGTGGCAGGGTCAACAAGCTCCCGAGCGTTGGTGTTACCGAGGGGCCGGAGTACGAGAGCATCTGGGCCCTGGGAGCTAACCTGGGCATAAATGACCTGGCCAGCATAATCGAGGCCAACCACTTCTGCGATGAGTACGGTCTCGACACGATCTCGACGGGTGGAACGCTTGCCACGGCCATGGAGCTCTGGGAGAAGGGTCTCCTCAAGCCCGAGGACGTTGGGGAGGACGCGCCGCCCTTCAGATGGGGCAACACGGAGGTTCTTCACTACTACATCGAGAAGATCGCCTATAGAAAGGGCTTTGGAGACACTCTGGCGGAGGGCGGTTACCGCCTGGCCGAGAGGTTTGGCGGTGTTGATTACTTCATGGGCGTTAAGAAGCTCGAGCTCCCTGCTTATGACCCGAGAGGTGCAGAGGGGCACGGTCTCGGCTATGCCACCAACAACCGCGGCGGCTGTCACATAAAGAACTACATGATAAGCCCCGAGATACTCGGCTACCCGTACAAGATGGATCCGCACGATATAGGTGACGATAAGGTCAACATGCTGATAGTCTTCCAGAACCTCAGCGCGGTCATCGATGCCGCCGGCCTGTGTCTCTTCACGACCTTTGGCCTCGGTGCGGATGACTTCAGAGACCTCCTCAACGCGGCCCTTGGCTGGGACTTCTCGACGGAGGAGTACCTCAAGATAGGCGAGCGCATCTGGAACGCCGAGAGGATATTCAACCTCAAAGCCGGTCTCGATCCGGAGAGGGACGACAGCCTGCCGAAGCGCTTCCTTGAGGAGCCCATGCCTGAGGGCCCGAACAAGGGCCACGTCGTCAGGCTCAAGGAGATGCTGCCGCGCTACTACGCTCTCCGCGGCTGGACCCCGGACGGAAAGGTTCCACCGGAGAAAGCGAAGGAGCTTGGCATCGAGGAATTCCTTTGAATTCTTTTATCTTTTACACACTTTTATCCAGTAAGGTTTTTAGCGCCTTCTACTGAGATGATGCTTTAATATGGTAACGTGATGTCCGGCAGCCTCGCCGGAGGCGGTTGAGATGGGAATAAAACTCGATAAGGAGTACACTTTCACCCTGTGGGACGGAAAGGTCATAGTCAGGCCGAAGCTCGATATGAAGTATCTCTACATAGAGACCACAAGCCGATGCAACTTGAAGTGCGAGATGTGCTTTAAGCAGTACTGGGAGGACAGCGAGGGTGACATGGATTGGGAGCTTTTTCTCAAGATTCTCGATGATGCCGAGGAGTTCCCAGACCTTAAGCTGATATATTTTGGCGGAATAGGTGAGCCCTCGGTTCATCCGCGTTTCATGGACATGGTGCGTGAGGTCAAGAGGCGCGGCTTTGCCCTCGGCATGAGCAGCAACGGAACACTCCTTACAGACAGCATGCTTCGGGAATTCGCCGAACTCGGCGTTGAGCTGATATACTTCTCCATGGACACCGTCCCAACGGTTCAGAACGCAATAACCCTGGGGCATATCGCGGCTGCGGTTACCGCGGACAAGATAAAAAAGCTCGTGAAATACCGGGAGGAGGCTGGAACCCACAGGCCCAGCATAGGCGTCGAGGTCGTCCTGACGAAGGAGAACTACAGGGAACTGCCGGATCTTGCGAGGTACCTTAAAGAACTTGGCGTCGATGCCCTGCTTGTTTCGAACCTCCTTCCAATGACCGAGGAGCAGGTCGATGACATCATATATGACGGGAGCGTTGATGTGGAACCCATAGTGGACGAACTCTACAAGGTCGCCCACGAGGGCCTCTATGTGAAGATACCATACTTCGAGCTGAAGACCGAGAGGCAGTGTGATTTCGACGAGAACAACGTGGCCGTTATCCGGTGGGACGGAGAGGTTGCCCCCTGCTACCGCTTCCTTCACACATACTACGAGTACATCTTCGGCAGAAAGAAGAAGGTGAACGCGTACTCGTTTGGAAACGTCCGTGAGAAGAGCCTCGCCGAGATATGGACCAGCGAAAGATACACATGGTTCCGCTTTACAATGAAGAACTACATGTACCCCTCGTGTACTGACTGTCCCCTTCAGGACTCCTGTGACTTCGTGAAAACGAGCGACATCGACTGCTGGGGCAACGAGCCGAGCTGTGCCGACTGTCTTTGGGCCAGACGGATCGTTCAGTGCCCTATCCCCCAGTACATGTTCGGGAAGTTCTTCTGAGCGTTGAGGTTCACGTTCCCTGGAAATACCCTGTGGCAGACACTCCCCTAAGCTTCCAGGCGAGGACCGTGAAGGTGGCCACGCCGAGGAGAGCCTCACCCCTCACGCCGTTGAGCTCAAGGATTATGCCGTAGGGCACGAACCAGAAGGCCAGGAAGCCAATGGCGAGGGCATACTTTCCCCTCTCGTCCAGATGGGCTGGCATGGAGTAGAAGTGTAGCGTCACGAAGAGTCCCAGGAGGGACGTTATGGCCGGGGGCACAGGGGAGCGGGGGAGGGCGGTGAATATCAAAAACAGGATAAAAGAGGCCGAGAGGCCGTAGAGGAACGGATGCCCCCTGAGGAACACACCCTTAAATAGGGTTCCCCGTTTTATTCTCCTCGCCAGCAGGAGCAGGGAAATCGTGAGGATTACCGTGAGGAGGTACTGGAGCGCCGGCGGGTGGTAGGAGCCGAGAGAGACGAAAAAGGCCGTGCCCGACAGCAGAAATGACGCGGATGTAAGCAGGATTCCCCTCTTTCCAAGCAACCTCTCGTTTTGGAACTCTGGATAGAGGGCATCCACAACCATTATCGGAATGGTTATGCTCATCAGGGAGTGGAATATCGTCAGCCACACCGCCCAGACGGTGTTGACTCCCCAGGCTCTTCCATAAACACCCAGGATTCCAAGGTCGGGCCACTCCGGGTTGAACCAGGACTTTATAACGAGCCCTTCCTCAACGATGCCGTAGACGAAGCCCAGTAGCATGAGCCTAATGTAGTTCCTCCCCCACCGAACCCAGGCCTCGCGAACGAGGAGAACGCCCGCACCGTAGTAGGCCCACAGGAGCGGAAAGGAGAAGGGATTCGTGAGGACCTCAACCGGTGGAGTTGAACCGCTCAGCACTTCGGCGAAGATGGGCGAGACCAGCGAGAGGATTAAAGCCACCTTGGTTTTGGGGTTCATACGTGGACTACCTCTTATCCCGGTCTAACGTTATTTCATGAGGGAAGACCTTTTAAATGAAACTGCCCACGCTTTTCGGGTGACCTAAAATGAACTATCCCGAACTTGCGCTGATCGCGTTCATCCTCAGTATCGTCTTCTCAATAGGCGGCGTCGGCTCAGCGGTGGCCATCGTCCCGGTGATGGGCTGGCTCGGTGTCCCATTGATGAGCGCCAAGCCGACGGGTCTTTTCATAAACACACTCTCAATGCTCTCCGCGACTGCTAAAAACCTGAAACACGGCAAACTTGACGTTCGCTTCGGTCTCCCGATTCTCGTTACTGCGACGGTTGCCTCTCCCCTTGGGGCTTACTCCGGGAAGTTCATACCCCATCGCATCGTTCTCGCCGTTTTCGTACTCTTCCTCCTCTACTCTGGCACGATGATGCTCTTTTTCCGGCCCAGGAAACGGAGGGAAGGGGGAAACCACATCATTGAGGGCTCGCTCATCGGTGGAATAGCGGGTTTTCTGGGTGGACTCCTCGGCGTTGGGGGAGGCGGAATAATCAGTCCCGCGTTGATACTTCTTGGCTACGAGCCAAAGAAAGTTGCCTCGACAACGGCTTTAATTGTCTTCTTTTCCTCCCTCAGCGGTTTCCTGACCTACTGGGGCATGGGAACGTTAGACTGGGAACTGCTTCTGTGGGTTTCGATTCCCGCCATAGCGGGAGGCTGGCTTGGAACGCACCTGATGCACTTTAAGATGAGCTCCTCGCAGGTAAAAAGGATGATAGGGGTTATAATGTACCTTATAGCCCTAAAGACGCTCCTCGTGGCTATGGGTTGAAAACGCTCTTGAGACAAGTTTTTCGTTATTTTCCTGTCTTAGAGAGCCGGTGATCTGGTGGGGGGCCGTGAAACGGCTTCTCCCTTCATTCCTCATTGACCCGGAATACAGCGTCCCCTCACCCTTCCGGGGTGCTCTTGAGCTCCTCTTCGCTCAGATGGTTCTTGGGCATTATGGAATCAACGATTTCAAAGGCTTTTTTCACCACCCTCGCTTTTGCCACCCATTTCCTTAGATAGCTCTTGTCGGGGAATTCTATGGCATCACAGGGACAGAGCATGGCGCAGGTGTTGCATCCCACCATACAGTTGTAGGGCCTCGCAACGATGGGTTTTGCATTGTCTGTGTCCCATTCGAACACCCTTCTTCCGCACGTTACAAAGCAAAGACCGCATCCCGCACATTTGTCGTAGTTTATCCTCGGGTACCACTCTATATCCTTCCTGTCAACGCCCCACCAGGGGATGACGCTCAGGTCTTTGACTGGCCTTCCAAGGGCATCTTTCCCTATGACGGGAGCTTCTCCTCCGGACATTTTATCACCTCCATAGGGAGTTGCTCAGATTAGTTTAAAATAATTTTCATATGTTATTATTTTCAACTAAAAGTTCTGGACGAAGTTGCCCAGAAAGATTTAAATTATTTTCATATGAAATGTTATTGGTAAGAATGCTCTGCCTGAGGAACGTTGAGCACTCGCAAAACGGCAGAAGAATCCTCCGCTCAATAAACATGACCTTCAGGGATGGAATGAGCTACGCGATACTTGGCCCCAACGGCGCTGGAAAATCGACGATAGCTCGTATTTTGATGGGGGAGCTAAAGCCAACGTCCGGCCAGATTCTCCTAGATGGCGAGGATATAACCCGGCTGAGCGTTACGGGGAGGGCAAAGCTGGGGATAAGCATGGCCTGGCAGGAGCCGGCTCGGTACGAGGGCATAACCGTGAGGAACTACCTCACCCTCGGCGGGAAGCTTAAACTCGAGGAGGACGAGATAAGGGAAGCCCTTGAGCTCGTTGGCCTGCCCTACGAGCTCTACGTCCGCCGTTTTGTGGACAGGAGTTTGAGCGGCGGTGAAAGGAAGAGGGTGGAGCTCGCATCACTTCTCCTCCTGAAACCGAGGTACGTCATCCTCGACGAGCCCGACTCGGGCCTCGACATAACGGCCGGAGAGCTGATAGAGCGGGTTCTCGACTACTTCCAGAGGTGCGGTACCACCGTGATACTCATCACCCACCACGAGGAGATAGCGGCCAGGACCGACTTCTCATACTTCATCTGCGCGGGCAGACTTCTGAAGAAGGGCTTCTCGCGGGAGGTTGTTGACTACTACCGGAGAACCTGCGGGAGGTGCCTTCTAACGGGGATGGTGGAGAATGACGATAAAAATTGACCTCACTAGGGAATACGAGGCGCTGGTTGAGGCCTACCAGCGGGAAGGTCTCGATACATCTCTTTTCGGGGACAGGATAGCGGCGATAATCATCAGCGGGGACAGGGTCATCGGCCTCAACAACGTTCCCGGGGTTGAGATAAGGGGCGAGGAGATTGAGAACGGGGTTAGGGCTGAAGTTAAAATCACGGACAACGTTGAGCTTCCCTTCCCCATACACCTCTGCACGGGCTACCTGAAGAGCGAGGGCTACCAGAGGGTCATCTTTGACATAAACGTTGGCAAAAACTCGAAGGTCAGGTTCACGTCCCACTGCATCTTTCCCTACGCCAAGGACTTCACCCACGAGGCAATAACGAGAATAAAAATCGGGGAAGGTTCGAACGTGCTCTACGACGACGAGCACGTCCACGGCGAGGGCGTGAGGATGGTTGGCAGGACCGAAGTGAGCGTTGGCAGAGGCGCCCGCTACACGGGGAAGTTCACCCTGACAAAACATAGAGCGAAGGAGCTGAAGCTTGAGATGGTCGCGAGGCTCGGTGAGAGGGCCGTCCTTGAGCTTGAGTCTAAGGTGAAGGCGGTTAAGGACGACTCGGTTGAAATAAAGGAAGTCGCCTACCTGGAAGGGGCCCGCTCAAGGGCAAACCTGAGGAGCACGGCCATAGCCTTTGACAGGGCGAAGGTCAACGTCATAAACGAGGCCTACGGTTTTGGGGACTACGCGAAGGGGCACGTTGAGTGTCACGAAATCGTTAAGGGCGACGCCGACGTCCAGACCGTTCCCCTGCTGAGGGTGAAGAACGATAAGGCCGAGCTCACGCACGAGGCCTCGATAGGCAGGATAAACGAGGCCCAGCTCATTCAGCTCATGGCCAAGGGTCTAACAGAGGAAGAAGCGGCGGAGCTCATAATAAAGGGCCTCCTGGGGGAATGGTGATAAAGAAAAATCATTCGAGGAGCACGTGCTTCGCTGTTTTCAAACCCGTTACCAGCCATATGGTGAGGAGGAGCCAGTAGAGGGCGAAGCCGAAGCCGTCTATTACCCCTATCCCAAAGGCCGTGCCAACGTTGTGCGTTGCCCCCACGTAGGCCCCGAGGGGGAAGATGAAGGCCCACCAGGCGAGGCTGTAGGGCAGGGTGAGCCTCCTAATGTAGTATAGGGTCATTATGATGGCCATCGCCAGCCACCAGACGCCGAAGCCCCAGAGGATTAAACCGAAGGCGAAGAACGGTTCTTTGACCGTCAGGAAGTCGCTGGCCTTAACGAGCGCGTAGAGCGTTGAGGTTCCCGCTCCAATGGGACCGAGGTTTATCCACACCGCTGGGGCCATACCGCAGGGCATCGGCTCGTGCCTTATGAATCGGAAAAACACTATCGCGAACAGGCCGAGGTAGAGGAAGAAGCCCGCTCCCCATGCGAAGTAGTTAACCGCGTAGGCAACCTCCCTGGCAGTTCCCGAGAAGCTCGATATCAAAGCCGCACCGCTCATTGGAATCACAATCAGTCCTACGGGAGGAATGAACCACGCTGGGGTAACGGACTTGAGGTCTATCTCCCTCTCCACGAACATCAGGTAGGGAATGAGGAGGGCGAAGAATATCGTTAGAACCGCTCCCGGAATCCAGAACGCCTTTGCGATGGCGGTTTTCTTGAGTATAAAGAGATAATCCGCTGAGAGGACGAGCATGGCCACGGCTATCGTTCCGTAGAAGTGACACACAACAGGATGCTTGAGATCTTTTAGTGCGTTTTCCGTGTGCTTCACCCACCTGAGGAGCCAGGGGATTAGGAGGACGAAGAAGAGGAGCGTGTTGAAGTAGACTAGGAACTCTGCCAATCCACCCAGGGCCGAAATCCTCGATGAGTACGCTTTGCTGGCCAGGGCTAAGGCCCCAGTTCCCATGACGCTCGCGAACCAGCTCGGTGCGAAGTCCTTTACGCTTACCTTCATCTGCTTCACCTGAAATAAAAATCATATGAAAAATTTAAACGTTTCCTGAACCCATCGTTGAAAACCCTCTCAATGCCCGTGCTTCTCCCATCCTTCCCTTTCCTTTTCGCGCTCTATCTTCTCCTTCCAGTAGGGGTCAACCTCAAGGACCTGGTGAATGAACGCCTCGACGACGTCCCTGATTCTTCCGTAGGCACCAGTAACTACCTCTATACCAAGCTCGTTGAAGAAGGAGACCGCTTTGGGGCCCATTCCGTAGGCAAGGACAACATCTCCGCCGTGCTCCTTGACGAACCTCGGAAGGTCGCCGGGCCCGTGCTCCTCGAAGGGAACCTCAACGACCTTGGAATCCTTTATTTTGCCATCCTCCACCTCCACGAAGACGAAGTACTTCGCCCTTCCAAAATGCCCGCTAACTTCGCTTTCCAGGCCCCTGTCATCCATCGCTGGAACAGCTATTCTCATACCACATCACCCGTTTAATTGAAAATTTCTTCTCATATAAACTTTGTGCATAAGCACAAAAGACGTTACCGAGAGTGGGGGAGAATTCGCATGGTAGCAGGGATTAGCAATTAACTCCGTGAAAATGGCTCACATACCCACAAGGATTTTAACACATGAAACAAAAACAGATTTGTGATGGCAATGCCGACGATAATAATTGAAGGGCCCAAAGTCGATGTTGAAACTAAGAGGGAGCTCGTGAGGAGAATAACCAACGTAGTCAGGGAGATCTACAAGGTGCACCACGTGAGCGTGGTAATTCATGAGAACGAGCCCGAGAACGTGGGCGTTGATGGGGAGCTTCTAGCGGATATAATAGCAAGGAGAAAGGGTTAATCTGAGACTTTATAGCACTTGGAGGTGAAGACTTCTCCCCGATTTTTGTACTTCACGACATGATGAAGTCCAAAAATGCTATTAACCATCATAGCAATTTAATGTGGGTAGTGCCTATGAAAACGCTCGTTGTCTTCTACTCGCGGAGCGAGACGACTAAGAGGGTTGCTCAAGAAGTTGCCAGAGCCTTCAACGCGGATATTGACGAAGTCATAGACAAAAAGCCCCGTAAGGGGATTCTTGGCTTCCTCATAGCCGGCTATGACGCGACGAGAGGTAAAACCACAGAGATAGAGTTTGAGAAAGATCCTTCCAGCTACGACCTCGTGGTCATTGGAACCCCCGTCTGGAACGGTCGCGTGACTCCTGCCATAAGGACTTATCTACTCCAGAACAGAGAGAAGATTAGAAACGCAGCCTTTTTCTGCACGTGCGCTGGGAGGCCCGGAAAGTGTCTTGAGCAGATGGAGGAAATCCTTGGCAAGAGGCCCGTCCTCAGGAAGGTCCTGATGAAAAAAAGGCTGAAGGAAGGGATAAAGGAATTTGTTGAGGGGCTGAAGACCCTAAGTGGTTCTTGAGCTGTGTCCAAGAGTTAGATGAATAGAGTTGTAGGGAAACCGTTAAGATCTTGGAGCTAGTACCCCCAACAAGTGGTTTGGAATGGCCAACCCACGCTTGGGAAGACATAGATATAGCTTCAAACTGATTTGAAGCTTTTAGGATCCCTTTATGTTTTTAATGCAAGAATAGACTGGTAAGACGCTATGAGGAAATTGGGAGCCTTGATAATCCCCCATGAAAATTGCAATCGTAAATTTTGTGGTTTTGTTTTTTAGGATGTTTCCGTTCAGCCTGGAGCTGATGACCTCTCGCTTGAGGTGGTTTGATGTGAACAGGAACAAGAAGCCAACCACACCAGTTGCAACAAACGCAACTAGAAGCTGAAACGTAGCGGGCAATAACTACGATAACTCTCTCAAGGCAGCGATGTTTAGAGTGGGCGTGCTATGAGGTTTTTCTTTTTAGCATCATTCCCTGAATATCTCCCCCGTGACGAGGTCTATTCCTATCTTCCTGACCCTGAGCTTCCAGAGCTTCTCGGGCGCTCCACCTCCAACCTCTCTGTAACCCGCCATCTCGATTATTCCCATGTCCTCAAGGGCAGAGAGGTGGTAGTAGAGCGTTGAGCGGGGCATGTTGAGGCCCCTCTCCTGAAGGGCCTGGTATATCTCGTTCGTCCCCTTTATGCCATCGCTCAGGATTCTTATGATGCTCCGCCTCGGTTCGGCCATCAGGGATTTGAGCATCATCATGAGGTTCTTCAAAACTGCCATGTCACCCATCATCCACTTCGGCACCTTCACCACCGTTGATTATTACTCCCCCATCTTTATAAAATTACCGCTTTCGAGCGAGTTTAGCTCGAATGTTATAGAAAGCTTTATAAAGACTTTTGTGATATTACAAAACAGAGAAGACGGAGGTGATGGAGGATGTTTGGGATGGTGATACTCACCTACATCCTCGCGAGCGTGTTCGCGATAGCTGGAATGGGAGCGGCGGGGGTGCTCATACCCAACTACATAGCCATGGGACTGGGCGTTCACGCGGCCATGCTGCTCGGGCTGACGCAGAACACGGCGGAGCTGACCGTGGCAACCGCCATGAACTGGAAGAAGGGCCTCATAGAATGGAGGAAGGTTGCGAGGGTCTTCGTCCCCGCGGCGCTCTTCGTTCCTTTGGGGGCGTACGTGAACGTTCACATTCCGAGGGTTCTCGTGCTGGTGGCCTTTGCTCTGTTCCTGCTCTTCGCCCTCTACCGCATGCTCTCCAGCGGGATGGCGGAAGGCGGCGACGGCTGGAAAATCTACGCGCTCGGGGCCGTCGAGGGCTTCACCGCGGGCCTCATAGGCATGGACGCGGCGCCAATAGCACTCATAGCTTTCTCGTACCTCTTCAGAAACCCGAAGAAGGTCTCGGCGAACACGGCAGCCACTGCACTCGGAGTTTCGGGCGTTACCCTGCTGACGTACACTATCATACTCCCGAGGATACCCATAGCGATGGAAACCCTGGTGGCGGTGGGAACTGCTGGCTTTCTCGGCGGGATAACGGGCTCGCTCCTGATGCACAGGATAAAGCCACTCTACGTCCGCTACACGATGCTGGCAATACTCTCGCTGGCCCTCATTGAGATCGTGATGAAGATACTCACGGCGAACGTGCCCGAGACGCTCCACATGCTCAGCGTGGGGGCCGTGGTGGGTGCCTTCCTGGCCTTTCTGTACGGGATGGGAAGGCGCATGGCGAGAAGGCCCTCCCCCGCCCCGTGACCCTTTCGTTGTTTGAGCAAAAAGTAGGAGGTGGTTGAGATGCCGTTCGGTGTTCCCGGATGGAAGTGGAAGGTTGGAAGGTTTGGCTACGTGATGGAAAATGAGCCGAGCTACGAGGAAATTAAGGCAAAGGCGAAGGCACTGCTCGAGAAGGCCACGAAGGGGCCCGCGTGGCACTGCCGCTGCGGAACCTTCCACATCCCCCTGCTCGTTGACGGGGAGATAGTCGGAGAGCTCTGGGAGAACGTTGAGCCGAGAGAACTCGAAGTCGGCGCCTACTGGCACGGGAAGTGGGGGACGAAAGTCCAGCTCGTGAAGGACGGAAGGGTGGTGGGCCTCCTATGGCTCGCCTGAGCTTTTATTTTTCCAAACGGCGAATTAGGAGATGGTTGAGATGAAAATTGTAAAGTTCCTGAAGGAGAAGATAACATACATCGTCTTCACTCTCATCATCCTATCGAGCTACGCCGGTGTTCACCACAGGGATGCCTTCCTGTCCCTTAAATGGACGCTGCCGATTGCCCTCTTTATGATGCTCTTCCAGCCGATGGTGTTCATGGACATAAGAAAGGCGTTCACGACGAGAACCGAGATAAAGACGAAGTATCTCGTGGCATTGAGTGCCTTCTACGTCCTCCTCTTCCCAGCCTTGACGTGGCTTCTCATCAAGTTCTGGCTTGCGGTAATGCCGAACACTGACCCGAGGCTGCTCGCTGGGGTCGTGCTGATAAGCCTCGCTCCGCTCCCAAGCTCGGCGCCGGCATTCACGAACCTCGCGGGAGGGAAGTTCCAGCTGACGCTCGTCGGCGTCGTGTGGACGTTCGTCCTCTCGCTCTTCGTCATGCCGGTTTACGCCAAGCTGCTCCTCCACACGCTCATAAAAGTCCCCACGTGGCTGCTCCTCAAGTCGCTCGTCCTCTACATCATAGTGCCCCTCGTGGCGGGCCAGCTGACGAAGTACGCGGTTCTGAGGTGGAAGGGAAAAGATGCCCTCATGAAGCTCAAGGAGCCCCTCGTGGGTCTCTCGCTCCTCGGCATGTACTGGATGATAACCGTGGTCTTCGGCATAAACGGGAAGATGATAGCCGAGAAGCCAGAGATTATAGTCGTTGGAGCGCTCATGATGAACGCCTACTTCCTAGCGCGTGCGGCCGTGGCTTACTTCACAGGAAAAGCGCTTGGCTTTCCCCTGGAGCACATCATATCTCTCGTGTATTCGACCGGCTCCAACATGACCCTCGCGACTGCGATGGCCATAGGGACGTTTGGTTCTCTTGCGGCCGTTGGAACGGCCTTGGGAGGCCCCTTCAGCGACATGATACTCATGATACTCTTCGTAAGACTCTTCGCCAGCCTGAGGGCAAAGAGCGTGTCTGAAGCCATAAAGAGTTTTAACCTATGAACCTTAGTTCATTCAGGTGCTGAAGACATGAAGGCCATAGAAGTCGTCGGGCTCACCAAGTACTACGGTTCCTTTCTCGCCGTTGATAACGTGAGCTTTGAGGTTAAGAGGGGTGAGATTTTTGGGTTCCTCGGCCCGAATGGGGCGGGAAAAACAACCACCGTCAGAACGATTACAGGCGTTCTGAGGCCGAATTCAGGAGAGATAAGGGTTCTCGGCTACGACATGCTCGACGAGAGGGAAAAGATAAAGGCGAGGGAGAGAACGGGCATCGTCCCCGAGATGGCCAACCCCTACGTTGACCTGACGGCGATGCAGAACCTCAGGCTCATGGGCGAGCTCTACGGGATGGGAAGGGGGGAGATAGAGGGGCGCTCGGTTGAGCTCCTCAAGCTCTTCGACCTATACGAGAAGAGGAACGTGAAGGTGAGGGCCTTCTCTAAGGGCATGAGACAGCGCCTCATCCTCGCGATGGCGATGATAAGCGACCCAGAGCTTCTAATCCTCGACGAACCGACGAGCGGGCTCGACGTCCTGAGCGCACGCCTGATAAAGGACGTCATCCGCGAGGAGAAGCGGAGGGGGAAGACGATATTCATGACGACCCACAACATGGTTGACGCAAACGAGCTGTGCGAGAGGATTGGAATCATTAGGAAAGGAAAGCTAATAGCGATTGACACGCCCGAGAAGCTGAAGCAGCTGGTCAAAGGCAGTATCTCGGTTGAGGTCAGCTTTGAGCCGATGAAACTCGACCCCTCGGAGATAGCCTCCGCGACGAAGGTCGAGCTGATGGGGGACAAGGCGAGGGTTTTCACGAACGACCCCGACGCAACGGTTAAGGAGCTCGTCCACTATGCCGAAAAAAAGGGGTTGAAGATAGTGAGCCTCAAAACGCTGTCGCCCTCACTGGAGGACGTCTTCATCAAGCTGGTTGGTGAGGGAAATGATTGAGGCACTCAAACGTTCCTTCGCCATAGCGAAGAAGGACATGCGCATCTTCTACCTCAAGGGGCCGGTGGTGATAATGGGCCTTATCTTCCCCTTCTTCCTGTTCCTAGCCTTCATGATAGGGCGTAACCTCTCGGGTGGTCATCTCCTCGTTGGCCTAACGGCCATGACCGCCTTCTTCACATCCACCGCCGTTGGCCCCACGATAATCCCGTGGGAGTGCAGGGGAAGAACCTTCGAGAGGCTCATAACAGCCCCTGTTTCGCTGACGACGGTTCTCCTCGGCGACTTCCAGGCTTCCCTCTACTTCGGGCTTGCGATAACGTTCGCGATAGCGGTTCCCGCAATGCTCTACCTCTCAATCCACCCCTCTATCTGGCTCTTCGTCCTCGCCACCATCCTGGCTGTTGGCTGCTTCTCTGCAATGACGGTGCTCATGTCCTCTTATCCTCCCACGGACGTTCCCGCCGACGTCATGATGCTGTCGTCGCTCGTTAAATTCTCGCTCCTCTTCATCAGCGGCATCTTCGTCCCCATCGAAAACCTGCCCGCCTACGGCAGGTGGATTTCCCTCGTCTCACCGCTGACATACTACGTCGATGCCCTGAGGCATTCACTTGGCAATGGATATCTACCTGTGTGGCTTGACCTTTTAATGCTGGCCCTGTTTGGCTCTGTGTTCTTCTTCACGGGCAGTGCAATCCACAGAAAAGTTCTGGAGAGGAGGTTCACATGATATAGGAAAGTTTTCTCCCATATTTCAATTCTTTCAATCTGATAGAGCAATGAAATGTCATGTGAGCTTCCGTTAAAGTTAAGGTTCCGTCGCGAACTTTAACGCGGTGGGTAAAATGTCCCTAAAGGTTGAGAACGTGGTAGCTTCCATCGACTTACACGGTGGAATAGACGTTGAGAAGGTGGCAAGTAAACTGGACTCCGTGCATTATAACCCTTCTGTATTCCCGGGAGCTGTTTACAAGATGGAGTCCTTTGGGGTGACGTTTTTGATATTTTACTCCGGAAAGCTCGTCTGCACGGGGGCAAAGAGCGTTGAAACGATTAGGAAAGCCACTGAGAAGCTCAAACGAACGCTTGAAGCTATGGGCATGAAGTTCAGGGGGGAGCCTGAGATACAGGTTCAGAACATCGTGGCCGCGGGCGACCTGGGCCTTGGGACGCTCGACCTTGACATCGTTGCACTAACCCTTCCCAACGTGGAGTACGAGCCTGAAATCTTTCCAGGTGTGGTCTACAGGGTCAAAAACTCCAGGATGACAGTTCTCATCTTCAACAGCGGGAGAGTGGTTGTCTCAGGGGCCAGGACGGAGGAGGACATCAAGAGGGCCGTGGAGGAGCTCACCAGGGATTTTGAAAAATACGGCCTGATATAGCGGGTGGAAACGGGGTCGTGGCTTTCTCTCTTTTTGTGTTTTTGTGTTCATGTTTTTCAAAATGAAATAAAACGTGAGGGAAATACTTCCCGGCGACGCTTTTTTAGAGCTCTGCCTCACCGAGCAGCTCTAGGAGGTCGAGCAGACGCGGGTCCTTGACCTTTTCCAGGGCCTTGCTCGCCTCCTCTCCCTCGATTTTGCCGTCCTTGTAGAGGGCTATCGCTTTTACGGCCTCGAAGAAGTCCGCCAACTCCGGGAGCGCCCTGGCGAACATGTCCATGTGGAGGTAAACCGTCTCGAAATCGTCTTCGAGCATCAGCTGCCAGAGGACGTCCATCAGCGAGCCGAAGGCTATGTCCTCGTAGTCCGAGCCCCGGGCGTGGATGAGGGCGTAGAGACACTCCTGCAAAGCCGCCTCGTAGTTCTCGTCCTCCTCGAATATCTCCTCGAAGCTCAGGTGTATCTCCACGAGGAGGTCTTTCTTGTTCAGAACCTTCGGGAGAAGGCCAGCGAGCATGGCCTTTGCCTCGTAGGTCTCCCCTGACTCAAAGAGCACGTAGGCCTTGTGGATGGCTACCCTCAGAACCTCGTCCTCGTTTCCGAGTTCGCGGTGTATCTCCTCGGCTTTCTCCATGAGTTCGATGGCCTTCTCGTACTCCTGAAGTTCCTCGTGGATGAGCGCCATGGCGTAGTAGATTTTCGCTATGTTCCCCTTGTTGCCCTTCTCGGTCTCTTCCTCGAGGAGGGCCCGATAGAGCTCGAGGCTCTTCTCCAGCTCTCCGATGAGGTAGTAAAGGTCGGCCAGCTCGAACTTTACCTCAAACGTGTCCTCCTCTTCGACCAGCTTCTCAAACTCGCTCAGCTTGTCAATCCCCAGGAGCTCGCTGAAGTAGTAAACGGTGAGCTTGTAAAGTTCGAAGTCTCTACACTCCAGGGCGAGCTTTTCGGCCTTTTCGAGGACCTCCTTAAGCTCCTCGTCGCCCAGCTCGTCAACCCTGTGGTACAGAAGGTCTGCGACCTTTTTGCAGTCCTTTTCCTCGATTGCCTTCAGAATCTCATCCATCTCAGAACACCTCAGAATAATTAGCCGTCCGGAAGTATTTAACGCTTTGGTTAAAATTAAATGGAGGAGTCAGCGTCTCCTCCAAAGGGCCAGGAGTGCGGCCAGAATGACGACTATTCCCGGTCCGCACGTGCTCCCTGACTCAGTCGGGGATGGCTGGGTGCTGGAGGGACTCTTCTCTGGGGAGCTGGTTGTCCCACTCGGCGTGCTTGACGTCGTTTCGGATGGTGTAGTGGTAGTTGGGGCTTCGGTTGATGTCGTCTCGGTTGGCGAGGGGCTCTCCGCGGCTCCAACCGTGATGGTGATTCTCCTGACGTCCTCTCCTCCACCGTCGTCCCTCACCTTCAGGGTCACCGTGTAGTTGCCGGCGCTTGAATACACATGGATCGGTTCAGCCTCGCTGGATGTGCTCCCGTCCCCAAAATCCCAGCTCCAGCCAACTATGTCTCCGTCCCTGTCGTAGGACTTGTCCGCGAAGCTTATCTCCTCCCCGGCCTTCGGCTCCTTTGGCAGGAACGTAAAGTCAGCCGTCGGAGGATAGTTCTGTGGTTCTACCCTTATCTCCTTGTAGTAAGTTCCCTTCAGTCCGTTCTCGTCTTCAACGGTCAGCATAACCGTGTATGAGCCGGGGTTCGTGTACGTGTGCCTCGGGTTCCGCTCGGTTGAAGTGCTTCCGTCGCCGAAGTTCCAGCTCCACCTGGCAACGCTTCCGTCCGGGTCCGTGGAGCTGTCGGTAAAGAGCACCTCGTCTCCGGCCTTGATCTCGGCGGGCGAGTAGCTGAAGAGCGCCGTTGGCTTCTCGTTGGGTTTGACGTTTATCCCTGCCGTACAGGTGGCGTTGGCGTTCCAGGGGTCGTAGACCATCAGGATGACCTTGTATTTCCCTTCCTCGCGGTAAACGTGTCCAACTTCCGTGCCGTTGCCCTCGGCCCTAGAGCCGTCTCCGAAGTCAATCTCCCACCTCATGGAGCCGTTCTCAGGGTCGTTTAAGTTCAGGGCGAAGTCAACTTCGAGCGGAAGCTTCCCGGAGCTTGGAGAGGCTGAAATCGAGCACTCCGGAGGTTTGTTCATGAGCAGCAGGGCATAGTAGTCTATCGTGAAGAAGCCGAAGTTTATCAGTATCGGGCTTCCGCTCCTCGCCTCGTAGTGCTCCCCCTTGCTCGGCACGAGGAAGTCGAGAACCAGGTGTCCGTCCTCGCTGTCGAGGTAGATAACACCGGTTGCGTTGTACCACATGCTCGGGTCGCTTATGCCTCCCTTGTAGACAACCTTGACGCTGGTCTCGTTGGAAACGGTCACCTCGTGGGTCGTTACCTTCTCGTATCCGTAGCTGCCCTCCATCTTCAGGTCGAGGCTTGACGTGGGTGAGGTGTAGCCCCCTCCGATGCCGAGGGAAACGCCGACGTTGAAGGTGTTCTTGCTCTTCGTCCATCTCAACTCCTTGACTGCCCTCTCGTAGGAGCTCCCCACCTGGCCGACCTCTATGGTGAAGGTGTCGAGAAGGTTTCCGGGCTCGTAGTTCTTCAGCTCGTTCAGGTTCTCGGGGTAGGTGTTTATGTCCCCAATCTCGTGGAGCTCCGACTTGTAGTTCTGGAAGTGGACGTGGGGCGGCCCCTTGGGAACCGTCACGAGTATGTACTGCTGCTCGCCGTTCACCACCGCCAGCTCCGGTGGGCTTATTATGGGAAACTCGTAGACGTCGTAGTCCGTGGTTACGTAGAGCGCCCCGTCACCCATGTCGGAGGTGAGTCCGTAGGTTATGCTCTCCTCGTAGCTCCGTCCCCTCTCCCTCTGGAGCTGGAACCCCATGTTCATTTTCAGGTTGACCTCAGCGTAGGCGACCTTCTTGTTGCCCATGACCGCCTTCATTCCGAGGCTCATCTTGACGTCGTGGGTGGACTTCACCGAGAACTTTGTTGCCTGGGTTTTTTCGGTCGTGAACTCCGAGTAGAATACCCCCGTCTTGTTGATGACGTCGTAGTCAACCGGCGGAGCGTTTATCACGGCTATAACGAGGTTCTCAACGTGCATCCTTCCCTTCCTTGGCGGTCCAACGACTATTGAGTCGCCGTTCACGTCGCCAACTGCGAGGCCCGCCCCATAACTGAACTCCGTCTTCAGGCCCTTCGGCCCGTTCAGCAGGTCGCCTCCGAGGTTGTAGACCTTCACGTAGCCGTCCTGGGAGGCCCAGACTATCTCGTCGAGGCCGTCTGCGTTGACGTCTCCAACTGCCATCCTGTCCCCCTTTTGGAAGGGCATCACGAAGGTCGCTAGCTCTCTCCCCTCCAGCTGGGCGCCCTTCTTTGAGAAGCCAAAGACGTGTATGCCCCTCTCCTGGTAGTCGTCCGAGTCCTGAGTGGCAATTACCAGCTCGTTCAGTCCGTCGAGGTTGACATCTCCAATCGCTATCTCGTCCCTCGATGTCAGCTCGAAGTAGTCCTCCGTTGGGAGACTCCCCATAACGTTGCCGTTCGTATCGTAGAGGGTTATGATGTTTGCACTCACGTCGGCATGGACTATCTCGGCCTTTCCGTCTCCGTCGAGGTCACCCACGGCTATTGAATCGCCATCCGCGAAGTCGTCAACCTTGAAGCGGTTCAGGCGGTTGAAATCCTCGTCAAATACGCTTATCCAGTTGTTCCTGTCGGCGTGGACTATCTCCGCCTTCCCGTTGCCGGTGAGGTCTCCACAGGCTATGTCGTCTCCGGCCTCGAAGTTGACGTCGTGCTTGCCCAGCTCGGTTCCTTCCATCGTGTAGATGTATATCTTGTCCGTGCTCCTGTCGCCCTGGATTATCTCGGCCTTCCCATCTCCGTTAACGTCACAGGCAGCCATCTCATCCCACTTTTCGTATCCGGTGTGGAATTTCCCGATGACGTTCCCACTCTCGTTCTCATAGGCCCAGAAGTAGTCCCCGCGGTCGCCGATGATGATTTCTTCATCGGCTATGACCATACCCCCATAACCGTCAACGAGGTCGGATTCCTCCGCGGTGACCCTGTGACCCGGCATGATGAATACCGAAAAGGCCAGAAGCAGGATAACAACCAAAGCGGTCTTTCGTTTCATACAAATGCCCCCTCAAGCTGAGCCCACGAAGGTTCCCAGAATGGTAACCTACGTAAACCCAATACTTATTACACTTCAAAATATAAAACGATTTTCATAAACATGTCTTACATTTATGGAGGATAACTAGAAAAATTTTCAGAAAGTTCCCGACGGTGAAGGCCCCGGGAGCTTTTTAAACTTCTCCTCGGAGGTGATAACATGCTTGAAGTGATTTTCCTTGGCACCGGCGGCATAATGCCCACTAAGGAGAGAAACGTCCCGGCGGTAGCGCTCCGATACAAGGGTGAGATTATACTCTTCGACGTCGGGGAGGGCACGATGAGGCAGATGAACACTGCAAAGCTCAGCCCGATGAAGGTGGAGAAGATTTTCATCACCCACTTCCACGGCGACCACTACCTCGGCCTGGCCGCCCTGATACAGACGATGAACCTCTGGGACAGGGAAAAGCCCCTCCACATCTACGGTCCCAAGTACACCTTCGAGTTCGTCCAGCACTTTCTCCAGAGCGGCTTCTTCAGGCCGGGCTTCGATATACACGTTCACGAGCTCGGTGAGACGAGGCTGAAGTTCGGGGACTATGAAATCTGGAGCTTCAAGGTCGAGCACGGCGTTCCCGCCCTGGGATACGTCTTCCGGGAGAAGGACAGGCGCGGAAAGTTTCTTCCCGAGAAGCTCGCCGAGTACGGGCTGAGCGAGGGGCCGATACTCGGAAAGCTTGAGCGGGAAGGTAAAATCGAGTGGAACGGGCGGATAATCCGCCTCGAGGACGTCACCGGGCCGAGGAGAAAAGGTCTCAAGGTCGTCTACACCGGCGACACAGAGCCCGCCGAAAGGGTGAGGCTCTTCGCCGAAAATGCCGACCTCCTCATCCACGAGGCGACCTACCTGAATTCTGAGGATAGGGGCGACAGCTATCACTCAACGGTGGAAGAGGCCTGCGAGGTTGCTAAAAAGGCCAAGGTTAAGCTTTTGGCACTCTTCCACAGGGCCTTTCGCTACACCTACGATGAATACCTGAGCGAAGCCTCGAGGATATGCCGCGATTTTGGAGTAGATTTCGTGGTTCCAAGGGATTTCGACATTTTGACGTTTAAATCGGGCGAATTCAGCGTGAGAAACCTTCTGGAGGAGAGAGGATGAGCTATCTTCGCTACGTTAAGCTCATAGGCACGATGCACGTTTCGCCGAAGAGCAGGGAGGAGGTCATCAGAACGATACTCGATGAGAGGCCCAACGCCGTTGCGATAGAGCTCGACAGGGCGCGCTTCCTTGCCATGAACGAGAACAGGGAGATGACCCTCGAGGATGCCCTCCGCTTCGGCAGGAAGGGATTGATAAACTACGCTTTAGCCAAGGTCGAGGAGAAACTGGGAGAGGAGTTTGGGATGAAGCCCGGTGAGGAGATGAAGGCGGCCATAAGCGCCGCTCAAACCCTTGGCATCCCCCTCTACCTTATAGACGAGGACATCAACGTCATACTCTCCAAGATAGCCGCCGCCCCTGGGAGGGAGAAGCTCCTGATGGCCCTGGAAGCTCTGGGGATATTCCTGCCCGTCAGGCTCGGCGAGCCCTCCGACCCAATGGCCGAGTACAGGGTCATGATGGTGGAGTTCAAGCGCCGCTACCCCTACCTCTACCGCGTTCTGGTCGAGGAGAGGAACGAGGTCATGGCGAGGAACCTCGTCTCCATAGTCGAGAACCTGAAGCTCCGGGGGGTTAAGAGGCCGAAGGTCATAGCCGTTGTTGGTCTCGGTCACAAGCCTGGGATAGAGCACCTCCTCGACAGGGCAAAGGAGCGGAGGTTCCTCTCACCCTATTGGACAGCGGGGGTGATGTGATGGAGAGAAAGCATCTGGTCTGCCCGCTCTGCGGCGGAACGGATTTTAAGGTTGAAGAGGGGAAGATAGACAGCAAATGGGGCTTTACGGCGCACAAGGTTAAGATAGTCATCTGCAAGAACTGCGGCTACGTCATGATGTTCCACAAAGGAAGAACCATCTGGGACTTCGACTGATTCGTTACTTTTATATTTAGAACCGCCACAGGATTCTTGGGGATTCGCCATGAAGGACAGACTCGAGAAGATGCTCAACGTCAAGATTCTTGAAATTGAGGAGATTGAGGACAAGATAGTCGTTTACGTTCCGGAGGATCAGGTGAGGATAGCGGTGGGAAGCGGCGGTGCCGCAGTTAAAGCCGCAGAGCTTGTAATCGGCAAGAAGATTGAAGTGAAGGGCAGGTGAGCCTCCCCGCGGGGGTCCCGATGGGTTACGAACCGTGGAAGGGAATTCACAGGGACGGCATGGGAAGGAGGGAGATCGAGGATTTACTGATTTCTTTTCTAGTCCTCGCTCTGCTGTTTTCCAACTTTGACCCCTATGCGATTCCCTACTCCACCATCGCCGTTCTGACGGCCTTCATCTTCCACGAGCTCGCCCACAGGCAGGTGGCGCGGCACTACGGCTACAGGGCGTACTACAAACGCTGGGACACAGGAATACTCCTGGCGCTTCTCATGGGCATAGCGATGCGCCTTCTCACAGGAACGACGTGGATATTCGCCGCCCTCGGTGCCGTTCAGGTCTACGCTCCCTACGCTGTGGATTCCAGAGAGGCCTTCGGGAGGATAGCCCTCGCGGGCCCGCTTACCAACATAGCCGTCGGCGCTGCCGCACTGGTGGCCATGAGGACAGTGGCTCCGTTCACGCCCCTCTGGTGGGTCATCAAGACCACTGCAACGGTCAACCTGTGGCTGGCGTTCTTCAACCTGCTCCCCTTCCCGCCCCTGGACGGCTCCAAGGTCGTCCGCTGGAACGCCGGCTACTGGGCGGTCTCCATCGGCGTCGCCTACCTCCTCTTCAGACTGCTGTAACACTTTCGGTGATACAGAAGGGAAAGGTTAAATAGGCCCACCCTCACTTCTATCACGGTGGTTCCAATGGAGTACAAGAATCCGCTGGGTGTTGATATTGACCTCGAAACCGGCGTCATTCCCGGGGCCAAGAAGCTCGTCAGGAGGCTCAGCGACCTGAAGGGGTACTTCGTCGACGAAACAGCCTACGAAGAGCTTCTCAGGGAGAACCCGGTTGTTTACGAGGTTTACGCGATTGAACAGGAGGAGAAGGACGGCGACCTCAACTTCGCAACCACCGTTCTCTACCCGGGTAAGGTCGGGAAGGAGTTCTTCTTCACGAAGGGACACTACCACTCGAAGGCCGACAGGGCGGAGATATACTACGGTATCAAGGGGAAGGGCGGAATGCTCCTCCAGACGCCGGAAGGAAGGGCTGAGTGGATACCAATGGGGCCCGGAACGGTTGTCTACGTCCCGCCCTACTGGGCCCACAGGACCGTTAACACAGGCGACGAGCCCTTCATATTCCTAGCGGTCTATCCAGCCGACGCCGGCCATGACTATGGCAGCATAGCCGAGAAGGGCTTCTCCAAGCTGGTCATCGAGGAGAACGGCGAAGTCAAGGTTGTGGACAACCCGAGATGGAAGGAGTGAACCTTTGATTTCCCTTTTTCTCACCGCAACCCTTATTAACTTTCAGCAGTTACATCACTCCCGGTGATACAATGTCCTGGGACGCTCTCTACTCATCGGCCTTCGATAAAGTTCGCGGGAACATCGAAAAGGTTGGAGGAGTTCTTCTCGCCTACAACACGAACATCGACGCCATAAGGTACCTTGACTCCAGAGACCTGGAGCGGCGGATAGAGCTGGTCGGAAAGGACGGGGTTCTGAGGTACTCCGATGAGCTTCCGGGGAGGATAGAGAACGTCCCCCAGCTCCTCGGCGGGATTCTCTGGAGCATCAGGCGCGGAAAGGCGGCAGAACTCTTCGTCGAGAGCTGCACCGTCAGGTTCTACATGAAGCAGTGGGGCTGGGACGAGCTGAGGATGGGCGGCCAGGTGGGGATAATGGCCAACCTCCTCGGCGGCGTTTACGGCGTCCCGGTAATAGCCCACGTTCCCCAGATTTCGAGGCTCCAGGCCGAGCTCTTCAAGGACGGTCCGATCTACGTTCCCAAGGCCGAGAACGGGAGGCTTAACCTCGTCCACCCGAGGGACTTCGGCGGCGACGAGGAGAACTGCATCCACTACATCTACGAGTTCCCGCGCGGGTTCAGGGTTCTCGGCTTCGAGGCGCCCCGCGAGAACCGCTTCATTGGCGCCGCCGATGACTACAACCCGAACGTCTACATAAGGCCCGAATTCACCGAACACTTTGAGGAGATAGCGAAAAAAGCAGAGCTGGGAATCATCAGCGGTCTCCAGACCCTAACAGGAGGGAACTACCGCGAGCCTTTCGAAGAGATGGTGCGCCACCTCGAAATCCTGAACGCGAGGGACGTTCCGGTTCACCTTGAGTTTGCCTTCACCGCGGATGAGACCGTGAGAAGGGCCCTGGTTGACGTCCTGGGCCATTTCCACAGCGTCGGCCTCAACGAGGTCGAGCTCGCCTCGATAATGGAGGTCATGGGTGAGAAAGGTCTGGCTGAGAAGCTCCTAGCTGACGACCCGGTGGACCCAATCGCGGTCACCGAGGCCATGCTCAAGCTCGCCGGGAGGACAGGCGTTAAGAGGATACACTTCCACACCTACGGCTACTACCTCGCCCTGACGGACTACAGGGGGGACTTCGTCCGCGACGCGCTGCTCTTCGCGGCACTGGCTGCCGCCGCCAAGGCGAAGCTCGGCGACGTTCGTTCCATAGACGACGTGGTCAAGGCCATGGACGTCCCGGTGAACGAGAATGCTGGGGCGGTGGAGGAGAGACTTACCGAGGAGTACGGCATGAAGAACGGCATCGCTGAGATCGACGGTTACCAGCTTTCCTTCGCCCCGACGAAGATAGTGGCCAAGCCCAAGAGCACCGTCGGAATCGGCGACACCATATCGAGTTCGGCCTTCGTTGGTGAGTTCGCCCTCCGCTAAGTTTCATTTTTACGCCAAAGTTAAAAACAAATGGGCCCAAGTATTGTGCAGAAATCAGGGGTGGTTACCATGAAAACGCTTATTCTTGCGGGGGGCAAGGGAACGCGCCTCTGGCCGCTGAGCAGGGAGCTGATGCCGAAGCAGTTCGTTCGGTTCCTGGACGATCGTTCCCTCTTCCAGAGAACCGTGGAACGGGTACTCAATCTCGGGTTCTCAAGGCCGGATGAAATATTCGTCGTGACCAATAATGCGTACAAGTTCAGGGTTCTCGACGACATCAGGGAGCTCGGCCTGGAGCTTCCGAAGGAGAATATCCTGCTCGAACCGGAGGGGAAGAACACCCTGCCTGCCATTTACTGGGGCATAAAGCAGGTTGAGGAAACCTTTGGGGATTCAATCGTCGCCGTTCTCCCAAGCGACCACCTGATAGAGGCAGATGAAGCCTACGAGAGGGCTTTCAGGAACGCGGAGAGGCTCGCCAAGAACTATCTGGTTACCTTCGGGGTAAAGCCGACCCGCCCCCACACCGGCTACGGTTACATAAAGCCGGGCGAGGCTCTGAGAGAAGGCGACGAGCTCATCGGTTACCGCGTCGATGAGTTCAAGGAGAAGCCGGACTTCGAAACTGCAAAGCGCTACGTTGAGAACGGCTACTACTGGAACAGCGGCATGTTCATGTTTGATACCGAGGTTTTCATCGGGGAGATCCGCCAACACGCCCCCGACGTGTACGAGGCCTTTGAGAACGCTGGGAGTGTGGATGAAGCCTACCGCGCCGCCCCTGACATCAGCATAGACTACGGAATCATGGAGAAGACGGACAAGGCCGCGGTGGTGCCACTCAACGTCTACTGGAACGACCTGGGCAGCTTCGACGCCATCTACGAGGTTATGGGGAAGGACGAGAGCGGAAACGCCGTAAAGATTGGCGGCAGGAAGTCGGAGTACATTCCCCTGAACTCCCGGAACAACCTCGTGATGACGGAGCGCCTGACCGCGACGGTCGGTGTTGAGGACCTCATAATAATAGACACTGACGACGCCCTTCTCATCGCGCACCGCGGGGAGAGCCAGCGCGTCAAGGAGGTTTACAAACTGCTCAAGGAGCGCGGCGACCAGAGGGTCTTTGTCCACAGGACGGCATACCGCCCCTGGGGAAGCTACACCGTCCTCGAGGAGAACGAGCGCTACAAGATAAAGCGCCTCACCGTTCTGCCGGGTAAGAAGCTCTCCCTTCAGATGCACTACCACCGCTCTGAGCACTGGGTGGTGGTCAGGGGCACGGCAAAGGTTCGCGTCGGGGAGAAGGAAATCCTCCTCCGGCCGGGTGAGAGCACGTTCATACCTGCGGGTGTCGTTCACAGGCTTGAGAACCCCGGAAAGGTCGTTCTTGAGGTCATTGAGACCCAGATCGGGGAGTACCTGGGTGAGGACGATATAGTTCGTTTTGAGGACGATTTCGGGAGGGAGTGATGATGGCTGAAGAATCTGAAAAGAATGAAAAGAAGGAGAAGGTCAAGAACTGCGGGGATGAGTGGGAGCGGTTCAGCGGCTCCATATCTTCCCTTTCGCTCAGCCTTCTGCCCACGCTGCTCTTCGTGCTCATAATGTCCTACATAATCGTCGTGGGGCTTCAGAACGCGGATATAACCTTCACCGTTCAGGGACAGGAGGTCACCATAACCTACCCGCAGATAGACATACCGGTGGACTACTCCGCCATAAAGAACGCGGTTATATACCTGTTCGCCGCGATACTGATCGGCATTCCCGTGCCCCTGCTCTCCGGCAAGTGGAAGCCGCTGAAGATAATCGTCTCGCTGATTCAGGCTGGGGCGTTCGTCTACGGACTCTACATCTTCGTGATGATGATAATCAACTTTGCCAGTGCTCTAATGTGAGGTGATTGCAATGGGAAGGCTGTTCGGTACCTTCGGCGTCAGGGGGATAGCCAACGAAATGATAACCCCAGAGTTTGCCCTCAAGATGGGCATGGCCTTCGGAACGATGCTCAAGCGCGAGGGGAGGGAGAAACCCCTGGTAGTGGTCGGCATGGACACCCGCGTCAGCGGGGAGATGCTCAAGGGCGCGCTTATAAGCGGCCTTCTCAGCACCGGCTGCGACGTCATCGACGTTGGCATCGCGCCCACCCCTGCGATCCAGTGGGCAACGGATCACTTTAAAGCGGACGGCGGGGCCGTAATAACTGCCAGCCACAACCCGCCCGAATACAACGGCATAAAGCTGCTCGAACCAAACGGCATGGGGCTGAAGAAGGAGCGCGAAGCCGTCGTGGAGGAGGTTTTCTTCAAAGAGGACTTCGACAGGGCCAGATGGGACGAGATAGGCGACGTCAGGAAGGAGGACGTCATCAGGCCCTACATCGAGGCGATAAAGAGCAGGGTTGACGTTGAGGCGATCAAAAAGCGGAGACCCTTCGTGGTCGTGGACACATCCAACGGTGCAGGCAGTCTAACGCTCCCCTACCTCCTCCGCGAGCTCGGCTGCAAGGTCGTCAGCGTCAACGCCCATCCGGACGGCCACTTCCCGGCCAGAAACCCGGAGCCGAACGAGGAGAACCTGAAGGGCTTCATGGAGATCGTGAAGGCCCTCGGTGCCGACTTTGGGGTTGCCCAGGACGGCGACGCCGACAGGGCGGTTTTCATAGACGAGAACGGCAGGTTCATACAGGGCGACAAGACCTTCGCTCTGGTTGCCGATGCAGTTCTGAGGGAGAACGGCGGAGGGCTTCTCGTCACGACGATAGCCACTTCAAACCTTCTCGACGATATAGCGAGGAGGAACAACGCGGAAGTCATGAGAACGAAGGTCGGCGACCTCATCGTTGCGAGGGCTCTCCTCGAGCACAACGGAACCATCGGCGGCGAGGAGAACGGCGGCGTTATCTTCCCGGACTTCGTCCTCGGCAGGGACGGGGCGATGACGGCGGCAAAGATAGTCGAGATCTTCGCGAAATCCGGCAAGAAGTTCAGCGAGCTGATAGATGAGCTGCCGAAGTACTACCAGTTCAAGACGAAGAAACACGTTGAAGGGGACAGAAAGGCCATAGTTGCCAAGGTCGCCGAGCTCGCTGAGAAGAGGGGCTGCACTGTTGACACCACCGACGGGACTAAAATCCTCTTCGAGGACGGCTGGGTTCTCGTCAGGGCCAGCGGGACGGAGCCGATAATCAGGGTCTTCAGCGAGGCCAAGAGCGAGGAGAAGGCCGAGGAGTACCTTGAGCTGGGATTGAACCTTTTGGAAGCGGCACTGGGCTGATTACCTGATGCCGCCAGTTAGTTTTTTATAAACCTTTTTTCATGCTTCTCATGGTGGAAAAGCCATGAACACGACTGCCCTGTTTATAAACGTTCTAGCCCTCGTCTGTCTCCTCATCGGTTTCTGGAAGGACGAGGCCAGGGCGCGACGGGCCCTAGTGGTTGCCGCGAAGTCGTTCGTCAGAATTCTTCCAACGATGCTCGCCATAATCCTGATCATAGGGCTGATGTCCGGTTTTGTGCCGGAGAAAACAATCTCTGAGATCGTGGGGGAGGAGGCGGGGCTGGTTGGTATTCTAACCGTTGCATTCCTCGGCGCGATACTGCACATCCCCTCCCTGATAGCCTTCCCCCTCGCGGCCTCGCTGCTTGAAAAGGGTGCCTCCGTGACCTCGGTTGCCGTCTTCATAACGACGCTGACGATGATCGGCTTCGTGACGTTGCCCCTTGAGATGAGAATTCTGGGGAACAAGCTGGCCCTGCTCAGGAACGCCCTCAGCTTCATCGTCGCGATCATTATCGGCCTCATCATGGGGGTGATACTTTGAGGGAAACCCCGCGCCGCCCGGACGTCAGGCCTCCTGGACGTCAGGGAATGAGCCAGGGGGCGATGAAGAACCAGAGGAAAGCATTCCTGCGCGACCTTTTGTTCCTTGGAGTTGTGGCCCTGATAACAGCGGTGCTCCTCTTGATGTTTCCGGAAAAGAAAGACCCGGTCTTCTCGGCCTCCGAGAACTTCCTCGTGGAGATGCTTCTCATAATGCCGGCCGTTATGGTGCTGATGGGCCTGTTCTCGGTCTTCGTTCCCGATGAGCTAATCGTGAGATACCTTGGGGGGAACTCTGGGGTAAAAAGCATGCTGCTCGCGATATTCATCGGGGCCTTTCCAACGGGTCCGCTCTACGTGGCCTTCCCCATAGCGGCGTCCCTGCTCAAAAAAGGTGCCCGTGTTGCGAGTGTTATTGCCTTCCTCTCTGCCTGGGCGTGCATAAAGATTCCCCAGGAGCTGGTAGAACTCCAGTTCCTTGGCGCGGGTTTCATGCTGGCGAGACTCACCCTCACTGTGGTCTTTGTGCTCGCTATGGGCTTACTCATAGAGCGGATTGTTGGCAGAGAACTGCGGGATGTACCGGGGATTCCCAATCCTGGGAAGCCTGAAGTTTCAAGCGGTCAAAAAGAATCGAAGAGATAAAGCGGAAGATCAGAGGTAGCCCCTGTCTTCCTCCTCCGGGGTGGGAGGCATCTGCTGCTCCAGCATGGCCCTCTGCATCTCCTGAACCTTCCTGAGTATCTCCTCGGTCTCCTTGGCGCGCTCTTCGAGGGCGGTCATGTCGAGTTCGAGGCCGAGGATTTTGGTCACAGCGAGAAGGACGGACTTTGCAGCCTTCGCATCAACGATGTAGCCAAGGCTCTCGCCGAGCAGGCTTATCCCGTACATCGAGCGGAGCTTGCCCATGCCGAGCAGGAGGCCGGCGGCGCCGACTATCGCTCCCCCTTCGTCCTCGCGCCAGATAACCTCGATGCCGCAGCCTTCCAGCTTTTTCTGGTAGTGCTCAACGAGCTCTTCGTGGGTCACCGCGGCCAAAACCCTCGGCTCCCCCTGAAGCTCCGGCACCTGGTAGCCGCCCATCGTGATTATCTCACGGACGCCAAACTCGTTGACGAAGTCCAGCATCTTCCCGACGACCTCGAAGTGGCCGGGGCTGTCTGTGGGTGGAACCTGCTGGTCGCCGGTGATGATTATGATGTCCCTGCCGTTTTCGTCGGGGTTCTTCCAGTAGTAGAACTCGTTCTTCATCAGCTCGACGACGGAGTTCTTCTTGATGAGGACCTGGTGCATGAAGTGCGGCGAGTAGAGGTCGGCGAACTTGACCGCGTTGAGCTCCTGAATGAGGTGCTCCGCGGCGAGCTTTCCAACCAGGCCTATGCCAGGCAGTCCCTCGATAAAGACGGGGTCCCTGAGTTCCGGCCTCTCGTAGACGTGGATGACTGACTCCTTCATCTCAATCCCTCCCGGCAATGCCCAGCTGCTCGCGCTTCAGCCTCCTCCTGTACTCGCCGTAGGGGTCCTCCGGCGAGAAGCGCGGCGGGTGGGCTACCTTGGTCTTCTCACCGCATACGGGACATATCTCCTTCAGCGTGTAGCGCCCGCAGCTGGGGCACTTCCTGATCCGGAAGTGCATCATGAACCCCTCTTTTTGACCTTCTTAATGCGCTTCTCCTTCCTTATGAGCGTCGCTTCGCCGCCCGCTTCCTTTATAACGCGGAGTATCTCCTCGGCTATGTTCTCAAGGACCTCCTCCGCCTTGTAGTAGTCCGGGGCGGTGATGTCTATCCTGTACCTCGGCGCTCCCTGGTAGGAGAACTTGACGTCTATTTCCTTCTCCTCGTTGGCCCTGTCGCGGGCCCTTATGAGGGCCTCCCTGATTATCTCGATGCCGTCGGGCTTCGGAACCGTTATCTCAAACTCCGCGTCGATCGTGACGGTCGGAATCTCGACGTAGGCCTCGATTATCGGCTTCAGGGCCTCCGCCCACTCGTCGCTGATGAGGTCCTTGAGGACGTCCATGCCGTTCTGGGCGGCGTCCTCAAAGGCGGCGTAGACCTCTCCGTACTCCTCCTCGAGGGGAACCCAGACCTCTTTCCAAGCGGTTTCGAAGTCCTTCCCTATCTTCTCGGCCGCCATCTTGAGGAGGTTCTCGGCCTTCTGGGCGCGCTTGTACTCCTGGAGCTTGGCCTTCCTCTGCTGCTGGTTCACCCTCTTGAGGCTCAGGTCGATGTGCCCCTTGCTCGGGTCAACGCGTATAACCTTGGCGACTATCTTCTGTCCCTCTTTAACGTGGTCCCTGATGTTCTTGACCCAGGTGGAGGCGACCTCGCTTATGTGCATGAATCCCTCCTTTCCGGGGTACTCGTCGAGCTTGAGAAATGCACCGTAAGGGTGAATGCTCTTGACGGTAGCAACCACGAACTCTCCCTCTTCGGGGTACTCTTTGGCTTTCCTCGGCATTACAACCACCTCTAATTTTCTCTGCCTGGGTAAGTTACGAAAAGAGGTATTTAAAGTTTAGCAGAAGCCTCCGGGCACGGAGGCAAAGGAAAGGGAAAGGTTCACTCGAGAACCTCGAGTATCTTGGCCTTTATGACGCCCTTTCCGCCGGTCGGCTCGACGAGGGTCGCGCCGCAGACGAGGCAGCGGACGGTGGTCGCCGGGTTGCTGAAGACTATCTGCTCGTTGCCGCAGTCAATGCACTTGACGCGGAGGAACCTGCTCCTCGGCATCGGGATGAGGTTCTTCGGGAGCGCCATGGATCACACCTCCACCAGCTCAAACTTCTTAACGCGGAAGCCCTGTCCCCTCGTGTGGGCCTTGCCGCAGACGGTGCACCTGAACCTGAGGTCAAGCTTCTTGACCGGCTTCTCCCTTCCGGCCGGGTTCGGCCTCGGGAAACCGCGGTAACCCTTCATGATCCTGCGGAAGCGCCTCTGACCCTGGCTCAGCTCGCTCCTCGGTCTCTTCTTGACCTTCTCGACCTTGTGGATGGTGTGCTTCTTACAGTAGGGGCAGTAAGTCCTTATCTGCTTCGGATACTTCATTCTCTCACCTCCACGCAGAGGCCCGGTGGGTTCCTACTCGCCCCAGCCTCGGACACCCCCGAGCCGTGAGGCATGATAGTGCCTGCAAACCCCGGTAGCCGCGAGGCTTTAAAAAAGTTTTTCTCACCCGCCGGCTAACAGCTGGAGTATAAAGGGAACGACGAAGGGCACCAGTGCGGTGAGGACGAAGCCGTGGACGAAGGCTATAAGCGCGACCTCGCTTCCCCCAAACTTCGTCATTATCGGCAGCGTCGTGTCCATAGTGGTTGCACCGCCCATGGAAACCGCCAGCTCCTTTCGCATCTTCCCGATGGCAACGGGGTACAGCAGAACGGTGAATATCTCCCTGGTGAGGTTGGCCAGGAAGCCGAGGGTGCCGTAAACCGTTGAATACTGGGCTATTAGGGGGCCCGCGAGGCTGTACCAGCCGCAGCCAGCGGCGACGGCAAGTCCCCACCTGAGTTCTATCCCCAGGATAAGGGAAGCGGCGATGCCACCGAGGAGCGAACCCAGGAGAGTGCCGAGGGGCAGTTTTATGGCGAGCCTTCCGAGCTTCCTAATCTCCGCAAGCCGGAAGCTCTGGCCGAGGTCTATTCCGATTATCAGTATCAGCAGGTAGAGCATGACCTCGTAGAGGTTGCCGAATTCGGGGGCATAGAAGTGCCCGGCGAGTATACCTGCACCCAGTGCGACCAGAACGTAGACCAGAAACCTCATCCCCTTCCCCCCACGAGGAGAGCGACCCCAACGCTCCCCGCTATGGTCAGGGCCGCGAAGACGATGGACGAACTGAGGAGCCACAGGGCGTCTATCTTCACCTTCCCTGCCTCGACACCCATGAAGAATATCAGGAGCAGCAGTGCGGCGCTCATCGGGAGGTCTACGTTGAGCTTTTTCCCTTGCTTTCTGAGAACGTACCCTATCAGAACGCCGGCAAGCAGGGGGATGAATATGTTCATGCAACGAGATGGCTCTGAATGTTAATAAACGTATCGAGGGGCTCGGAGGGTGTTCACGTCATCATCCGTGAGCTTTCAGTTTGCTTGCTAATCGTCATCGCCCCGAAAAACTACTCGCCCGGCTTTTTAAACCTCCCGGGCAAAGGTTTTTACGATGAATCTCCTCTCATTCAAATGGTGATCCACATGATTCGCGCATCCGAGAGAGCCATGGGAATCAAATACGCCATAAGGGATGTCGTCCTTCCCGCAAGGGAGCTGGAAAAGAAGGGAATAAATGTTATACGCCTCAACATTGGCGATCCTGGTAAATACGACTTCCAGCCGCCGGAACACATGAGGGAGGCGTACTGTCGTGCCATAAGGGAAGGCCACAACTACTACGGTCCCAGCGAGGGTCTGCCCGAGCTGAGGGAGGCGATAGTAGCCAGAGAGAAGAGGAAGAACGGGGTGGATATAACGCCCGAGGACGTCCGCGTCACAGCCGCCGTCACGGAAGCCCTCCAGTTTGTCTTCGGGGGCCTCCTTGATCCGGGAGACAACATACTGGTTCCGAGCCCGAGCTATCCCCCCTACGTCGGTCTCGTCAAGTTCTACGGTGCCGACCCGAGGGAATATCTCACCGTTGAGGAGGATGGCTGGCAGCCGGACATCGATGACATGAGGCGGAAGATAGACGAGAGAACGAAGGCCATAGCACTCATAAACCCGAACAACCCGACGGGGGCGCTCTACGAGAAGAAGACAGTGAAGGCAGTCCTCGACCTCGCCGGCGAGTACGACCTGCCCGTAATCAGCGACGAGATATACGACATGATGACCTACGAGGGGAAGCACGTCTCACCCGGCTCCCTCACAAAGGACGTTCCCGTTATCGTCATGAACGGCCTCTCAAAGGTCTACTTCGCCACCGGCTGGCGTCTCGGCTACCTCTACTACGTGGATCCGGAGAACAGGCTTGAGGAGGTCAGGGAGGCAATAGACAAACTGGCCCGCATTAGGGTCTGCCCGAGCACCCCCGCCCAGTTCGCGGCCATAGCCGGCATGACCGGTCCGATGGATTACCTGGAGGAGTACATGGCGAAGCTCAAGGAGAGGAGGGACTACGTCTACAAGCGCATCCAGGAGATACCGGGTGTGAGTGCCCAGAAGCCGCAGGGTGCCTTTTACATCTTCCCAAGGATAGACGAGCGCTCAGCCTGGAAGAACGACTTCGACTTCGTTATGGATGCCCTCCACGAGGCGCACGTGCTCTTCGTCCACGGCTCCGGCTTCGGCTACGCCGGTGACTGGCACTTCAGGATAGTCTTCCTGCCGCCGGTTGATATACTCGAGGAGGCCATGAACAGGTTTGAAAGCTTCATGAGGAAGAGACTTGGGGCTTGATGCCCCTCCTTTCTTCATCCTCCCGAAACGACGGGAATAACTTCAACGTAGTCGCCGTCCTTCACGTTCTCGTCTTCAAGTGCGACCCTTCCGTTGAGCTTTGCTATCGCGCTTTCTGTGTTGAAGCCGACGGCCCTCAGCACGTCGGCTACCTTCATGCCCTTCTCCCACTCGACCTCCGTCTCGATTCCCCTTCCCAGGACCTTGACCCTGATCATCTCTCACCACCCCCATGAACTCCGAGGGAGTCTTTTATAAATCCGCCGGAAGCCAAAAAACTTAAAAACCCTCCCCGGCTCATATAACCTGGGCACGGGAGTGCCGCGGTAGCCTAGCCTGGTAGGGCGCCGGCCTGCTAAGCCGGTGGCCGTTGGCCACAGGGGTTCAAATCCCCTCCGCGGCGCCAAAATCTTTCTCCGGGTCGAATGCCGGGATAGCCTAGAGGCGAGGCGGTGGACTGCAGATCCGCTTTACGGGGGTTCAAATCCCCCTCCCGGCTCCACCTCAACCCTTTCTAACGAAAGCGTTGACGGAAAAACTGCGTGCAATTCTAACAACGATTGTTTTCTACGTGGTTTACGCTCCAATTGCTACTTTTACAGCGTTTCACTCCCCACAAGGCGTCCACCGGACGCCAGAATAAAAGTGAAACCTGATTAATGGCTTGTTTTAAATTTAAACCCCTTCATAGGCAGAGTTTAGAGCGCACGCTCTATTTATAGCAGTTTAAAAAGGAAGGGAACTCTTTTGGTCAAGCTTTGTTAAAGCTTGCTCTGTACTCTCAAACCCCCGGAGTGGGGCTACGCCCCACAACCCCGTTTTCTCTAAAACTCCGGGGGGCTAACGCCCCCACACCTCCAAAATTTCGTCTGCGCGACGTCGAGCTTTGTTCGACGCAAGGGGCGACGGTCTTGCAGGGTTTGATTAATGATATGATTCCTTTTGAAAAGCGTGTTCTGGAGTGGATTTCTTCAAGGACCACTTTTTGGGTAGAAAGGGTATTCATTCCGGGAGGAGTTTTCAGGAGGGTTCAAGCGTTTTTGGCGCTCCTTTGGAGCGCGGTTCAAGTAGAACCCAACGTGGAAAAAGCTTATTTTCGCCGACCCAACTGTCTAAGGGCCTAGATTGGGCTTGAAATCCCTTCTATAACGAAGCCTCACAACGAATCACAAACTTTTGGTCAAGCTTTGCGCAAGCAAAGGTTGCTCGCAACAAACCATAAATACCTCCCCGTTTACCTTACCTTCGATGAGCGCCCCGGTCTTCAACTCGAAACTCTGTGCGATCTGCAAGGGCAGAAAGCTCCTCTGCGGCAGGCCAACCTGTCCGATTCTTGAGAGGTTTAGAGTAGCCCGCACCGTCGAGCAGAGACTGAACAAACGCCACCTCTTTGGCTCCTCGCCGCCGAGCATCTTCGTTGGGGAGTACGGCTATCCGAAGGTTAGAATCGGCCCCCTTGTTCCGCCCATCGAGGGGAAGACTGACTACCTCGACAACCCGCTTAAATGGGAGAACAAAACGATAAGAGACATCCTCTACTACCGCTCCCTCCTCGTCATGGGTGAGACGAAGGCGGACGTCCACGTGAGACGGAGCGGCAGGATCCTCGACGAGGTTCAGGAGCTGGCGATGTCTATAAAGCCCGTTGACAGCGAGATTCTCCTCAAGAGGAAGCCCGTTCTCAAAGTCCTCCCGAGCGAGTTTGCACCGCCTATCGGGCCGAAGGCGGAACTTTTAGATTTTGAACTCACGGAGAATCCCCGCATTCCGAGGAGGACTGACTACGTCGTTAGTGACGAGCTGAAGGCGGAAGCGGCGATAATGCGCCTCTATAACTGGGGCTTCGACGAGTACTACATCATAAGGCTCCTCTCCGCCGGTCTTCTGGGCCTGGACAAAAGGCTCGTCCCAACGAGGTGGAGCATTACGGCAGTTCAGGATACGATAGGCAAGAACCTGCGGCGCGAGATTCTGCACAACCCGGAGATAAACGACTACGAGGTCTACTTCTACCGTTTCCTCGGCAACCACTACGTCGTTCTGCTCATGCCGGAAAGCTACGCCTTTGAGCTTCTGGAGGTCTGGCTTAAGGGGTCTCTCTTCGGTGCGAGCGAGCCGAGTGTAATCCACGACTACGAGGACTTCCGCGGGAGGAAGGAGTACGTCAAGGAAACCGCCGGCGCATATCACGCTGCCCGTTTAAGCGTCCTCGAAGCCCTGCGGGAGAGAAGGAGGCAGGCGAGGGCCGTTGTCTTCAGGGAGGTCACCCCCGAGTACTACGCACCGGTTGGCGTCTGGCAGATTCGCCTCGGGGTGAAGAAGGCGATGGGTAATCTCATTGGCAGGTTTGAGACGCTCAATGAAGCGCTCGACGCCGTAAGGAGGCGCCTTGAACACCCGTTTGAGAAGTACCTCGCCAGGAGCTATATACTTGGCAGCTTGGCGAGGCAGAAAACTTTAGACGAGTGGCTCGGAAAGAATTTATACCGCCTCAACAGAGAGAAAGCAGGTGGATGATGACCACTCCATCCCACTGAAGATGATGAGTGCACGTCAGGCTGACACCACCTGGGGGTGATTGTGTGGAAGGGGTTGACGTTGTTAGGGAACTCATGCGGATTGAGAAGAAGCTTGAGCATATAGAGCGGCTCCTGAACGAGTTGCTTGAGGTGGAGGAGGGCTATGCTATAATGAAGCTCTCGGAAGAATCTCTAAAGGAGTTCCTCGATGAGCCCGACCTCTACACAGTTCACGATGTTTTAGGGGTTTGAACCATGAGAAAGAAGCTCGCCCTCATAAGTCTCGACGGGAACGGGGTCTACAACCTGAAGCACATGCCTTTCCTGAGCGAGCTTGCTGAAAGCGGTGAGTTCGCGGTGGTTGACTCCATCTTTCCAACGCTCACGGACTTAGTTCACACCAGCGTGATGACGGGGGTGTGGCCGAAAGACCACGGGGTCGTCGAGAACGGCTACTACGACCGGCTTAGCGACAGGAAGGTCAACTTCTACGACTACGAGGTGGCCTTTAATCCCCACAGGGTCATTAAGGCCCCGACCATCGTTGACCTGCTGCGGCAGAAAGGTGTTAGAACCGCGGCCGTCAGCGGCTATACGATGCCCCCGTTCAGCGGGACTGACGTTAGAATCTTCCCACCCTTCTTTGCCGGCGACAGGATGTACCGCCAGCACGGTCGCGATTGGAGGAAGGACGTCTGGGTCATGAACTCGGCCATATACCTGTACGAGGAGTGCAGACCGGATTTGCTCCTCGTCCACTTCGCCTCGATAGACGGCATGGGCCACGACCACGGGCCGCTGAGCGAGGGAGCGCTTAAAGCTGTGGAGACCGTGGACACAGCAGTCAGAACTCTCTGGGAACGCCTTAAAGATGAGTACGCTTTCGTTATTTTCGCCGACCACGGGCAGGAAGAGGTTCACACCTGGGTGAACCTGAAAACCTACCTGAGAAAGCACGGAATCGAGACGCTACGCGTCTCCTCCGGCGGCGGGGTTCATGTCTATCTGCGGAATCCAAACGAGGCCGAGGAAGCCTTTGAAGTTCTGAGAAAGGCACCGGGCGTTAAGGAGGTTTTCTTCCGGGACGAACTCTCCCACCTCGACAGCCCGAAGGGCGGCGAGCTGATAGTCTCTGCCAGGCCAGGCTACTGGTTCTGCTCCCACAGGATGTGCAAGGGCATAAAGGGAGTGAGCCACTGGGTTAAGGGAATGCACGGCTCGATGAACGAGCCGGTCATGAAGGTCCCGCTGGTTCTCTGGGGCTTCGAGAACGTTGAACTCGAAGAGCCGAGCCTGATGGACATAGCGCCGACTGTGCTTAGGTTCTTCGGGATAGAAAAACCCGGAAACATGGTGGGGAAGAGTTTGGTTTAAGCTGAAATGCCTCACAGTTCTTTTCGCAAAAGTTCTTCCGTCTCTTTCTCAATCAACTTGTCAATCTTCTTCCGTCCCCAGATTTTCGCCTTTGGACTTTCATAGTACTTGGTCAGCCTTTTCTTCGTATTTTCCTCAGGACGTCGGCGTTTTTCAGGCTTCATTGTGAGAGATGGGAAAGGGGAATTAAAACCAGTTGGAGTTAGGACTCCTTCGCCTTTATGCCCTTAGCCATTGATTCTCCAAGCTTCTCGCCCATCTTTTCGGCGAGCCTTTCGAGCATTTCCTCCTGCTCGAAGCGTTTGAGGCGGCGGTAGTTTATTACTAAAGACACCAAAGCAAACGTGAATGCTAGTGAAGAGAGAGCTAACATCCAGATTGGTACTTCAGCATACCACTCGGGATCAAAGAACAAAATAATATTGCCTGCCACAATTCCAATCAAGATGATTGCTGATTCTTTCATTTGGTCAATAACCCCCAATTTGCCAAATTCAGGGCGTTTGAACCATTTAGCGGGTTCAAGTAATCCGATAAAACTCGATATAAACAAAATAGTACCCCCTATAAAAGCTAGTGTTCCCATTTCCCTTCTCCCTCCGGGTACTTATAGATTTCCCTTCTCCCGAAGGGTATAATATCTGGAGAAAAGCTCAGAGCAGTCCGAGACGGAGGAGTTTGCGTTCTTCAAATGCCTTTTCTTCCTCGCGAATTTCCTGCATGATCTCCTTAGCAGACTTGTCGAGCTTTAGAATTCCACGCAACTCTACGCCATCCTCAATCGGGACAAGAACGACTTCATCTCCAAAGTCAAGGGCCTGAAATTTTCGCTTCCCCAATTCAACCACCGGAAAAGAACTCTCATTCGAGCACAAAAACCTTCCGATAAACGAGGAGAGAAAAGCAGAAGAGGGTAGAAGCAACCAGCCCTCAGCGTGAGGACTGGGCGATCCTCTCGATCTCTTCCTTCTTGCTGTAGGCGAAGCTCTTCGGGTCCTTGTTGGCTGCAGCGATTATCTCCTCGGCGAGGGCCTGGGCGTAGCTGGTCTTGTTGCGGTAGCACTTAGCTGAAGCACCGAGGGCGAGGTTCTTGAGGGCTATGTCGAGCCTCCTGAGCGGGGCAACGTCAACGGCCATGTGGTAGCGGATTCCACCGAAGGCGATGGTGGTGGTGTCCTCCCTCGGGGAGGAGTTCTCAAGGGCCCTGACGAGAACCTGTATCGGGTTCTGCTTGGTTCTGCGCTCGATGATCATGAAGGCCTCCTTGACGACCTCGTAGGCCTTCATCTTCTTGCTCATGAGGGAGCGGCTCTCACGCCTCATGAAGTGGCCGCCGACCTTGTGGCCGCTGGCACCGCTGCGCATGACCTTGTTGATGAGCCTCTCAACGATGTGAACGTTGGCCTTGCCGAAGGACTTCTTGGCATGCCTTCCGTGGCTGTGCGGGAGGATCCTCGGCTCCAGGTTGATGTAGGGCCTGAGGGACGGGTCGTTCACGACGACGTCCTCAACGCTCCACCTGCCCATGACCTTGAGCTCCTTAGGCTGATAGAACCTCTCGGTGATTGCCTTGGCCATTCACTTCACCTCCTCGGCTTCTCCTTCCTTCCCTTGACGAGCTCCTTGAGGGAGACCCTGTTGACCTTGACGACCTTGTACCTGATTCCCGGGATATCACCGACGGAACCACCCTTTGGACCACCGATTCCCTCGATGATGACCTCGTCGTGCTCGTCGATGTGGTTGATGGCACCGTCACCGGGGGTGAAGGCGGTAACGACCTTACCGTTCTTGATGAGCTGAACCCTGACGGCCTTACGCATAGCCGAGTTCGGCTGCTTTGCCTCGACGGCTATCTTCTCAAGGACGATGCCCTTGGCCTGCGGGGCACCTCCAAGCGGGTCGCTCTTCTCCTTGAGCCTGAGGACTCTCCTCTTGTACCTGATGTCGCTCCAGCGGAACTTCTTCCTCTTGAGCTTGAGTTTCCTTCCGGCAAACTCTCCATACGGGGCCTTCTTTCCAGCCATGATCATCACCTCAAATTATGACCACATCGTGAATGCCGTGGTGTCTCTCCATCAACTCTTTCACGAGGTTGATGTTCTGGCCGCCCTTTCCGATAGCCCTGGCCTTGTCGCGGGGCCCGATGTCGAGGAGGGCGACCTTCTTACCATCACGCTTCTCAGTGATGTGGACCTTTTTAACCTTAACCCCGAGGCTCTTATAAATGTTCCTCAGGAACTCTTCGGGGTTCTCGGAGTGCTCGATGAGCTCTATCTCCTTCCCGAGCATGTTCTGGACGCGCTTGACGTTGGCTCCCTTCTTTCCGAGGGCCAGTCCCATCTCGCCCTTCTTAATGACGTATATGAGCCTGTTCCTGTTGGTGTCGATGAGGCAGTCCATCACTGTCGCTCCGGTCATGCTCTCGAAGAGTGCTATGAACTTGATCTGGTCGGTGTTGAGCTTGAGCGGCATTACTCCTTACCCCCAGCCAAGGCCAGTATCCTGCTCTCACCGGGGTCAATTATCGCGAGGGCCGAAACGGTGTGCGGCCTTCCGAGGAGGGTTCCGAGCTCGACGCTGGTGCCCTCGAACTCGTAAATCGGTATGCCGCTGAGCTTGGCGTAGTAGAGTATGTCCTCCTTTATGTCCGGCCTCGCGTTCCTGGCCACGATAATCATCTTGGCGCCGCCCATCTTGGCGTACTGGATGGCCTTCTTCGCTCCCATGATTATCTTTCCGGTGTCCTCTGCCTTCCTAAGCTCGAATGCGAAATCAACCATACATCACACCTCCCTACTCCCTTTTCGGTCTCAGGGGGAGATTCATTGCCAGTTTGACCATTCCGGTTCCGACTGGAACCGGCTGTCCTATCAGCACGTTCTCCACGACACCGTTGAGGGGGTCCTCATCGCCCCTCTCAGCGGCCTCGAAGAGGTGCTGGGTGGTTATCTCGAAGGCAGCCCTGGCAAGCACGCTGGCCTTCTCCCCAACTATACCGTGCCTGCCTATGGGCAGTATCACACCGTCGAGCGTCATCATGTCGGCGACGAGCATGATGTGCCTGACGTCAACCTCGAGACCCTGCTCGCGCATCGTGTTGACGATTTCCTCTATGATGGCGTTCCTTGCCGCCTCGATGCCGAGCACGTCGGCGATCTCCCAGATGTTGTTCGTCCTGGTCCTCGTGGGGTCAACGCCCGGGACCTTGAGCACCTGCTTGAAGTTCGAGCCCTCGGTGTAGATGACGTACTCGTCGCCTTCCTTCCTTATGATGGTCTTCCCGACGCCCGAGAGGCCTTTAAGGCGGTGCTTTTTAACCTTTTCGGCAAGTCTCCTGAGGTCTGAGAGTTTGCCTACCTTCTTGGGCCTCATTATGAGCGTGTATCCATCAACCTCGAACTCAGCGCTCTTGAAAGAGCCCTCGAGCTTCCTCTGGACCTTCTCCATGTCCAGACCGGCCTTTTCAAGCCTCTCCAGGTCTATGTCAACGACGAACTCGTAGTTGAGTATGTCGATGCTCATCTCGCGGGCGAGGTTTTCCAGGGTGGTACCTTCGATCCTCCTCGCGACCTCGAGGGCCTTCTCCCTGTCGTAGCGGTGCTTCTCGTCGAGGTAAACGGTCATGATTGGCGTTGATGGGTTCTTCCTCGCGTCGACAATCTCGATGATTCTCGGCAGACCGAGGGTGACGTTGATTTCCGCGACACCCGCGTAGTGGAAGGTGTTGAGGGTCATCTGGGTTGACGGCTCACCGATAGACTGTGCGGCAACGGTACCTATCGCCTCTCCAGGCTCGACGAGGGCGTTCTGGTACTCGCGGACGGTCTCCTCGATGATGGCCTCTATCTCCGCCTTCTTGAGCTTGTACTTCTTGTTGTACTCGACCAGCTTGTTGTAGAGCTCCTCCCTGAGGTTCTCCGGGAGGTCCGCCTTGTCCACCAGGCTCTTGATGGTCTTCGCTGCGACCATTTCACTCACCTCCCCTCATCTTGACGAGGGTTCTAAGGATGACCCTGTCAACATCAACGGTCTTGCCCTGCCAGCTCTTCATCGGGTCGATGCCGTCCTCACCGTACTTGAACTGGACGATGATTCCGGTCGGATCCCTGACGGTTCCGTCGTAGTCCACCTTGAGGTCCTGGAGGGCGTTGATGAGCCTTCTCTGCATGTAACCGCTCTGGGCAGTCCTGACCGCCGTGTCAACCAGTCCCTCACGTCCACCCATTGCGTGGAAGAAGTACTCCTGCGGGGTAAGGCCGCTCTTGTAGGAGTTGGTGACGAATCCCTTCGCCCTCGCGCCGAGGTCTCCCGGCTTGAAGTGGGTGAGAACCCTTCCGCGGTAGCCGCGGTAGAGGCGCTTTCCACGGATGGACTGCTGACCGAGCATAGCGGCCATCTGGGTGATGTTGAGCATCTTACCCCTTGCTCCGGTCTTGGCCATGATGACCGCGTGGTTGCCCATACCGAGGTAGCGCTCGGCGACCTTACCGGCGTTGTCACGCGCCTCGGCGAGGACAGCCATGATGTTGCTCTCGAGGGTCTCCTCAAGGGTCTTACCCGGCAGCGGTTCAAGCTCACCGTTCTTGTAGGCCTCTATGAGCCTGTTGACCCTCTCCTCAGCCTCGCGGATTATCTCGTGAATCCTGTCGAGGGCCTCGCTCGGGAGGTCCTCATCGTCTATGGCGGTGGTGAAGCCCTTGTGGGTGATGGTCCAGATGGCGAGCTTGGTGACCTGGTCGAGGAACTGCCTCGCCCTGTCAACGCCGTACTCCCTCACTATGAGGTCGAGGAGCTTTCCGTCCTCCCTTCCGTAGGCCTTCTTGTCTATGGCTCCGCTGAGGAGCTTTCCGTTCTGGATGTAAACGAAGCCGTCGTAGGCGAGCTTCCTGACTTCCCCCGGGTCGGGGACGAGCTTCTCCTCTATGAGCTTCTCCAGAGCCTCACAGCGCTCCGGCTCGTCGCAGAGCTTGTTGCGGTACCAGATGGTGAGGTCCTCCGGCAGGACGAGCGAGAAGATGGTCTTTCCGCTCCATAGCTCAACGCCGTCCTCAACCTTGTCCGGCTCCGGAAGCTCGCGGATGTCGATTCCCGCGAACATGAGCATCTGCTCGACCTCTGAGCGGGTGAAGTATGCACCCTCGCGGGTGAGCAGGTAGCCGCCGGAGATGTGATCCTGGATTCCGGCGATGAGCGGGCCTCCGTACCTCGGCGAGATGATGTGGTTCTGGACCTCCATGAGTATCCTCGCCTCGGCCTGCGCCTCCTCGGTCTGCGGCACGTGGAGGTTCATCTCGTCACCGTCGAAGTCAGCGTTGTACGGCGGGCAGACCGAGAGGTTGAGGCGGAAGGTTCTGTACGGCATAACGCGAACGCGGTGAGCCATGATGGACATCCTGTGGAGTGAGGGCTGCCTGTTGAAGAGCACTATGTCTCCGTCCATGAGGTGCCTCTCGACCGTCCAGCCGAGGTCGAGCTTCTCGGCGATGATCTCGAGGTTGTTCTCCATGAGGCGGATTCTCCTTCCCTCGGGGTCGATGACGTAGTTGGCTCCCGGATACTTCTCGGGCCCGTTGAGAACCATCTTCTTGAGCTTCTCGAAGTTGAACTCGGTGACCTTCTCCGGAACGGTGAGCTCCATGGCGACGGCCATTGGAACGCCGACCTCGTTGATGCTTATCATCGGGTCGGGGCTGATGACCGTACGGGCCGAGAAGTTGACACGCTTACCGCTGAGGTTTCCACGGAAGCGGCCCTCCTTACCCTTGAGCCTCTGGGAGAGGGTCTTGAGGGGCCTTCCGCTCTTGTGCTTGGCCGGCGGAATACCGGAGGTCTCGTTGTTGATGTATGTGGTGACGTGGTACTGGAGGAGGTCCCAGAGGTCCTCGATGATGAGCTGCGGTGCACCGGCCTCGATGTTGCTCTTAAGGCGGTTGTTGATACGGATGATGTCAACGAGCTTGTGGGTGAGGTCGTCCTCCGCCCTGATGCCGCTCTCGAGGGTGATGGACGGTCTCATGGTAACCGGCGGAACCGGCAGGACCGTCAGTATCATCCACTCGGGCCTGGCCTTCTCCGGGTGGAGTCCGAGGAGCGGCAGGTCCTTGTCCGGTATCTTCTCGAGCCTGTCCCTGACCTCGCTCGGCATCATTCTGTGCCTGTACTCGTTGCCCTCCTCGTCCTTCCTGAGCTCCCAGTAGATGGTCGGCCTCTCGAACTTGATCGGGAACTGCGGCGCTCCACAGTGCGGGCAGACCATTCTCTCCTTGGCCTTCTTGTGTATCTCCTTGATGAGCCTGTCCTTGGCCTTCTTCCTGTCGCCCATGACCTCGAACTTGTGCATGTACTCCTCTATCTCCTCGTCGGTGAGCTTTATCCTTCCGCACTCGCGACAGGTGCTCTCGAGGACGCGGTGAATGGTCTTGGCGAATCCGACGTGGACTATCGGCCTGGCGAGCTCAACGTGGCCGAAGTGACCCGGACAGTCTCCGGCTCTCGCCCCACAGGTCTCACAGCGGAGTCCCGGGTCAACAACACCCAGTCTCTTGTCCATGAGGCCGCCTTCGATTGGGTAGCCGTCGTCGTCGTAGGTGTCTGGGACGGTTATCTCGGCCGCGCTCATCTTTCTGATTTCCTGGGGTGAGAGGATACCGAATTCAATACTCCCGATGATCTTCTTCATCGACTGCATGCTATCACACCCTATCCGTTATCTTGAGGGACGGCCTTATTCCCATAGCCTTCAGCTCGTCGAGCAGCAGCTTGAAGGCGTAGCTCATCTCCACCTTGCTGATCTTCTCTTCCTCTCCACAGACCGGGCAGTAGACCTTTCCTCTGCGCTTGTCCTCGAGTGCCAGGTGTCCGCAGCTCTCGCAGACCCATACCTCGGTCTTGTCGCTCTCCTCGAGCAGTCTCTCTATGAGCAGCATCGCGGCGCCGTGTCCGATGAGGACGTCACGCTCCATCTCACCGAACCTGAGACCACCTTCCCTGGCCCTTCCCTCGGTCGGCTGCTTGGTGAGAACCTGCACCGGACCTCTGCTCCTCGCGTGCATCTTGTCGGCGACCATGTGGTGGAGCCTCTGGTAGTAGATGACGCCCACGAATATGTCGGCCTCCAGTCTTCTTCCGGTTATGCCGTCGTACATGACTTCCCTGCCGCTGTGCTTGAATCCAAGCTCCTCAAGCTCCTTCCTGAGCTTCTCCTCGGGCTCACCAATGAACGCGGTTCCATCGACCCTCCTTCCGGTGAGGGCGGCGACCTTTCCGCCTATGGCCTCGATGAGCTGTCCGACGGTCATACGGCTCGGGATACCGTGCGGGTTGACGATGAGGTCGGGAACGATTCCGCTCTCGGTCCAGGGCATGTCCTCCTGCGGAACGATGAGGCCCACGACACCCTTCTGACCGTGCCTCGATGCGAACTTGTCTCCGAACTCCGGGATGCGGAGGTCCCTGGTGGTCACCTTGACGAGCTTGGTTCCGTCGCCGGTCTCGGTGATGATGACCTTGTCAACTATACCCCTCTCGCTCGGCCTGACGGTGACGCTCGTTTCCCTTCTCTCCTGGAGGATTATTCCTCCGAGACCGCTCTGCTCCTCAAGGAACCTCGGCGGTGAAGTTCTGCCGACGAGAACGTCCTTACCCGTGACCTTTGACTCCGGGAAGATTATACCGTCCTCGTCGAGGTGGCGGTAGTACTTCTCGCCGAGATAGCCCTGTATGGTCGGGTCGGGAACCTCAAAGCGGTCGGTCTGACCGCCGAGGTAGCGCTTCTCCTCGGCCTCGTAGGTTCTGAAGAACGTGCTCCTTCCGAGACCGCGCTCGATGGAGGCCTTGTTCATGATGATTGCGTCCTCCATGTTGTAGCCGCCGTAGCTGAGAACCGCGACCACGAAGTTCTGACCGGCGGGCCTCTCCTCGAAACCGACGGCCTTCATGATGCGTGAGTTGACGAGCGGAACCTGCGGGTAGTGCATGAGGTGCCCGCGCGTGTCCACCCTTATCCTGAAGTTGGCGGCACCAAAGCCGAGGCTCTGCTTGGCCATACCCGCCCCATAGGTGTTACGCGGGGCCGCGTTGTGCTCCGGGTACGGGACGAGCGAAGCCGGGATACCGAGTATCGCGGCCGGCATGAGCTCGAGGTGGGTGTGCTCCTCCGTGACCTCCCAGGGCCAGGTGGCAACGTAGGCGTTCTCCTCCTCTTCAGCGTCGAGGTACTCTATGATGCCCATCTTCACCAGGTCGTTCCAGGTGAGGGCTCCGTTCTTTATTGCATCGACGTGCTCCTTGGTTAGCTTAGGCTTGCCGTTCTCGACGATGATGAGCGGTCTCCTGACGCGGCCGTCGTCGCTGTTGACGTATACTTCCCTGACCTCCTCGTCCTGGTACATCGCCACGTTGATGACGTCGCTTATCTTTCCGCTTCTCCTGTCGCTCCTTATCCTGCGGACGAGGGACTCTCCGTCCTCTATGGTTCCGATGAGAACACCGTTGAGGTAGAGACGCCAGAGCTCGGGGCTCGGGCGGCGCTCCTCGATGGAAACGACGCCGAGCTTGTTCAGATACTCCCTGACCTCCTCCTCGGGAATGCCGGTGGTTATCTGGGACATCAGTGAGAGGTTCTTAACGAGACCACAGTTCGGACCTTCCGGAGTCTCCGTCGGACAGATTCTTCCCCAGTGGGTTCCGTGAAGGTCACGCGCCTCGAAGTGGGGCTGGTCCCTGCTGAGCGGGGAGGTAACGCGCCTGAGGTGTGAAAGGGTGCTCATGTAGTTCGTTCTATCGAGAAGCTGGCTCACACCGGTCCTTCCGCCGGGCCAGGCACCGGTCGCGAGGGCATGTTCAATTCTCTCGCTGAGGACGTCCGGTCTTATGGAGTTTCTCACAAAGCGCTGGATGTTCTCGAAGGTGTAGCGCTCACCCTTCCTCTGGTAGGTCTTGGTCATCTGGTACTGCATGTCCTTGACGAGCTGGCCGAAGGCGACGCGGAAGAGGTCTCTGAGGAGGTCTCCAGCGAGCTTGAGCCTCTTGTTGGCGTAGTGGTCCTTGTCGTCCTCACCGCGGAGGCCGAGCGAAAGCTCGAGAACCTTGAGGGCCATCATGCCGAGGTAGTAGGCCTTGGCCTTCCTCCTCTCCGGCTCGACGCCCATGTGCGGGAGGAGGTTGTTGTCTATGATGTGCTCGGCCCTCCTGAGCCTGTACTCCTTCGGCTGGCCGGGCAGGGAGAGCTTTCCTATGTAGTCGAGAGCGTCCTCCTGGTTCATCACGTCGCTGGCGTCCTCGAGGTTGTCGAAGAGAACCTGCTGTATCCTCGGATCATCGCTCACGGCCTCGACGATCTCTTTATCGCTCAGAAGACCGAGGGCGCGCATAACGTAAACGAACTTGACGGGTCTCGGAACGTTCGGGATGTTGACGTAGAGGATACCGTCCTTCCTCCTCTCGACGGTTATCAGGGCCCTGTAACCGTGTCTGTATGAGAAGACCTTTGCGATTATCCTGTTCTGCCTCTCGTCGCGCTCAACGAGGGTCTTGTTCGGGGCGAGGTCCTCGATAGAGACTATAACCCTCTCAGAACCGTTTATGATGAAGTATCCTCCCGGGTCCTTTGGATCCTCGCCGAGCTTGATGAGCTCCTCGTCGCTGAGGCCGTAAAGCCTGCAGGCCTTGGACTTGAGCATTATCGGGAGCTCTCCAATGCGGACCTCAACGGCCTCCTGCTCGATGCCCTTGATGACGGGGATGAGCTCGAGGTAGAGCGGGGCCGAGTAGGTCAGGTTCCTTATCCTGGCGTCCATCGGGTAGAGCGGCTTCCTCTGCCCCTGGGCCTCCTGGAACTCGGGTTCGCCCAGGCGTATTTTACCGAACTTAACCTCGAAGTCCGGGATGTCCGGCTTCAGGCCGCCGAACTCGTATATGACCCGCTGCATGCCGCTCTCAATGAAAGCGTTGTAAGAATCAAGGTGCTGCCTTACGAGCCCCCTCTCCTTCCAGTAGGCGTCCATAACGAGCCAGAGGTCGTCAGGAGTAACATCCACAACGGTTGGTCCTCTCGATGCCATAATCTCACCTCGCAGAATCAGTCCTCCACCACAAGGCGGTAGTAGTTGTAGTAGCCCGCTGTCGGGCTTTTTCTTTTGATCTCAAGGATGTCGCCCGGCTTTGCCCCAAGGGCCACGACAGCAGGGTCTGAAGCCTTGATCTGCGGAAGCTGGGAGATTCTGATCCTGTACTTCCTGAGAAGCTCCTCCTTCTCCTCTTCGCTCAGTATTCTGTGCTCGGGAACCAGCTCATGCGTGAATATATCAAACTCTTTTTTCGTCGCCACCGAGAATTGCCCCCTTTAACATTTTTTAAGAACGATTATCACTACCTCACACCTGCGGGTTTCGGTATATAAGCTTTTCGAGTGGTATCTGGCTCGTAGGGGTTTATATCGGTTGCGTAAAGTTTAAGAACCGTTTTCCATGCCGAAAAGCTACTCTGATGTACTTCTATGTTCATCAGTATGGGGAAAGACTTATAAATGTTTGCCGTCGGTTCGATATTCGAACTTTCTAAAAAACGGCCATATGCTCGAAATCTACTGTAATTTTGACGTGATTTCTGGTAGGATAATGGCACAATGTAGTTAGTCAACCGTTTCATCTGTCATATCTAGCAAAAATATGGGCAAAATTTGGTCAGTTTTTTGTACAAAACGGCGCCTACTGACGCTTTTAAATGTCCAATACGGCCTTGAAAGGTCCAGTATTGTGGATCAGAATGTTTTTACCGCTCAACCGTACGAACCCGCTTGAAAAATCGGTGTTTTCAGAGGGCATCTCAGCTTCCGCCATCCGTCAAGGATGTTCGAACGACAGTGAGAACGGCGCTGAAACTTTGCAGAGCAAAGTTTGATCAAAAATGTTTTTACTGGTTAAAAGCCTGAAAAAACTTCGTGCACTTTAAACGGGTGATTCTGTTGGGGTTTACTCTTCTAATTGCGCTCTTTGAGTGTTTCACTCTTCAAACGGCGTCCGAAGGACGCCAATAACAAGGTTGAAACTGCTTGAAGAGGATTATTCGAGAGTTAAACCCCCTTGAGAATGGAGTTAAAATATCGCACGACTTCAAGGGCACAGCACCAAACACAGTCAGAACTTTTTGATGAAACTTTGCTTGCGCAAAGTTTCAATGGTGGGCCCGGGGGGCTTTGAACCCCCGACCACGCGGTTATGAGCCGCGCGCTCTGACCAGGCTGAGCTACGGGCCCACTGATGGCGCCGCCGCCCGGACTCGAACCGGGGACCGCCGGATTAACAGTCCGGCGCTCTACCGACTAAGCTACGGCGGCACGACCCAATGTAGGGAATATGGAGTGGATTTATAAATCTTACGGTGCCTCCCGATGGGGGAATGTCAGTCATTTTTGCGGAACATGGCGCGAGAACCGGCTGCGAAAACTTTATATTTTCCCCGGGGAGTCTTAAACCGTGCCCCGGTAGCCTAGCCTGGTGGGGCGGCGGACTTGTAATCCGCCGGTCGCGGGTTCAAATCCCGCCCGGGGCTCCATTCTATCAACCCTTTGCTTCGCAAAGCGTTGGCGGAAATTAAGTGCTTTTTTGAAGTTGCCAATTTTTAAGCGAGTTTCTGTGTAATTTGCTCTTTGAAGAGGGTTTCACTCCCAACGGCGTCCTTTGGACGCCAAAATAAGTTTGAAACTACCTGAAGGTGCTTGCTTGGGGAGTAAACTCACTCAAGAATTGCCAAATCTATTAGTGCATGACTGACTTTTTACCCGTTGGCAGGAAAGGCAATCTTTTGATCAAACTTTTTTCAAAAGTTTGTTCGCCTGTGCAAAAGAGGCAGTAAGAAAAATGGAAGGGAAGTCAGTAGTCAACCTCTCCCTTCTCCTTCAGCTCCCTGTACATTCTCCAGGTGATGATCGGCCTCTTGGCCGCAAGTACGTCATCGAGCCTTTTAACGGCGGCATTGTGGGGCGCGCTCTTGACGATTTCCGGGTTGCTGTAGGCTTCGTCGCTTATCCTCTTGAGGGCCTCGACGTAGGCGTCAAGCTCCTCCCTGCTGACCGTCTCGGTGGGTTCGATCATCAGCGCCTCGTGGACTATCAGCGGGAAGTATATAGTCGGTGCGTGCATTCCGAAGTCGAGGAGCCTCTTGGCAACGTCCAGGGCCTTAACCCCTGTCTCCTTCTTCATGGGCTCGGCGCTGAACACAACCTCGTGCTTCCTGAGCTCCTTGTGGGGCAGCTCGTAGCCCCTCGTTCCCTTCAGCTTCTGGGTGAGGTAGTTGGCGTTGAGAACCGCTATCTCGCTGACCTCCCTGAGGCCGTCCCTGCCCATTATCTTGAGGTAGGTCAGGGCCCTAACCATCACCGCGAAGTTGCCGTAGAGCTCCTTGACTTTGCCTATGCTCTTCGGCACGTTGTAGTCGAGGTAGTAGCGGTCGTTCTCCTCATCGTAGCCCACGAGCGGAACCGGCAGGTAGTCCTTGAGGAAGTCCTTAACGCCGACCGGCCCGCTGCCAGGACCGCCGCCGCCGTGCGGGGTTGAGAAAGTCTTGTGGAGGTTGAGGTGGACGACGTCGAAGCCCATATCGCCGGGCCTTATCTTTCCGAGAACGGCGTTGAGGTTGGCGCCGTCGTAGTAGAGCAGGCCACCTGCCTTGTGAACTATCTTCGCTATCTCGAGTATCTCGTCCTCGAAGATGCCGAGGGTGTTGGGGTTGGTGAGCATTAAACCTGCCGTCCTTTCACCGACGGCGTTCTCAAGGGCCTCCAGGTCCATCGTTCCCTCCTCGGTCGAGGGGATTTCGATGACCTTAAAGCCGGCCATCGCCGCGGAGGCAGGATTGGTTCCGTGGGCGGAATCGGCCACCAGCATCTCGTCCCTCTGCGGTTCGCCGTTGTCGAGGTGGTAGGCGCGAATTATCGAAACGCCCGTGAACTCACCGTTGGCTCCGGCAGCAGGCTGAAGGGTGAAGCGGTCCATGCCGGTTATCTCCTTGAGCCACTGCTCAAGCTCCCACATGACTCTTAGAGCTCCCTGAACGGTCCTCTCGTCCTGGTAGGGGTGGATATAAGCTACTCCCGGATGCCCAGCTATCTCCTCGTTTATCTTGGGGTTGTACTTCATGGTGCACGAGCCGAGCGGGTAGATGCCGGAATCGACGCCGTAGTTCATCTCGCTGAGGCGGGTGTAGTGCTTCACAACCTCCGGCTCGCTCAGCTCCGGAAGGTTCAATGGGCTCTTCCTCTTGATCTTCTCGGGAATTTCAACCGCCACGTCCTCTATGGGGGCCGGCATCGTGTAGCCAGCCCTTCCCGGCCTTGAGAGCTCAAAGATGAGCGGTTCGCTCCATTTAGCCTGACGGAACATTCAGGCCACCTCCTTGAGGGCCTCTATGAGGGCATCGACCCATTCCTTTCTCGTCGTCTCGGTCGCGGCGAAGAGGGCCCCCTCACCCAGCTCGGGGAAGTGCTCCCCTATGTAGTAGCCGCCGTGGATGTTCCTTGCCAGGAGCTTCTCGTGTACCTCGCTGTAGGGTCTCTCAAAGCGGACGAGTACGTCCTTGAAGTTCACGCCATCGAACGGAACCTCCGCCACCTCCGAGAGCCTCTTCTTGAGGTAGGCGGTGTTCTTGAAGATGACCTCTCCAAGCTCTCTGAGGCCGCCGGGGCCGAGGGTTGCGAGGTGTATTGCCGCGGCAACCGCCACCAGGGCCTCGTTTGAGCATATGTTTGAGGTCGCCTTGGCGCGCCTTATGTGCTGCTCCCTGGTCTGGAGCGTCATCACGAAGGCCCTCTTTCCGTCCGCGTCTCTGCTCATTCCGATGACCCTTCCGGGCATCTGGCGGATGAGCTTTTTGTCGTTCCTGACCGCGAAGATTCCCGCCCTCGGACCTCCGAAGTTCATCGGGTTTCCAAAGTAGGCTGCCTCGCCGACGACGATATCGGCCCCGAGCTCTCCCGGCGCCTCTACTACGCCGAGGATCGTTGGGTCGGCGCCGACTACGAGGAGCGCCCCTGCCTCGTGGGCGATTTCGCCGATTTCCCTTAGGTTCTCCTCGATCAGCCCGAAGAAGTTGGGCACCTCAACGTAAACACCTGCCGCACCATCGGCGGCTTCCTTGAGCTTCTCCATATCGACCTGTCCCCTCTCGTCCCAGGGCACCTCGACTATCTCCATGCCCGGGCCCGCGGTGTAGGTTCTGAGAACGGCCTTCTTCTCGGGACTCAGGGCCTTGGGGACGACGAACTTCTTCCTTCTGGTAACGCGGGCGCTCATCAGCGCCGCCTCTGCCATCGCCGTGCCCCAGTCGTACATCGATGAATTGACTATTGGGAGACCCACGAGCTCGGCTATCATGCTCTGATACTCGAAGAGGGCCTGGAGCATCCCCTGGCTTACCTCGGGCTGGTATGGTGTGTAAGCGGTCAGGAACTCGCTCCTTTCGATGAGGTACTTTACGTGCGCGGGAACGTAGTGGAAGTACGTCCCGGCTCCAAGGAAACTGGGCATCTCAAGGGCGGTCCTGTTCTGACCCAGGACTTCGTTAAGCTCCATGAAGACCTCATACTCGCTCTTTCCCTCGGGCAGGTTGAACTTCTGGACCATGCCCTTCGGGACGTCGGAGAAGAGGTCCTCGATCGACGTGAACCCGATTTCTTTCAGCATTTCATCCCTGTGCGCAAGGTTCGGGAGGTAGTGCCTTCCCATGCCTATCACCTTCTGAGCTTTAAGATGCTCGTTGAAAGTTGGGCGTGGGGAATATATGTTTTGTGCCCGGGCACGGGGAGAAGGGAGATGGGCATACATAAACAATAAAGAATGGAGAAAGATCAGCCGGTAACGCCGACGTCCTCGAAGAACTTCTCCATCAGGCCAGCAACGGCCCTTATATCGTACTGCATGGTCTCGTAGACGGCCCACTGGACAAGGCTGTACTCCCTGCCGTCGAGGGTTTTGAAGCCGCTCGGTGCGTTCACGTCGAAGTTGGCGTGGAGCTCGATGTTCCTTACCGCCCAGCCGTCCACGTCGTCGTCGAGCCAGTCGTCGCCGGTGACGTAGGTGTAGATGTAGACGGTATCTCCAGGAACGGTGACGCTGGTATCTTCAAGTGGGTTCGGGTCCTGGGCGTAGCGGGCGATGAGGTTCCAGTTTTTGTCGTAGACCTCAACGTAGCCGAGGGTCTTGAAGTAGGCGTTCTGCATGTCTATGTCCTTGAAGACGAGGGTTATCGAGCTGGCTCCCTTGAACTCAAGCTTGAGGACGCTCCAGTCGCCCTTCTTGAGCTCCTTCGTCCAGAAGTAGCTTCCGAGGTGGCCGCGCTCGCTCCAGAGGTTGATGTCCTTGCCGGTCGAGTAGAGCATGTATCTCCAGGCGTTGTGGGCGATGAGGTCGGCGTAGGCCCAGGCGACGCCGTTGGCGAGGCTCATGTGGCCGTTCTCGTTGTCGGCTATGTAGATGTCGTAGCCGTAGATGAACCTCTGCTTCTCCTGCGGAATCTGCCACCACTTTATCGGCGTGAGGTCGAGGGGAACGCGGTCGTTGAGTATGTCGTCGGCGACGGTGGGGGAGATATCGTTCTCGACGAAGTCGTGGGCGTCCTCTATGTAGCTGAACTGCTCAAGGTCCTCGAAGAGCGCTGGGGTGGTGTGGGCGACGAGCATGCTCATGTCCTCGAGGATGTGAACCGTCCTGCCGAGGTATAACATGGCCTCTTCCCTCTTGCCCTGCCTCCAGAGCTGAACCGCCTGCTCGTAGAGCTTCTGGGCCATGTCGGCGCCGGAGCTGTCGCGGTCTCCGAAGAGATCGACGGTTATCAGCTCGGAGTGGTCCATCGGGTCGAGGAAGTGGTACTGGCTCTGGAGGGTGTAGGTCTTACCCTTGAACTCGATGCTTCCACCGCGCCAGTCCTCATCGTATGCTCCGTAGAGGAGCTTGTCCTGGTACTGCATGAGGATTGAACCCAGCTGCGAGTTGTCCTTGTAGACCGCCTGTATGGCCTTGTAGGTCAGCTTCTGGTGGACGTTCATAGGGTTGTCGAGGGTCGGTCCGTCGGTCGGCCAGGCGCTCACGAAGCCCAGCCCGCTGAGGACTATAAGGACGAGAACTATGGCTCCAGCCCTCTTCATTTTATCACCCCAAGTGTATGCGAGGCTTGTGAGGTGACGCGGGGTTAAAACTTTTTCGAGTTACTGGGGTTATGGCTTTTGGAGCCCTCTAGGTCATGCCGTATCATCCGACATGGAAAAAGTCACCCGGGACAACGCTTAAATGTCCATCTTCCTCCCCAGTTAGGGGGTCGTCAATGATAATCGCTTTCGACTTCGACGGAACGCTAGCGGACACGTACTCGTGCATTGAGGAGGCGTTTCAGCGTGCGCTCGAGAGGCGCTACCGATGGCTTCCCGGAAAGGCCGTCTGGGCGAAGCTCCTGACTAAAATCGAGCTCCAGTTTGAGAGGCCCACCTTTGGAAAGCACAAGAAGAAAAGCAGGCCGCCGTTCTTCCTCCGCACAAAGTTCTTTGAGGCATGGTTCGAGGAGAGGGCGAAGCTGACGAAGCCCATAGACGACTCGCCGGAACTGCTGAGGAAGCTCAGGGAGGACGGCCACGTGGTCCTTTCCTTCTCGGCGGAGGATTTCATCGATGGCATGAAGGTGCGGCGCCTGAAGCGGATGGGCATCTACGACCTCTTCGACGACGTCATCGTCTTTGGCCACGACATGACCATAGATGAGGCGTTCCGGCTTGTTCGTGAGAAGTACGGCGATGACGTCTTCATCTGGGTGGACGACAAGCCCTGGCGCTTCATCGGCCACGGCGACGAGAACACCGAGTACGTCTGGTACTACTTCCCGTTCACAGCGAAGTTCGTGGAGAAGAACCCCGAGAAGCTGGCCCTGATACCTCACCTCCACGTCATAAGGGACCTGTGGAGCATATTCGACGTCATTGAGCGGGTAAAGCAGGAGAGGGGCATGATTTAATCAGCCTGAGTCCGCGTTGGTGTACTCTATCGTGTCCTCCACGAACTCGTCGTAGTTTTCCCTATCAACTTCCTCCAGCCGGAGCAAGAACTCCCTTCCGAGAGACCATCTCACGGCAACGGGCCCCCGAGCGGTCTCGGCGACGATGAGGCCGAAGGGAAGGTCTCCCGCCCAGTGGTGCTTTGCGAACTCTATTCTGAAGCCCATCTTCCCCAGCTCTTCGAGCACCGTTTCGTAGGTTCTCCCGGGGCCGTAGGGGCTCTTGGCGAAACCAATGTAGGGCATTTTTACTCACCGATGTTCCATTGGTGGACGGATTTAAAACCTTTTCGGTTCTCCTAACAAAATTTGGACTGTGAAGAAGAAACCTCACTGGCACCGGAACACCCAGGAGGCGATGCTAACCTTTTAATACCCCGTGGGGGAGTTATCTCGGGTGATGGAATGAGGAAGCTTTACATTGGCCTGTTCATTGTTCTGGTGGTCTTTGCCGCGGGCTGCATCTCCGGTGGCGGGACGACCCCTGCCCCAACCACGACCACGACGACCGCCGCGAACCTTCCTTTTACCTCCGATGATATGGAGAACGCAATAAAATCCCTCAAGAGCTACGAGTACACCATGCACGTGGACAGTTACAATGGAACAAAACTCGTGGCCCAGCTCTCGAACGAGGGTGCGATCGACTTTGAAAGGAAGCTCAAATCCGTCTCCACCTTCTCGAACAGCTCCGTGGGCGGCGGCTCGTACTACAGGAGCTACTACTACACCACATCCAGCGGCTACGCAAGCTATTTCGACCGTAACGGCACCGTGACCTGGGAGGCCTCATGCTACGGACCGGGCGAAGGGCCGGATTTTAACTCCACGATCCTCAGCGGGCTCTGGGAGGTCCTTAACATCGATAGCGTCAGGGTCGTCGAGGATGGGGATTACTACGTTATCTACGCCAACGAGACCGGCGGCACCGCGATTGGGCCCAACGTGACGAACGCATACAAGACCCGGATCGAAGTCAGGCTCACCAAGAACCTGGTTCCTGTGGGGATAAAGAAAACCGTCTATTACGAGAAGGGTGGCGCCAAGTGGGTAGACGTGATCACAATAGACGTCAGGAACCCCAACGCCGCAGTGGTGGAGCCGCCCGAGGAGCTCGTCGAGTACCTCAAGGCACAGGGTATCGACCTGACGGACTTCCTGAGTGGATGCTAAACCTTTAAATCCCACTTCCCCCATTTTCTTTTGGTGGATCTGCGGTGGATGCGTTCAGCGGTCTGGTGTTCTTTGCGTACGGACCTGCACTGGCGATACTCTGGTACTTCTATCACGCCGACAGGTACGAGCCCGAGCCGAGGAGGTACGTCCTGGGCACGTTCATCCTGGGAGGAACGCTCTCGGTTGGCATAGCGTTCATCCTGGAGAGCTTTCTGACCCTCGGTGGAGCCATTCAGCCCCTCCTGCCCGCGTCTGCATTCTACGTCGCCCTCGTGGCCGGAATAGTGGAAGAACCCGCCAAGGCGCTGGCCATACGCTGGCCGTTCAAGGCGGGGCAGATGGACGGGATAATGGACGGCCTCGTCTACGGCGTGGCTGCTGGCCTCGGTTTCGCCGCGACGGAGAACTTCCTCTACGGCCTCGGCTGGGGTCTCGGAGTGACGGTGATGCGCGCGTTCCTCACCCCAATCGCCCATGCCACGTGGAGTGCCGTGATAGGAGTGGCCTACGGCATGAAGGCGGAGGGCAAAATGACTTCCACGGCCTCGTACTTCCTGCTGGCGATGTTTCTGCACTTCATCTGGGACTACTACGCGTTCATGAGTGCCGGCGTCCCCGCGTACAACATCCTGCTGGTATTCTTCATAATCCTGAACCTTGCCCTGCTCCGCTACTTCCTCCTCCTTGGACAGGCGGAGGACAGGAGCAGGCTGTGGTATTACTGGTTCAAGAGGAGGGACGGACTGTGACCGAGCTAGAGGAGGCTTTATTTGAAGCCAGGCCTTACGTGGAGTATTATGATCGGCTGGAGAATCTGGTAAAGCGCCTCTGGGAGGAGGCCACCGACAGGGAGAACTTCCTCCAGCTGCTGAACGAGGAGATGGAGCGGGCCGAGGAACCCTTCAGGACGGACCTCAGGATATTTCTGCAGAAGTTTGAGGCGCTGTGAGATTCCACCCTTGATGGTAACCTTTATAGCCTTTCATTTTCAAACTTTTTTCGGTGGGCGTGATGAGAAAAACGGCGGTTGCTGCCGCGGTGGCTGTTCTCGTAGTGCTGGCGGTCTGGGCCGTGGTGAATGGGACGCTGGAAGGGCCATCTGCGGAGGACGTTCTCGATGCCATTGGGGACCAGAACTCCTTCTGCTGGAGGGCGGAGCTTGCCGACAATCTCACCGAGAAGGAAATCTTTGCCTGCGTTAGCTATGAAAACCAAAGCGCCTTCTGGAGGGTGACTTCGGGGAACGGAACCTCGATTGTAAGGGCAGTTCCTGGCGAGGAGTTCTACGACCTCAACTGGGACGTTGCACTCTACAGCAAAGGAGTGGAGTGGAACGCGCTCAACTTCGCGAACTGGGTTTTAAAGGAGGGCACGGTTGAGGGAATCGAGAAGGTCGGGCGGGATGAATACGAAATCCGCGTCGTTCTCGGGGGGAGGGAGAGCTACGCCGTTGGGACCATCGAGAATGGGAGCAGGGTCGAGGAGAGGTACGAGATAATCGCCTTTCTCCGGGTGAACGGGGAGGGCGAGCTTAAGGGCGGACGCTTCACATGGAGAAGCGAGAGGAACTACATTGACTGGAACCGGAGAGAGGTTGCAGAAATCCGAGGGAGCTTCGAGATGCTCGGCCCGTGGAACAACTGACCCGGGTGGTCTGCATGTCGAGGCGGAGAAAGGTGCTCGGTGTTGTCCTTCTCCTGCTCTCAATTCTGCTCCTCGTTCCGATGTCCCTGGAGGGCTACACCTACCGCTACGAGCTTGAAAGCCGAGGTTTCATGTCCTTCTCGAAGATGGGCTATGGGGTGGCGTGTCCGGGCGTCTTCAGGGCCTACTACCAGGTGGACGACGAATGGAGGGTTAGGTTCGTTAGCTCCTACTTCCCGGAGGAGAACGATTCCAAGAGGTTCAACGACCCCCACGCACTAATAGACGAGTTCGAGAAAAAGGCCCTGTCGAGGCGGCTCGTCAGTAAAGACGAGTACTCAATTTTGGTGCTCTCCAAGGACGCGAAAGGATGGCCGTTGAATACCCACCTCCGGCTTAAGGCGGTTTATGAGGGGGACACTCTAAGGTGGGTCTCCTTCAACACCACCCACTCCCTCAACTACGACCCGAGGAACAGCAGCGTTCTGGTGGATTACGTGGATACCTACGAAACCTACGAGATTGAAGAGACCCACTGCTGGCAGGTTTTAATAGGCTGGTTGAAGCCCCTCCTCAAGAGGTACCTACGCGACCAGCTCGGGGAGATACCCTACCCAAAGCCCTGGGAGCGGGAGCCCTGGTGATTGTTTCCACTTTTTGCAAACTTTTATCGATGGTGTGCAAAATCTGAATAGAAAAAGTATTTAAAGCAACTTTCCCACATTCTCCTGAGCACAACTGGGGGTAGTACAATGAAGCGGCTGATGGCGCTTTTCCTGATAGGCTTCGTGGTGCTGGCGAGTGGTTGCATGGGGGATCAAGCTGGCCTCACCGAGGAGAAGGTCCTCGAGGCCCTCCAGAGCATAGAAACCGCCAGCTACGACCAGAACTTTTCAATGAGCATGCACTTTACCGACCCGTACACCAATAAGACGATAAACTTCACGATGTCGGGTCGCTCCGTTGGCGTCTTCAACAACACGGCCGGGCTGGAGAAAGGAAACATGAGCATAACGATGCACATGATGGGGATGGACGTTAACATGGACTGGCCCTACTTCGTCAACAACTCCAGCGTCTACTTCATGGTCGACGGGAAGTGGTACAACGTCTCCCCCGACGATGACCTCTACTCCCAGGCCAGGGGCTCCCTCAACGTGGACTACATAAGGAATCTCCTCAACGAGAAGAACGTCACCATAGAGAAACTCGCCGACGGCTACGCCTTCAGGGTGAACGTTACCTTCTGGGAGTTCGCGAACGCCACAAACCAGACCGGATACCTCAACGAGCTTTGGAGCGTCGATGGCGAGAGGGGGGTGAACGTCACCACGAACTCCGGCTGGGTGGAGGTTCACCTGACGAAGGACGGAATGCCAACTTTCATCGAAACCCACATGTACCTCATAATGACGATAAAGAACTACAGCGGGGAGACGACCGATATCCACATGATCCTCCATGAAACCGTTGCCCTGTCGAACATCAACGAGCCCGTTGAGATAAAGGCCTCAGAGGGTATAAAGAACGCTGGAGACTTTGAGGAAATATTCTGGTGAGGGGGCTAAGCCCCCCTCGTGGCCACTATTTTTATTCCGTTCCACTCGGCAACGACTTCCCCTATCTCCACTGGCGCCTTGAGCTTCAGCCCCGCCAGGAATTTCATCAGCTCTGGAATCAGCTCCTTCGGCACCGGCTCCGCAGTTTTAACGCTCACCGTTGGCAGCGCGCCGCCTTCCACATGAACGACGCTCATGACGACCCTCCTGGGGCTGGTGGCCTCCTGACTCGCCCACTCCTTACCGCGCGGACACTTGCATCCCTTGACGTCCTTCACCTTTCCGTGTTCCACCTCGACCTCGATTGAACAGCCGAGGGGGCAGACGATGCAGGTGAAGCGGTACGTCTTCGTCATTCCCTCACCACCTCGACGGTGAGCTTCTCTGCATCCCTGATCTCCTCCGCCTTCAGCTTCACCCTGAGCATCTCTGCCGGCGTTGCCAGGGAGAGCTTTACGCGCTTCCCGACCTCGGGAATCCTGAGTTCGACGTCTTCCATTGGCCTGGCAACGCGCAGGTAGAGGTAAACGTCGCGCTCCCCGCTGAGGCGGTGTGGGGCGAGGAGGCGGACGTTTTCTCCTTTCTCAACCCGGATCCACTTCCTGCTCTCTATTCCGCCGTTCTCGATGAACTCCTTCGCCCCCTCGGCCGCCAGCTCTCCCTGCTCCGCAACGTAATCGACGAGGTCGTTGATGAGGAGCGCGTTTCCAGCGGCAAAAACCCCGGGAACGCTCGTCTCGAGCCTGTCGTTCACAACCGGCCCGCCGGTGGACGGGTCAATCTCAACCCCTATGGCCGTCAGCTTCTTGACGCTGGGCACGAGCCCGGCGGAGATAATCAGTGCATCCGCCTCGATCCAGAACTCGCTTCCGGGGATTTCGTTGAGGTTCTCGTCCACTTTTACTACCTTCACCCTCTCGACCCTTCCCTTTCCGCGGACCTCCACGACTTTGTGGCTCAGGTAGAGTGGAATATCGAAGTCCCTCAGAATCATAACGTTTCTGGCCAATCCACCGGGGTAGGGCATCAGCTCAATGACGGCCTTCACCTTCGCTCCTTCAAGGGCGAAGCGGCGCGCCATTATCAGGCCAACGTCCCCGGAGCCGACGATGACGATTTCCTTCCCGGGCAGAACCCCGTAGATGTCCATGAGCGTCTGGGCCTCCCCCGCGGTGTAGACTCCGGCAACCCTATCGCCGACGATTCCTATCTCGAAGGCGTGCCTCTCGCGAGCGCCGGCGGCGTATATGACTGCCTTGGCCCACGCCTGGTAAGCCCCGCTTGGGGATGTGAAGATCACGACCTTCTCCAGGTCGGAGTAGTTTCTGATTTCCATAACCCTCGCGGCGGTTCTGTATTCCACCCCGAGCTCGACCAGCCTCTTCGCGAGCCTCGCCGCGAACTCCGGGCCGGTCAGTTCCTCCCTGAAGTAGTGCAGTCCGAAGCCGGGGTGTATGCACTGGGGGAGTATCCCTCCCAGGTAGTCGTTCTCATCCAGGAGGAGAACGTTCAGCCCCAGTTCCTTGGCCCTTGCCGCGGCCGCCATGCCTGCCGGTCCGCCGCCGATGACCACAACATCGTAGTTCAGCATCGGAATCCCCGGGAACATCAGGCATCCCCCCTGAGAAGGGCCTTGACGTCGCCCACTCCAATCTCGCTTCCCCTACCTTTCAGGGTAACCTTCCACGGCTCAACTCCGTACTCCCTCGCGAGGAGCATGACTATCTTCGGCCTGCAGAAGCTCCCCTGGCATGTCCCGGTGGTTGCCTTCGTCCTGAACTTCACGGAATCCACGCTCGGCGTTTTAACGCCTATGAACTTCATCCTCTCAATGGCTTCAAGCACGTCCCCCTCGCTCACGTTGTTGCACCTGCAGACCACCTTTCCGTAAGAGGGGTTCCTCTTTACGGCCTCGTTCACCCCCTCGGGACTCATCATGAAGAGGTGGCTTATCTCCTTCCTGTAGGGGTTCCACTTCTCTTTCTCGACCAGCTTTACCCCGAGGTCGCGTTCGATTATCCCGGCAACCTCGTGGGCTATGGCAGGGGCGCTTGTGAGTCCCGGAGAGCGTATTCCGGCGACGTTGATGAAGCCCCCGACCTCTTCCTCGGCTTTGATTATGAAGTCCCCTCCCGTCGGTTCTGGCCTCAATCCGGCGAAGGTTCTGATGACCTTGCTCCTCGGCGGAAGCTGGGGCCAGAGCTTCTTTGCCCCTTCCCAGACTTCCTCGAGCCCTTCCCTTGTGGTGGAAAGGTCCTCTTTCTCCTCGGGCGGCAGATCCTGGGCGTTCGGCCCTATCATCAGATGGCCGGATACCTCGGTTGTTACCACGATTCCCTTGCTTATCGGGGTCGGGGTCGGGAAGAGAACCCTCCTCGGTCCGGGGAGTCCCTCGTCGAAGAGCCAGTATTCTCCCTTCCTCGGGTGTATCTCGAAGTAGTCTATGCCAGCCATTCTCGCTATCCTGTCGGCGTAGAGGCCCGCGGCGTTGATGACGATGTCAGCCTCTATGAACCCGTTGTTGGTCTCCACTCCCTTAACCTCGCCGTTCTCGACCTTTATGCCGGTGACCTCTGTCTCGAGGTGAGTTTTTACGCCGTTCGCCACTGCGTTCTCGGTTATCGCTATGACGGCTGGAATCGGCCCAATCTGCCCCACTATCGGAACCCACAGGGCGCCTATCGCTTCGGGGGTCAGGTTCGGCTCAAGGTGGAAGAGTTCTTCCCTATCAACGAGCCTCATCTCGGGGACGCCGTTCTTCCTTCCGCGCTCTAAAAGTTTCTCAAGCTCGTCGAAGTCATCATCCTTCGTCGCGACGATTAAAGCACCGTTCCAGATGTGGGGAATCTCTAGCTCCTTGACCCACTGGTGCCAGAGCCTGTTTCCCCTTATGCACAGCTTCGCCCTCATTGGGTACCTCTCCGGGTCATCATCGTAACCGCCGTGGATCAAAGCCGTGTTCGCCTTGCTGACGCCCCAGCCAACGTCCGGTGCCTTCTCTATCAGGTGAACCTCGAGGTTCTCGTACCTGCTCAGGACGCGCGCTATGCTGGCTCCACTAATCCCCGCGCCTATTATGGCCACTTTCGTTTTCATACCCTTCACCTCGATTTAACTTGAGAAAGGACTTTCACCGTTTTAAAGCTTTCCTTAACCTTAAGTTTGGCTGAAAAGGGCGGACAGAACAGTTCTGGGCATGAGAAGGAAGGACATGGGTGGACACTCGCCGAATGAACAGATATGGCGTTCGCCCTGCCGGCAACTTCAGGTTTTGCATTTACATCAAAAAAGAAGGGGCCGGGGCCGTGCGTTCGTCAGGCCCCAACAACCTTCGCCCAGCCCATCGCCCTTTTCACGGCCTCCTTCCAGCCGCGGTAGAGCCGCCCCCTCGTTTCTTCGTCCATCGTCGGTTCAAAGACCCTCTCCGCCTTCCACAGGCTCCTTATCTCCTCGAGGCTCTCCCAGTAATCGACGGCGAGGCCTGCCAGATATGCCGCCCCCAAGGCTGTGGTCTCCTTCACGACGGGCCTGACGACGCGCCTGTTGAGTATGTCCGCCTGGAACTCCATCAGGAAGTCGTTCGCAGTCGCTCCCCCATCGACGCGGAGCTCCTTTATTCCGACGAGCCTCTCCATCTCCTCGACCACGTCGCGCGTCAGATATGCTATGGCCTCTAAAGTCGCCCTCGCGAGGTGCTCCCTGCCGGTTCCGCGCGTTATGCCGATTATCAGCCCCCTCGCGAACTGGTCCCAGTAGGGGGCACCGAGTCCTACGAAGGCCGGGACGAAGTAGACCCCCTCGTTGCTCTCAAGTTTTCTCGCGAGTTCTTCGGTCTCGGGCGCGCTCTTTATTATCCTGATTCCGTCGCGGAGCCACTGAACTGCCGCACCGGTTATGAAGACGCTCCCCTCGAGGGCGTATGTGATCTTCCCGTTGAGTCCCCACGCTATCGTCGTGAGCAGGTTGTTGGAGTAGCGGACGGTCTTGCCCGTGTTGGCCAGGATGAAGCTCCCCGTTCCATAGGTGGCCTTGACCATTCCTGCCTCGAATCCCGCCTGGCCGAACAGTACCGCCTGCTGGTCGCCCGCGTTGCCGCTGACGGGTATCTCCGCACCGAGGAGTTCCCTCTTGGTGTAGCCGTAGACCTCGCTCGATTCCCTGACCTCGGGCAGAACCTCCTCTGGGATGTTGAAGATTTCGAGAAGCTCATCGTCCCATTCGAGCCTCCTGATGTTGAAAAGCATCGTCCTTGAGGCGTTGGAGTAGTCTGTGACGTGCTCTCCGGTGAGGCGGTAGATTAGGAATGTATCAACCGTTCCGAAGAGAACATCCCCTTTCTCGGCCTTTTCCCTCAAACCTGGGACGTTGTCGAGGAGCCACTTCAGCTTGCTGGCCGAGAAATATGCGTCCGGCACGAGGCCCGTTTTCTCCTTGATTACATCACCGTATTCCCTCTTTATCTTCTCCACCATCTCGGCCGTTCTCCGGCACTGCCAGACTATCGCGTTGTGGAGCGGCTTACCGCTCCTGTCCCAGACTATCGTCGTTTCGCGCTGGTTAGTAACGCCTATCGCCGCTATCTGGCTTGGTTCGATCTTTGCCCTCTCCAGGGCGGTCTTGATGGCCCTGAACTGGGCGTCCCATATCTCTTCCGGGTTGTGCTCGACCCAGCCGGGCTTGGGGTAGTGCTGGGGAAACTCGTACTGGCCGACGCTTAGAACGTTGCTCTCTCTGTCGAAGATTATTGCTCTGGCTGAGGTAGTTCCCTCGTCGAGGGAGAGGATGAACCTTTCCATTGATGCCCACCGAAGAGGAAGAAAGAGCAAGGAGGTATATTAGGGATTCGGTCTTCACCTTAACCCTAACCTTGACAGGTACTCAATCATCCTTTCCACGTCGTTGACTATGACCCCATCGAAGAGTCCGCCGAGGCGGACGAGGTTATCGTTGGCGTAGTAGGTCTCATCTTTGAGGGACCACAGAACGACCTTAAGGCCCGCCCCCCTGGCCATCTGGAGGGCACCCACTGTTTTTTCCACACCGATGAGTTCAAGCGCCTCCACAGGCGGATTTATTGACCACAAAGATAGCTCGCCGATGAGGGCAGGGAGCCGTGCGAGCGTCTCCTCCCTGTCCACGAGGAGCCCCATCCTTGTCTCCCTGTCGTGTTTCCTGTACTCATGGAGGGCATCGATTAGGAACGAAGACACCATAACCCTCGACGGGTTGTTTGCCCCGATTATTGCGGCCGTCTTTTTCACCGCTTCTACATCTTTTATCTCCACGTTGATTAGAACATCCTCCGGGAGGGCTTCGAAGGTTTCTTCGAGCGTTGGAATCCTCTCTCCGTTCCCAAAGTCCAGGGACTTCAGCTCGTCCAGCGTCATATCCTTGACTCTACCGCTCCCGTTGCTCGTCCTGTCAACCGTGTCGTCGTGGATCACCACGACCTCCCCGTCCTTTGTCAGCCACACGTCCAGCTCAATTCCATCGGCACCCGCTTCAACCGCCTTTTTGAAAGCAAGAAGCGTGTTCTCGGGGTACCTGGCGGAGTAGCCCCTGTGGCCGAGCAGGAAGACCTTTCTTTCCGCCACGAAAATCACCTCCCTGATACTCGCCTCAGGCCGTAAAAACTTTTCTAAGTCTCACCGGGTCGTCCGAGATGACGGCGTCCACGAGCGGGAGAAGCCTGGGTACCCAGAGGAGTTCGTTCATCCCGTGGTTCCAGAGGTAAATTCTAAGTCCACGCTTTCTGAAGGTCTGGAGAAGGCTCCTGAACGCCCCGTACCCAACGTACGAAATTGCATCTATCGGCACGTGGAGGGAGTAGATTCCCTTCAACCGCGGAACCCACAGGATGGAGGAATAGCCCACTATTGAAAAACCCACCCTGCAGTTGGGACATGCCTTCAGAACGGTCTCCACTATCTCCGGTCTCTCCGAAGAAAAGACGGTTCTCTTGAGGGTCCCGTACCGTTCCGCCTCCCTTAGCAGGGGTTCAACTGCATTGACCTCTTTAACGTCGGCGTTGAATACCGCACTGTTAAGCCGTGTGAAGACGTCCCTCACCAGCGGTATTATCCTCCCCCTCGGGTGCAGCCTTCTCAGCTCGACGAAGGTTAGATTTTTGAGGGGGTAGAAAGCTCCGTCTGAGTAAAAGCCCGCGTCGTGGTGGGTTACGAGCTTTCCATCGCGGGTCAGTCTCACATCGAACTCCACTCCATCCGCGTATCTGAGCGCCCTCTCGAAGGATGGTAGCGTGTTCTCGAGCCTTCCCCTGACCCCTCTGTGTCCAAGGATGAGAGGTCTCTCACTGTCCATAGTTGTCACCTCTCCAACCGCTCAAAAATGAGCTCACAAGCCTTAAAAGTTTCATCCGTGTATTTTCCCTGTTAATTAAAACCCTATAATCGAATGGGGGTGCAAGGATTGGAGTTTAAGTACAGCAGGATATTCATACTCGGTTTTGGATTTTTTGGAATAAGCATCATCTGGGCCCTCTACAACGCGTACATCCCGATTTTTCTCCAGGATACGTTCCACCTCAGCAAGACAGCCACGGGCTTCATCATGACCATCGACAACCTCTTCGCGGTTCTCCTGCTCCCGTTCCTGGGCGCGCTCAGCGACATGACGAGAACGCGGATCGGGCGGCGTAAGCCGTACATCCTGCTGGGCGCACCGTCGGCGGCTCTGATGTTCGCGCTCATCCCGGTGGCGAGGACCCACGAAAGCCTGGCCCTCTTCATGGGAACGATTATCCTGATGAACTTCTTTATGGCGCTGTTCCGCTCCCCGGTCGTTGCGTTCATGCCGGATATAACGCCGAGCGAAAAGAGGAGCCAGGCCAACGGAATAATCAACTTCATGGGGGGTCTCGGCGCCCTGCTGGCGTACTTCGGGGGCAAGGCGCTCTACGATATGAACTACGCTTATCCATTCTACTTCGGTGCCGCGATAATGCTCCTCGCCAACATACTCGTCGTTTTTGTTGTTCCAGAGCCTGAAGAGTACCGCGTTCCCGGGAAGAAGATACGCGTAAGTAAACTGCTCTCAGAGACGTCCCACAAGAGCTTCGGTGAGCTGAAGGACAACCTCAAGGACGTGTTCACGAGTCACGAGAGGAGCCTCCTGGCGGTCCTCCTCGCGATATTCCTCTGGTTCATAGCCTTCAACTCGCTGGAGACCTTTTTCACCAGCTACGCCAAGTACTACCTTGGGATAGAGGAGAGCACCGGGGCCTTCATGCTCGGAGTCTTCAGCCTCAGCTTCATGCTCTTCGCAATCCCCGCCGGGTTCATCGGCGGCCGCTTCGGAAGGCGGAGGACGATAACCCTGGGTCTCATAATAGTCATTGGAATAATGCTTGCCGCGTATCTCGTCGGCGAGGGCTCGAAACCCGAATCCAGCTCCCTGAGCGACCCCGTCGTCATGACGTTCATGGGCCTGTTCTTCGTGGGCGGCATGGGATGGGCCATGGTAAACGTCAATTCCCTGCCGATGGTCGTGGACATGACGACCGAGGAGAAGCTCGGAGGGTACACGGGTCTCTACTACTTCTTCAGCCAGGCGGCAAACCTCGTTGCCCCTCCCTTCGCGGGTGCGTTCCTCGACGTTATCGGCTACAGGACCCTCCTGCCCTTCGCGACGCTCTTCTTCATACTCGCGGCCGTGGCGATGCAGTTCGTCCGGAGGGGCGACATCGTTCGGAGGAAGGGCGACGCCCTCGACTACGTTCCGGACATGGATTGAGTTTAATTTTCCCCTCCTATTTATTTGAAATTCAAATCGCCGTGGATTGCTAAGAATAAGGGGGTGGTACCATGGAACGGAAGTTCAACTGGGGTGTTGTTCTCGGTCTGGCACTCCTGGGGTTCAGCAGGAGCATGGGATGGGCCCTCAACAAGGGGTTCTCCTTCCCCCTGCTCTCCGATTACACGAGTTCCGCCTTTGTGAAGGGAAGCATTCTGGCACTCGAGGGATTCATAGGCCTGATAATCCCGCCGCTCCTCGGCTATTACAGCGATACCCTCAAGTCAAGGCACGGAAGGAGGAGGCCCTTCATATTCATCGGCGGCATCCTCGCGGCGCTGGCGACGCTCATGATATGGACGGCCTACAGGATGGGGGCTCCCCTGTGGGCCTTTGCCCTCACGCTGGGCTTCCTGTACTTCTCACTCCACCTCTACACCGCCCAGTTCAGGGCCCTGATGCCGGACACGGTTGAGAGCGGCCAGCGAGGAAAGGCGAGCGGAGTCATAACGCTCCTCGAGTGGGCCGGCAACCTCTTCCTCTTCGGCCTTGGGGGCTTCATGGTTGTGAAGTACGGGAAGGACTACATCGGTCCGTTCGGGCTCACTGCGCTTTTCCTCTTCATCGCGGCGGCTTTTGTCTATCACAGGGTCAGGGAGCCGGAGGTCCCGGAGATAAAGGAAAACGAGAGCCTTTCGGGATACGTGAAGAGCATATTTGCCACGAAGGACTTCCTGAAGTTCTACACCGCCCAGATTCTCTGGTGGATGAGCTTCGAGTTCATAGCCATATTCCTGTACGGCATCATAGCGTTCATACTCAAGGGCAGTGCGACACCCGAGAACATCGATGCGGTAACCTCGATGGGCCTCTACCTGATGGCGCTCTTCAACGTTGCCGTGCTCGTTGGCTCCCTCCCTGGCGGCTACATCTACGACAGGGTTGGCAGGAGGCTCAGCATAATCATGGGGGGCTTCATCTTCGCCCTGCCGCTCCTTTGGGGGTGGTTCATCCACACTGAGGCCCAGATTTACATGGCTCTGTTCATGGCCGGAATCGGATGGGGGGCGCTCATAGCGGCATCCTACCCCGTGGTCGGCGACCTCCTCACCAGGTTCGAGAAGGAGGCCTTTACGGGGCGCTACTATGGTGTCTACGAGGCCACCAAGTCGATCCCCGTACTGCTCGCCGGCACGGTGGGTGGGGCCATCGTTGACCTCGCCGGCGGTAACTACCGCATTCTCTTCCCGATAGGGGCCATCCTTGTGTTCCTCGCGATGCCCCTTATATGGAGCATGAAGGAGCTCGAGGTGAGGAGGGGATGATTGTCTGGCTCGTTCTCTTCCTCCTTTTGCTCTTCCTGGCCTTTTCGGCCTTCGTGGGTTACAAAATGGTGAAGCCGCCGCGCCTGGTGGGAGGCTGGACTCCGAAAGACCTCGGCTACGATTACGAGGATGTCACCATTGAAACGGAGGACGGGATCAAGCTGAGCGGCTGGTGGATTCCGAACGGGAGCGACAGAACCGTTGTTCCGCTCCACGGCTACACGGCGAGCAGGTGGAACGACCTCTACATAAAGCCCACGATCGAGTTCCTTCTCAGGGAGGGCTACAACGTCCTCGCCTTTGACTTCAGGGCCCACGGAAAAAGCGAAGGAAAGTACACTACGGTCGGCGATAGGGAGATAGCCGACGTGAGGGCGGCCGTAAGGTGGCTGAGGGAGAAGCACCCCGAGAGCAGCAGTAGAATCGGATTGATAGGCTTCTCGATGGGTGCCATGCTGACCATACGCTCGCTCGCCGAGATTCCGGAGGTCTGCTGCGGCGTCGCCGATTCCCCGCCGATGGACCTCGACAAGACGGGTGCCAGGGGGCTGAGGTACTTCGCCAAACTGCCCGAGTGGCTGCACATCTTCGTTAAGCCCTTCACGAGGCTCTTCAGCGGTGGGAAGGAGGTTCACCCCGTAGAGTACGCCGATGACGTCAGAAAGCCGATCCTCTTGATAGCCGGTGAAAAAGACCCCCTGGTCACGGTTGAGGAAATCAGGGAGTTCTACGAGAGGAACAGGAAGATCAACCCTGGCGTTGAGCTCTGGGTTACCGACGCCCCCCACGTGAGAACGCTCAAGTTCCACCCCGAGGAATGGAAGGCCAGGGTTGGGGAGTTTCTGAGAAAGGTCATGGGTTAGGCTTTTAGCCCCTGGTTTCTATTTTTTCCCGTGGGAGCATGAAAGCGGAAATCTCGGCCATTGTCATCATCGTCCTCGTCTTCGCGGCGTCGTCATCCACATCCGCGCCCGCCTACATCCCCCGGTTCGGGGACTTCGCCATTCTCATACACGACGTCAGCCCCGGATACTTCGAGCAGCTGAGGGAGATAACCGCCCTGATAGATGCCTATTCTCTCCAGAACGTGACTTACCTCTTCGTGATTCCGAACCACGGCGGGGAGATGCCGCTTGAGGATTACCCCGCCTTCGTGGCTTTCCTTCGAGAGCTGGAGGCGGAGGGCTACCACGTGGAGCTTCACGGCTACACCCACACAGGGGACGAGTTTGACTGCGGCGCGAACTTGGCCGCGGAGAAGCTCGAGCTCGGCCTCGAGGCACTCGCCCTGCTCAACGCATCGCCTGCTTACTTCATAGCCCCCAGGTATTCCCTCTCGGAGGATGCACTGGCGGTTCTCCTGTCCCGCAACATAACCGTCATCGGGGAGGATTTCGTGTACTTTCCCAACGGAACCGTTGAACCCGTCTGCAACCGGGAGTACACGTGGTACCTTCCCAGCCCCTTCCTAGACTACCAGCTGGCGAGCGCCAGGGCCTCGTACGCCCACACCAGGGGAACTTTCCTCCTGTCCATCCACCCCAAGGCGGTGAACAACGATGCCGGGATGGAGTTCCTCAGAGAGTTTTTGGGGTTCGTAAGGGGAAAGATAAGGGTTAGGTCAGCCTCTTCACCGCCCAGTTGTAGAGTATCACCGCGATGAAGAGCATGCCGAGCGTTGCGAGGGCGACCCAGACAACGTCGGGCAGGACTTCGCTTGTTGGCCTGTGGTAGAGCTCCAGCAGGCGGAGGCTCTTCAGTGCAGTTCCGAGCGGGAAGTAGTTCGCTATGGGCCTCGCCCACTCGGGAAGTATGCTCGCCGGGACGACGATGCCGGCTAGGAAAAGCAGGGGCATCGAGATGAGGTTGACTATCGCGTTCGTTGCTTTTATGCTCCTCGTGCCCATGGCTATCGCCAGTCCGAGGCTCATTGAGAAGACCGCCGCGAGAAATATTATGAGCCAGCCGAGGGCACTTGGAAAGATGGTCTCTCCGAAGACCAGTTTTGCATAAACTATTCCAATGACTATGCTCACGGTTATGACGATGAAGGTCGAGAGCATCTTTCCGGCCAGGAAGTCCCACGCCGTCGCCGGCGAGGCCGCTATGCGCCTCAGCGTTCCGTGCTCTATCTCCTCAAGGGTCCCGGAGCCTATCATGAGCATCGTGGCGAAGAGGAACTGAATCCCGATGAAGCTCGTGACGTAGAACTGAATAGCGGAGGGCGCTTCTCCCTTCACTTCCCTCTCCTCCAGCTCGAGTGGATTCGTGAGTCCGAGCATGTACCTTTCGAGGTCAGCCACCGTGAAGTTCCCCATTGCATTCGCTGGAACGTACTTCTCCATGTAGCCCAGGGTTATGTTCAAGCGCCTTTCGGTCATCTCCTTCTCAAACTCGGAGAAGAAGCCCTTGATGACGCCGCTCACTATCTGGTAGTTCTGAGGGTCGCTCCTGTCGAAGTAGGCGTAAACCTCTGCCTGCAGACCGCTCGAAACGTTCTCTCCGAAGCCCTTTGGAAATACCAGGAGAACATCGATTCTTCCGGCTCTAACGGCATCCACCCCAGCGCTCTCGTTGGGGTACCCCCTGACCTTGAAAACGTGGACACCCTCCATCGTCACGTTTTCCATCACGTTAACAATGTCCGCCGCGGTGAAGGGGGCACTCTCGTTGAAGTATACGACGCCGACGTCAACGGTTATCGGCGGGTTGTGGCCGCCCCATATTCCCCCCAGCAGGGTGATCCACATGAGCGGAAAGACGAATATCCAGAAGAGCGCCATTCTCTCCCTTCTCGTCTCCCTCAAGTCCTTGCCGATTATGGCCTTGATGGCTCTAGCCTTCATTCCAATCCCCTCCCGGTGAGCTTCAGGAAAACGTCCTCGAGTGTCGGCTCTTCAACCCTTATCGTCCTTATCTCACTCCCAGCTTCAACGAGCAGTTCGACGACCCTCGGCAGGGCAGTTTTTGCTTCCTCCACGCCAATCCTGAGCGTCCCCTCGCGCTCTATCGTCCTCGGGAACTCCTTTCTCACGAGTTCTGTGTCCTTCAGAATGCCTTCGACGTGTATCACGCTTCCCTCCCCCGCCAGCGACTTCAGCTCGTCCGGGGTCCCGACGGCTATCACCCTTCCCTCGTTCATTATCGCCACCCTGTCCGCTAATGCCTCCGCCTCCTCCATGTAGTGGGTCGCCAGGAGTACCGTCCGCCCCTCCTTGCGGAGTCTCATGATCAGGCTCCAGAGCTCCCTCCTCGACGGCACATCGAGTCCGGCGGAAGGTTCGTCGAGGATGAGGAGTCTCGGCTCGTAGAGAAGCGCTATTGCCAGATTGAGGCGCCTCTTAAAGCCGCCGCTCAGCTCTCTGGCTTTCTTCTTCGCGGGCAGGGAGAACTCCAAAATGAGCTTCTTCACCCGTTCTTTCGGTGCGTCGTAGAGGTCGGCGTAAAAGCGCAGGTTCTCCTCCACGGTTAAGAGGTCGTAGGCCACACTCGCCTGGGGCGCGTAGCCGATCAGTCTGGCGGTCCTCTTTGAGAGGGGCTCACCAAAGACCGCTATCTCACCGGAGTCGTAGCCCAGCCCCTCGGCCAGAATCCTTATGAGCGTCGTCTTTCCGGCCCCGTTCGGCCCCAGGAGCGCGAAAACCTCGCCCTCCTCGACCGTGAGGTCTATTCCCTTCAATGCCAAAAAATCCCCGTAACTCTTCTTCAGTCCCCTAATCTCAAGGGCTCTCATCGGCTCACCCAGTCTCTATTTGGGCGTCATGTGATATAAACCCTCAAGAAATTCTGAGATTCAGAACGGCCTCGGCTAACCCTCTTCTCCTCACCGCTCAGCGTGGCTAACGCTCGTCATCGGCCGGGAGAATCTTGGGGGAACCTTTTAAAAAGCAACCGCCGAGAAGGGAAGGGGGATGAAGAGCGTTTACCGGTCTGATTTGCTACCGAATGATGAGACTGGCACTGGCAGACCCCATCACTTCTTGAAGAGCTCGTGCTCCACGAGCGCGACTATGTCGTTGTGGATGTCCTCAACGCTCGCCAGGGCGTTGACTATCCTCATCTCGGGGAAGCGCTCCGCCAGTTTGAGGTAGTTCTCGCGCACCTTCTTCTGGAGCTCGACTATCTTGTCGAACTCGGTCTTTATGCTCCGCCCGTTTATGCGCTTCATGCTCTCCTTAACGGGCAGATCAAGGAGTATCACGAGGTCGGGCCTCACGGCGAATCTGTTGAGGTCAATGAGCCACTCAAGGTCGAGCCCTCTCGCCCATTGGTAGGCGAGGGACGAGTAGAAGTAGCGGTCGGATATGACGATTTTACCTGCTTCTACTGAGGGTTTTATTAGCTTGCTGACGTGTTCTGCCCTGTCGGCGGCAAACAGGAGCGCTTCCGCTTCGTGGCTTATCCTCGCCCCGTCTATGATGCCCTCCTTTCCGCCGGTGAGCACGAGCTTCCTGATGAGCTTCCCGAAAGCAGTGTCGGTCGGCTCCTTTGTTAGAACGACCTCGTGGCCCTTTTCCTCAAACCACTCTGCCAGAAGTTTTGCCTGAGTTGATTTACCTGCGCCATCGATGCCCTCAATGACTATGAATGCTCCCACAGAGGTCACCTCCAAAATGGACGGAGAATTATAACGGCGCGGGCCTTTTTAACGCTTTTCCGTGAAAATTTTTGAAAAGGATTTAAAAAGAGTCCAAAAATTCAAAGGTTCTTTTTCATGTGGTCGAGCAGCTTCCAGATGCTGCCGAACTCCAGCTCCTCCCCGTCCTTGTAGAACTCGACGACCCCCTCTGGCCTGAAGCGCAGTCCGAAGTCGTAGTCACCCTTCCCGAGCTTGTGGAGGAAGACCTCCTTGGGCTTCGGGGGAAGGTAGCTGGTCATCATATCGTTGATCAGCTCAATCTCGAAGCCGAAGTGGTCGCTCATGCGCGGGAAGAAGAGCACCGCTGGGGTGTTCATGGCATCGACGAGGGCCTTTCCATCGATGTGGAAGTTGTAGTGCTTGAAGACCTCGTGGAGGAAGTCGTCGAGGGCGTTGGGATAATAGACCGTCGCCCCGATGTCGTTGGGGTGGGCCTCTATGAAGCTCCTGCTCTCCAGTATGGCCCCTATCTCGTCGCCATCGATGCCGCTGACGTAAACGCGGACGCCGCCGTAGTAGTACACGTAGGCCAGGGGCAGGCCCTTCCTCATGGCGAAGTCCTTGAGGGCTATGAGGGGAATGAGTCTGACGTCCATGATGGTTGAGCCTGTACTGACGATTCCGACCACCATGGCGCGCTTCCCGTACCTTGAGATGGCCCTTCCGTCCCTTCCGACTATTATCGTGCCGTGGGATATCGTTCCTATTGCCCTTCCGAGAAGGGCGAGCTCCTCAGGGTTGAACCTGGGGGAATAGTACACCTCCACTTTCATCACCTCAATCCGGCAGTATTATACTCTCCTTTCCAATCCGGGACTCCACCCAGATCTTGACGTTGGAGCCGATCTTGCTGAAGTCTTCGATGAGCGTGTTGTCGCCGATTACGCTTCCGGGCTGTATCACAACGCCCTTTCCAATGCGGACGTTTTCGCCTATTATGGCCTCCCGAATTTCGGCACCATCCTCTATGACGGCACCTGAAAATATCACCGAACGCTCTATTTTAACGTTTCTGCCGATTTCAACGTCGTCTCCAAGCACCGCGAACCCCCTTATCCCTGGCCGCCTCAGCACGCACCGCCTTCCCGTGACGAGCGCCCCGCCGTACTCGAGGTTACCCTTGAGGCCCTCCGTCCGCAGCCCTGGCAGCAGGAGCCGCCCGTGGAACACGTCCTCCGTCGCCTGGAGGTAGCTGGATGGCCTGCCCACGTCGTTCCAGTATTCATTGAACGGGAACCCGTACAGGGCGAGGTCGTTCTCCAGCATCCGGGGGAACAGGTCCTTGGAAAAATCGAAGTTCTTGCCCTTGGGGACGAGGTCAAACGCCTCCGGCTCGAAGACGTAGATCCCCGCGTTCACGAGGTTGCTGAAGGCCTCCTCTGGCTTCGGCTTCTCTTTGAAGCGGAGTATCCTGCCGTCGTCGTTGATCACGGCTATGCCGTACTGGGTGGGGTCCTCAACCCTTGACAGGGCTATCGTGGCGAGGGCTTTTTTCCTGCGGTGGTACTCGTAGAGCGCCTTCAGGTCAAGGTTCGTCAGCACGTCGCTGGAGACGACGAAAAACGTTTCGTCCATGTTCTTTACAACCTTCTTGGTGGCACCTGCAGTTCCGAGCGTTACATTGTCCTTGTTGGAGTAGTGTATCTGGATCCCCCACTGGCTGCCGTCCCCGAAGTAGTCGGTTATGCGCTCTTTGAGGTATCCGACCAGGACGTATATTTCATCCACGCCTGCCTTCACCAGGTTTTGAACGGCGTACTCCATAAGCGGCCGATTGAAGAAAGGTATCATCGGTTTTGGCCGGTACACAGTCAGCGGGAGCAACCTCGTGCCTCTGCCTCCGGCCAGAATCACGGCTTTCATTACAAGCACCGATAGTCTATATCACCGCGAGTTAATATACTTTGCGCCTGATGCCTGGAGATGAACACCGGTCGATGGATATGGGCATCGGGTACCTGTCGTTGTGACAGGTTGTCCTCCTTTTTCTGAACAATAATCAAAACACGTCCTGGAATTGCCCTATCTGCTGGTCACAACGACGAAGAATTTTTAAGCCTGAATCCAACTCCCAACGGAGGCGATATTATGAACGCCCTTGAGAAGCTTGAAAAGCTCCTTGATAGAGAGCAGTTTGAAAAAATCAAGGCCCTGGACAACCCCGAACTCCACGAGTTTCTGGCGGAGTGGATTGAGTGGCTCGAACCCGATAAGGTCTTCGTCTGCACGGACAGCCCCGAGGACGAGGCCTACGTCAAATGGAAGGCCCTCTACTACGGCGAGGAAAAGATGCTCGAGACCCCGAATCACACGGTTCACTACGATAACTACTACGACCAGGCCCGCGACAAGGCCAACACGAAGCTCCTCGTTCCCGGTGGAAAGGAGATTCCCTTCCTCAACACCAAGGACAGGGACGAGGGTTTGGTGGAGATACGCGAGCTCATGAAGGGCGTTATGAAGGGCAAGGAGCTCTTCGTCTGCTTCTTCGTCCTCGGACCCAGGAACTCGGTCTTCACGATTCCCGCCGTCCAGCTCACGGATTCGGCCTACGTCGCCCACTCTGAGTTCATCCTCTACAGGAAGGGCTACGAGGAGTTCAAGCGCCTGGGTAGAAACGCCCGCTTTTTCCGCTTCGTCCACAGCGAGGGTGAGCTCGACGAGAGAAAGACCAGCAAGAACCTCGACAAGAGGCGCATCTACATAGACCTCGTTGGGGAGACGGTTTACTCCGTCAACACCCAGTACGGAGGAAACACCATCGGTCTCAAGAAGCTCGCCTTCAGGCTCACCATCCAGCGCGCCGTCAGGGAGGGCTGGCTCAGCGAGCACATGTTCCTGATGCGCGTGAACGGCCCGAACGGAAGGAAGACCTACTTCACCGGCGCCTACCCGAGCATGTGCGGAAAGACCTCCACCGCCATGATAAGCTGGGAGAACATCGTGGGGGATGACCTCAGCTTCATAGTGCCCGTCAACGGCGTTGCCAGGGGAGCCAACGTCGAGAAGGGTGTCTTCGGCATCATCCAGGGCGTCAACCCGAAGGACGACCCGATAATCTGGGAGATACTGCATTCGCCGGTCGAGATAATCTTCTCCAACGTCCTCGTCAAGGACGGAAAGCCCTACTGGAACGAGATGGGCGTCGAGATTCCGGAGGAGGGCGAGAACCACAGCGGAAAGTGGTGGCGCGGGAAGAAGGACAGGGAAGGAAACGAGATACCCCCGAGCCACAAGAACGCCCGCTTCACCGTTTCGCTCGAGCACTTCCCAAACGTTGACATGGAGGCCCTGGAGAACCCGTGCGGCGTTGAAGTCGGCGGAATGATTTTCGGCGGCAGGGACAAGGACACCTGGCCGCCGGTGAGGGAGGCCTTTGACTGGAAGCACGGCGTTATCACGATGGGCGCCTCGCTTGAGAGCGAGACCACCGCTGCCACCCTCGGAAAAGAGGGCGTCAGGGCCTTCAACCCGATGGCCATACTCGACTTCATGAGCGTCCCGCTCGGCGAGTACATCGAGAACTACCTGAAATTTGGGGAAAAGCTGAGGAAAGCACCAAAGATATTCGCGGTGAACTACTTCCTCCGCGATGAGAACGGGAACTGGCTCAACCACAAGCTCGACAAGGGCGTCTGGCTCAAGTGGATGGAGCTGAGGGTTCACGGCGACGTCGATGCCATTGAGACGCCGATAGGCTACATTCCGAAGTACGAGGACTTGGCGAGGCTCTTTAAGGAGGTCCTGGACAAGGATTACACCAGGGAGGACTACGAGAAGCAGTTCACCATCCGCGTTCCGGAGCTTCTCGCCAAGATAGAGCGCATCGAGAGCATCTACCGCGAGCAGGTGAAGGAAGTCCCGGATGAGCTCTTCCAGGTTCTCGAGGAGGAACGGAAGCGCCTTCTTGAGGCCAGGGCGAAGTACGGGGACTACATCAGCCCCTTCGCCCTTGAGGGGGAGTGAGCTTTTCTCCCGTTTTTCCCCTTTTGTGAGCCTTCGTCAAACGTCGAGCGGCAAGGCTTTTTAAGGACATCGCTGACTAAGTATCACCCAGGATGATATATGGGTGGTTGCCATGGCAGAGCTCGATACTTGCACGTGTGATGCAATCAGGGAAAAGCTTCCCCATCCGCTTAAGGGCCTGGCCGACCTGGCCTACAACTACTGGTGGAGCTGGAACAGACGTGCCACCAAGCTCTGGGAACGGATAGACCCGGAACTCTGGCGCGAACACAAGAACCCCGTTAAGCTCCTGCTGGACACACCTGAAGAGCGCTTCAAGGAGCTCCTCCGCGACGATGATTTCATGAACCTCTACGAGCTGGTGATGGACCAGTTCGAGGCTTATATGAACCCAGAGAGCACCTGGTTCTCGACCAACTATCCCAAGTGGAACAAGCCGATAGTCTACCTGTGCATGGAGTACGGCATAAGCAGGAGCCTGCCCATCTATTCCGGCGGCCTGGGAATCCTAGCCGGCGACCACGTGAAGACCGCGAGCGATCTCGGGCTTCCGTTCATAGCGGTCGGCCTTCTCTACAAGCACGGCTACTTCAGGCAGGAGATAGAGAGGGACGGCAGGCAGAGGGAGATATTCCCCGAGTATCGGCCGGAGGAGATGCCGATTACCCCGATTCTTGGCAGCGATGGAAAACCGCTCCTGGTCGAGGTTCCGATTGGAGACGGCATCGTCCACGCCAGGGCCTTCGAGGTGAAGGTTGGCAGGGTCAGGATATACCTCCTCGACACGGACGTGCCGGAGAACAGCGCCGATGACAGGACGATATGCGACTACCTGTACAACGCCGAGATGGACAAGCGCATAAAGCAGGAGATACTCCTTGGAATCGGCGGCATGAGGCTCCTGAAGAGGCTCGGAATAGAGCCCGGAGTGGTTCACCTCAACGAGGGGCACCCTGCCTTCGCGAACCTCCAGAGGATGGCCTGGTACATGGAGGAGGGCCTCACCTTCACCGAGGCGCTCAGCATAGTCCGGGGCACGACGGTTTTCACCACCCACACCCCGGTGCCGGCCGGCCACGACAGGTTCCCGATAGATGAGGTCAGGAAGAGGCTGGCAAAGTTCCTCGAGGGCAGGGAGGAGCTTCTGGAACTCGGCAGGGAGGGTGACCAGCTGAACATGACCCTCCTGGCTATAAGAACTTCGAGCTACGTCAACGGCGTGAGCCAGCTCCACGCGGAGGTCAGCAAGCGCATGTGGAAGGACCTCTGGCCCGACGTTCCCATAGACGAGATACCCATCGAGGGCATCACGAACGGAATCCACACCATGACGTGGGTTCACAACGAGATGAGGAAGCTCTTCGACCGCTACATTGGAAGGGTCTGGCGCGAACACACGAACCTTGAGGGTATCTGGTACGCCGTTGAGATGATTCCCGACGAGGAACTCTGGGAGGCGCATCTCGAAGCCAAGAGGCAGTTCCTTGCCCTTCTCAGAAGGAAGGTCATGCAGAGGAACCAGCGCCTCGGTACGGACGACCCCCTCCCGAACATCGACGAGAACGCTCTCATCATCGGCTTCGCCAGGCGCTTCGCAACCTACAAGCGCGCAACCCTTCTGTTCACTGACCTCGAGCGGTTGAAGAGGATCCTCAACGACCCCGAGCGCCCGGTATATCTGGTCTTCGGCGGAAAGGCCCACCCGATGGACGAGGCGGGGAAGGAGTTCCTTAAGCGCGTTTACGAGGTCAGCCAGATGCCTGAGTTCAGGGGCAAGATATTCGTGATGGAGAACTACGATATGGGCAGCGCCAGGCTCATGGTTGCGGGAGTTGACGTCTGGCTCAACAACCCGCGCAGACCTCTGGAGGCGAGCGGAACGAGCGGAATGAAGGCAGGATTGAACGGCGTCCTCAACGCGAGCATCTACGACGGCTGGTGGGTCGAGGGCTACAACGGAAAGAACGGATGGGTGATCGGTGAGGAGAGCACGGAGCCGGAGACCGAGGCGGACGATGTGAAGGATGCGCAGGCTCTCTACGAGCTCCTTGAGAGGGAGATAATCCCGACCTACTACGACAACCGCGAGCGCTGGATTTACATGATGAAGGAGAGCATCAAGGGCATCGCCCCGCGCTTCAGCACCCACCGCATGGTCAAGGAGTACATGGACAGGTTCTACTCGAGGGCCATGAGCAACCACATATGGCTCACCCGCGACGGATACCGCGGTGCGAAGGACATTGCTGCATGGAAGGACCGCGTTACCGCCTCGTGGGACGAAGTGCGGCTCTGCGACCCGAAGGTTCGCGAGGACGGAACCGGTCTGGAGGTGGAGGTCGTCCTGGACGGACTGAGGCCCGAAGACGTCCGCGTGGAGCTCTACTACGGGGTCAAGGCGGAGGGATACAACGTCGAGAGGGCCCACATAATAGAGCTCAGGCATCCAAAGAAGCTCGAAGGCGGCAGGTGGCTCTACACCTACGAGGGCAACGCTCTCAGACATCTGGGCGACCCCTGCTGGCACTACGCACTCCGCGTTTACCCGCACCACGAGAAGCTGCCCCACAGGTTCCTCCTCGGTCTGGTGAAGTGGAAGAGCCTCGACGCTTGAACTTTCCTTTTTGTTTCATCTCTGCGCGGTACTGTGCCTTAGAATACAAGTTGAAACTTTTAGACTTTCGTGGTGGGGGGACATATTTTTAACCGGAAGCGTTCATTGTAAAAGCCGACCAACCCGCAGGGGGTGAAATCATGGATGAGGTGAAGAAGTGGACCCTGTACCTTATATTCCTGGTTGCCGGATTCGCCACTGGCATCGGCAGCATAGGCCTGTTCCCACAGTTCTGGCTCCAGTACGGCATCACCGGGATGGCGGTTTACGTTGTCTTCCTGGCGGTGCTGACTTACATAGCCATACTTGAGGCAGAGACTGTCATGAAGTCGGGTTACTACTTCGTCGAGCTTTACAACAAGGTTTCCAAGCGGCCGGCGATGGTGCTGTCCATCTTCGTCGTCGTGGCAATGTTTCTCTCGTACTACACTGCCAACACAATGCTGTCGGTGCTCTCGCCCGTTCTCGGCACGGGAACCGTTGCCAGGCTGATAGCGAAGATACTGATGTTCGCCATAGTTTTCCTGATACTCACCAGGGCCAAGGAGAAGACGTTCGCCATCATGGCCTTTGGTTCGATAATCTTCGTCGTCGCGGTGGCCGTTACCGCAGTTGCCTTCAAGGTTCAGATACCCGAGAACGCCGCGTTCCTGGGAATGGCCAAGCATATGATGGTTGCCAGGCACGGAATAAGCCTCGCCATGATAAAGGCTGCCGCGGAGAGGGCCATCTACGGTGTCGGCCTGGGAATGGCCTTCTACCTCATGCTCGGCAGCTTCATAAACGAGCGCTTTAACGCCAAGGTCATCATCGGAACGGGTATATTCATCCAGCTCCTCATAGGCGTTCTCTCAACCATAACCGTGGTTTACGCCATTGCCCCGACCACCCCGGACAGGCTCCTCCAGTACGTCTACGGCGGTGAAGAGGGCGCCATCCAGATGATGGGTGACCTTCCCACAATACTCGCGGACTACCCAACGCTGCTCGCACTGATCGGCCTTTCGGCGTTCTTCGCCGGTGTGACCAGCCTGCTCCCAACCGCGGAGGTTGGTCTCCAGATCATCGAGTCGATGGTGGGTATCGGAAGAAACAGGGCCGCGACTTACCTCATAGGAATCTCCCTCCTGATAGGCATCTTTGACTCCCCGCCCTCGATAGCCGACATGGTTCTCAAGGCGGTTGTCGTTGCCACGTTCTTCACGGCAATATACGAGCTCTATCCGGTGGTTTCGTCCGGAAAGAAGCTATCGATGCCCGCTATGGCGGTGGTTGCAGTAGGCGCCCTCGTGTTCGTGGTGGGAGGTCTCTACGCCTTCTTCGGAGTGTTCAGAACCGGCGGGCTCTACGTGGTCTCGGGAGTCCTGGCGGCCATCGTGGTGCTCTTCGGTCTCTTTGGCGACAGGCTGGTCGCCCAGAAAACGACCGCATGATTCCCCTTTTATCTTCTCTTTAATCCCATACTGAAAAGGATAAAAAAAGAGGTGGAAGCGCGTTACCTGTGGGCGAATATCGCCACGACCTTCTCGGGCGTTACCTCGTCTATTCTGACGAATCCAAAGCGTTCGAACTGAACAACGTCATCCACGCTGACCCCGGCATCACTCTCTAGGAGGCCCTTCCTCACAACGAGCTCGTCCCCCTTGGGGACAAGGACCTCACAGGGCTTGCCTTCGGTGACCCAGTGCACCATCCTCCAGCGGTTCTCCCTGGCGACTTCGTAGTCAACGCTGTGGAACCTCGCTTTTATGCCCTCCTCGGAGACCTCGACTATCTCGACGTTGAAGAGGTCCTTCAGACGGACGAAGCTGCCCGGCTTGAACAGCTCCATGTCGTCCTTCGAGACGTAGAGGGGCTTTCCGGGCACGAACTTGAGCCTCCTGACACCGCGCTCCGGGTGGTCCGGGTGGAGCGGAATCTCGGCGGTGAATTCCTCGTCATAGCCCTCGATGTACATCGGAATCGGGTCAGCGACGAAGAAGTAGCGGTTCGCTATCGGCTCGATTATCCTCCTGTTTATCGCCGCGAGGTTGTCCCAGCTTATCGTGGTGTCGCTCCTCTTGAGGCCGACCTCGATGATGAGTTCCCTTATTGCCTCCGGCCTTATGCCGCGCCTCCTGAGGGCCCTTATGGTGCCGAGCCTGGGGTCGTCCCAGCCGAGGTACTTGCCCTCCTCTATTCCCTTCCTGGTTTTGGACTTGCTGAGGATGACCCCCTCGATACTGAGCCTTCCGTGGTGAACCGTCTGCGGGTATTCCCAGCCGAAGTAGTCGTAGAGGTAGCGCTGTCTCGTCTCGTTCTCCGCGTGCTCCTGTCCGCGGAAGATGTGGGTGACGCCGAGCTCGTGGTCGTCTATGGCCGAGGCGAAGTTGTAGAGCGGCCAGACGCGGTACTTGTCGCCCACGCGCGGGTGGTCCGCGTCCTCGATTATCCTCAGCGCCGGCCAGTCGCGGACGGCAGGGTTGGGGTGTTTGAGGTCGGTCTTTATCCTGACGACGGCCTCACCCTCCTTATACTCGCCGTTCAGCATCTTCCTCCAGCGCTCGAGCTGAACCTCCGGCGGCTCCTCCCTGTGCGGGCAGGCGATGCCCTTGTCCCTAAGCTCGCGGAACTTCTCCGGCGGGCAGGTGCAGACGTAGGCCTTTCCGCCCTTTATGAGCTCCTCCGCGTACTTATAGTATATCTCCAGCCTGTCGCTGGCTATGTGAACCTCATCGACCTTGAAGCCGAGCCACTCGAGGTCTTCCTTAATCCACTCGTAGAACTTCGGCTCGGGCCTCTTCACCTTCGGGTCAGTGTCGTCGAAGCGGAGTATGAACCTGCCGCCGTAGAGCCTCGCGTACTCGTGGCTCAGAATAGCGGCCCTCGCGTTTCCGAGGTGGAAGGCTCCATCCGGGTTGGGGGCGAAGCGGGTAACCACTTTCCCCTTCTCGGCCTTCGGCAGGGGCGGGAGGCCTTTCTTCTCTTCCTTCTTCTCCTTCTTTGCCTCGAAGAACTCGGGATAAATCTCCCTGAGCTTGGTCTCCTGCTCCTCGATGCCCATGCCGTTGACTTTCTCCACGATTTCGTTCACTATGGGGATGACTTCCTTCGCCTTCGGTCTCAGCTCAGGGTTCTCGCCGAGAACCTTTCCTATAACAGCCTTCGGGTTTGCCTTTCCCTTGTGGGTGTAGGCATTGATGAGCGCGTACTTCAGTATGAGTTCCTCCACGTTCATTCTCCTCACCGGTGGGAGAATGGAGGGAGCGGTTATAAAGTTAGTCCTCAGAAATTGGGAGAAAAGGGGTGCGGAGCTCACTCCGCGAAGGTGACTATCTTGAGGTTTATCGGGCGCCTGACGACGTTGTACTTCCTCGCGCCGACGAGGTACTTGACGCCGCTCTCGCTCACCGTGTCGATGAGCCTCTGGGTGATGACGCCGTTGAAGACGACGGCGTAGACGTCCTTGCGCTCCTTGAGCCGCCCGGTCATCTCCCTGACGGGTATCTCCGCCAGGATGTTTTTATCCTTGTCGAGGAGGAGTGCCATCGACTCCTTGGAGGCCTTGACCTTCTCTATGAACTCGCCGAACTCATCGAGCTCGCTCGACTTCGGCTGCTGGATGGGTTTTATTATCCTCTCCTCCCTCTTGGGCTCGGGCCTCTCGGGCTTTTCAGGCTTCCTTTCCACCTGCCCCCTCTGCACCTGGCTGGGAGCGTGGGTAACGACCGGTTTCCGCTCCTCCTTCCGCTCTTCCCTTGCCTTTGCCTTCTCCTTTTCCTTGATGACCTCGTAGAAGTTCCTGCCCTTGTAGAATATCTCGGTTATGACCTGCTCGGCCGGGACCTTGCTCCTGAGGGACTTGACTATCTCCTTCTTGGTGAGTTCCTCAACTTCCTTGCCCTCGGGGGCACGGGCAACGTAGTCAACATCTGCTACCTGAAGGAGCTCCTTGAGGATGAGCTCGCCGCCGCGGTCGCCGTCGGTGAAGGCGGTAACGATGCGCTCCTTGCTGAGCTTGGTTATCGTCTCTGGAACCGAGGTGCCCTCCACGGCTATGGCGTTCTTTATGCCGTGCTTGAGCAGGTTGAGGACGTCGGCCCTTCCCTCGACGACGATAATTGAGTCAGAGAACGGAACGTGCGGCCCGGCAGGGAGCTTCTCTGGGCCGTACTCGATGAGCTCCTTGGCGCGGACGGCCTTCTTGACCTCCTCGGTCAGCTCCTGGGTCTCGGGGATCTCCTGTTCCATGAGCCCCTCGAGTATCTCCTTGGCCCTCTCTATGATGTACTTCCTCTTGGTGGCACGAACGTCCTCGATGCGGAGGACCTTTATGTGGGCCTCCGCCGGACCAACGCGGTCGATGGTCTCGAGGGCGGCCGCCAGAATCGCGGTCTCAACCCTGTCGAGGCTTGAAGGGACCGTTATCGTTCCGTAGGTTTTTCCGGCCTTGGTGTGAACTTCAACCCTTATCCTTCCAATCCTTCCGGTCTTCTGGAGTTCCCTGAGGTCAAGATCGTCACCGAGAAGACCCTCAGTCTGTCCAAAAATAGCACCAACAACGTCCGGCCTTTCAACAATTCCGCTTGCTTCAAACTCCGCGTATATTACATACTTGGTCGTTCCGAATTCGTCCTTGGCTGACATACCATCACCCTCTTTCCGTTTTTCAAACTTCTGCTTTTCAGCCAAAATGTGGTGAAGCACTGTCTTCTTCCTCTTCATCGAATCCCCTCCGGATGGGGGTCAGAAACGGAGACGACCTTAAGGTAAAGGCCGTATAGGTCCTCAATTCCTTTGATGTCCTTCTTTGCGATTCTCCTGAGCTCCCTGCGCGTCTCTGCATCGACCCTGCAGGGATAGCCCTCCAGGTACCGGAGGAGCTTCCTTGCGAGTTCCTCGCCCTTTCTGTCGAAGTCCGTAAGTATCATGACCTCTTTATATGATGAGGCGATGAGCGCAACTTCCGTTAAAGGCAGGCGGGAGAGCCTTATTATCTCCGCCCTGACCCCCAGATTCCTCAGAGCCACCTCGTCTCGCATGCCCTCCACTATGAGGGCACCCTCAAACTCTCGCAGTTTATCTATAAGCTCCAGGAATCTTTTATAGTTTTCGGCGTACATTTCGCCGTCGGTTGGATAACGAAAGAATGGGGTTATAAGCTTATTGGATGGCTCTTTGACACGTCCATGTGAATGGTAATCAGCAGACGTTCTTGACGGGCACTGTGTGGCTCATCGGCTCCTCGTAGAATTCTTCCAAGAGTCTCTGAAGCTTCCCCGACAGTTCAATCTGGTTGCCCCACGAGCCCTCTATCTTGCCCTTCGCGGCCATCCTGCCGAGGAACTTCTTCATCTCCTCGCTCAGCGGACTCGGCCTGCAGCGCGCCCAGGGCGTTCCTGGGAGCGGCATGAAGTAGTGGGCCCTGACCTTCCCGCCCTTCCCCATGATCCACTTCATCAGCTCGATGCTCTTGCGCTGGCTCTCCTCCGTTTCATTCGGAAGGCCAACTATGAAGTCAACGACCGGCTCGAAGCCGTACTCGAGCATGTATTCCACCGCCCGCTGGACGTGCTCGACCCTGTGAACCCTGTGCATTGCTCTGAGCATGGCATCGTCCCCGCTCTGGGCGCCTATGGCCAGCCTCCTGTTGTCTGCATAGTCGATGAGGAGCTCCAGCGTCTCCGGAAGGACGAACTCGGGCCTGACCTCACTCGGGAACGTGCCGTAGTAGAGCCTTCTGCCCTCTTTCCGAAGGGGCTGGAGGGCCTTGAGCAGGGCCTCGAGCTTGTTGAGCTTTAGTATTGCCCCCGGCGAGCCGTAGGCGAAGGCGTTGGGGGTTATGTAGCGCATGTCCCTCATTCTGCGGGAGTACTTTACGATTTGGTCTATCGGCCTGTGCCTCATCCTCAGTCCCTTGATATAGGGTGTCTGACAGTAGTAGCAGCCGAAGGGACAGCCGCGGGTTATTTCTATGGGGGAGATCAAACGAACGCTCTCGGGATATGGAGGGAAGCGCCAGAAATCCTCAACCTTGGCGAAGCCCGTAAAGAGGAACTCACCGTTGAGGTAGAAGGCCAGTCCCCTGATGTCGAGGAGCTCCTTTGTGATTCGGTACCCTGTCCTTTTCAGCACGGTGAGGAGCTGGTAGAGAACCTCCTCCCCTTCGCCTATAACCGCGATGTCAAAGCCGAGTTGATTGAGGGTGTGCTTCGGCATGGCTATCGCGTGGTAGCCGCCCGCGACGAGAAGGGTTCCCATATCTTTCAGGAGGTGGATCTCCTGGGGCAGGTTTCCCCATATCTCCTCGGTGAAGAAGGAGTAGAGAACAACCTTCGGTCTGGCCTTCAGTATCTCCCGGAAATCCTTTGTTATCAGGAGCTCGCTCAGGTCAAAGCCCTGGCTCTCCAGGGCCCCGAGCAGATGAACGAAGGCGTTGTGATTGCGCTTGGTCATTCGGACGGCTATCTCGGGCATGTTTGAAGCCTGGAGAATTGACTTAAAATGCTAACGGTTCAGAAATGAGAAGTAAAAGAAGCCAGAAAGGCCTTCAAGCCTTGATGGCAAGCTTGATGTCCTCGGCCTTGACGGTCTTCCTGCCGGCGTGCCTGGCGAAGTCAGCGGACTTCCTGGCAAGCTCGATGGCGTACTCCTCGAGGTACTCGGCGAGAACCTTGGCAGCGTCCTCGCTGACCCTCTCAGCGCCGGCCTTCCTTATAAGCCTGTCAATCGGGGCAATCGGAAGCTCGGCCATTCGCAACACCTCCTTAACGGGTTCTTCGGTATTCTTTAAGGAATTGGAGATATATAAACCTTTCGGTAAACGGAGGCGTTTCCGCCGCTTTAACGCCGGATGCACCCTGGAATAAATTTAGCTTGGCCAGCTGGGTGTTCATCGACACCTGCTTTCCTTCCAGTTCTGCCGTCATGACACTACGGCCCATCGGAGGGCCCACCCAGGTGGGGCCTTTTAACGGCTGGGGGCACGATTGAAAAAAAGCGCTGGTCGATACTGCTAACGGCACCGGAAAATTATTCAAACGTGGGCGACGGGAGGGAGAAGAAGAGGGAAAATCCCCATCCCAAGGAAATTACTTCTTCCTCTTTGAGAGCGCCAGGTGCTGGCTCCCCTGATAGTTCCCGCGGTAGGGACTTTTTGCGGGACCCTCCAGCCTTATGAAGGCTATCTGTACAAAGCGCTCTCCATAGGAGAGCTCGATGGGCTCATCGGAGGCGTTGTAGATCCCGAGGGTAAGGTTGCCGTCCCAGCCAGGATCGACCCATGCGAACGAGCCGAGTAAACCCTCCCTGGCAAGGCTGCTCCTGAGCTTCATGTCACCCATGACGTCGTCCGGGAGCCTAACACGCTCGAGGGTAAGGATGAGGGCGTATGTCTTTGGGGGAATCACAACTTTTCCGGCCTCTTCAACGTCTATCAGTTCTCCGTTTATGTAGGCTTCCCTCCCAACGCGCAGGTCGTAGCCTGCCGGCTGGAGGGACTTCTCGTTGAAGGGTTCGATTAGAATTTCTTTCCTGATTTTCCAGTCCGGGAGCATCATTGGTAACCACCGCTGAAGATTTAGGGGAGTGGTATAAAAACAATCCTGCCGATGCGCTTATGCCCTCTTTGGGCTGAGCGGTTGGCCGGCACCGGGCGATGTGAAAGGGTTCATCAAAGTTTGTGATTCCCTTTTTCAGTAGAACACCACGTCAAAAAATCACGAACTTGGCCAAACTTCGCGGAAGTTTTTGGAAAAAGCTTTGCCAAAAGTTCGTAGCTCTTCTAATAGGGCCGTAATGCAGGATTTTTATCAGAACAAGTTCTTGCTCCAAGGGGAAGGCATTTAGACCAGCCTTGCCAGAGGGTTTACTTCCTTCATGACGCCCCTCGGGCGTCTATTCCAATGTTAAACCCACAATGAAGGAGCAATCTAGAAAGTTCCCACATCAAGGACAAGCTATTCAACGAGAAAATCATTCTAACCTCGAACCCTCAAAAAGGAGCTATGAACTTTGATGAAACTTTTGCTTGGCAAAAGTTTCTTATGGCGGGCCCGGCGGGATTCGAACCCGCGACTACCGGCTCCGAAGGCCGGCGCCATATCCCCTAGGCCACGGGCCCCCGTGGTAAGTAACGGGGCCCAAAAATAAAGTTTGCGGTGGTCAGAGAATCATTCCCTTTGATTAAGAACTTCAAAGAAAAGTTGCTGGGTGTCCGCCCGGGGGCGGACAAAAGGGAAAAGGAGTTCAGCCGAAGAGGGCGCCGAGACCGGCGAGGGCCTCCTCCTCGCTGGCCTCCTCTTCCTCTTCCTCCTCTTCCTCAGCGGCGGCCTCAGCCGGGGCCTCGGCAGCCGGAGCAGCGGCAACGGCAACCGGGGCGGCAACCGGCATGGCGGCCTTCTCGATGACCTCGTCGATGTTGACGCCCTCAAGGGCGGCAACGAGGGCCTTTATCCTAGCCTCGTCCGGGCTGACACCAGCGGCCTCAAGGATGGCCTTGAGGTTCTCCTCGGTTATCTCCTTACCAGCGGCGTGGAGCAGCAGAGCGGCATACACGTACTCCATTTTTCGCACCTCCAATCATCTTCATTTTTTCATTCATTTCACACGGATTTGTTCAGGGATACGAGGGAAATGGAAAGTTCAGCCGAAGAGCGCGCCCAGTCCGGCGAGCGCGTCCTCCTCTGAGGCTTCCTCTTCTTCCTCCTCTTCTTCCTCAGCCTCCTCAACCTTCTCCTCCTGAGGCTGAGCGGCAACGGCTATTTGTGCCTGTTGGTTTAAAAGCTCTTTGGTCTTCTCGTCGAGCAGGTCCTCAGGCAGCTCCTGTGCTATGAGCAGGACTGCACGCAGAGCCCTGCCAAAGATGTCCTCGACGGTCTCTGGGGTGACGTAGCCAGCCTCCACAGCGACGTTCTTCGCGCCGAGGAAGGCCTTCTGTATGATGGCCTCGATGGTCTGGCCCGTCGGGTAGGCGGTGTTGACGGACAGGTTGAACGCGTGCATGTAGGCCTGCTGGAGCAGGTTGATGTACTCGCTCTCGTCGATCGCCAGGACTTCTGGAGTGTAGACGATTCCGTCCTCGTAGGCCGCGAGCAGGTTGAGACCGACCTCGAGCGGCTCAATTCCGAGCGCGTTGAGGATCCTCGCGAGCTGGTCGGTGATGACCTCACCGGCCTTGAGGACGGTGTAGTCCTTCTGGATGCTGACCTTACCCTTCTCGATCCTCGCCGGGATTCCTAGGGCCTGCATCTCACCGACGAGCGGACCCGGCGAGATCGAAGTCGGACCGGCGGGTATGACGACGTCCCTGGGAACCACCGCTCCCGGCTTGGCCGGGGCAGGGGTCTTGCTCTCCTCAAGGAGCTTGTAGAGCTTGAACGGGTTCATCTCGGTGGCGAGGATTCCGGCTCCGCCCTGGATGTGGTCGATGAGCTTCTCGAGGTCCGGGTTGTTGAGCTCCTGGGCGGCCCTCTTTATGGCGAGCTCTATGAGGGTGTTCCTGCTGACCCTGAGGAGCGCCTTGCCCCTGAGCTTCTCACGCATCTTGCTGAGCGGGTAAGCCGGGACGTTGGCGACGTCAACGAGCGCTATCACTGGGTGGCTCTTGATGATGTTGGCGAGCTCTTCAACTTCCTTCTTCTTCCACTCGGCAACGTGGGCCATCTTCCTCACCTCTCCACCTTAACTGCCGGTCCCATGGTGGTCTTGACGTACACTGACTTCACTTGGTTCTCGCCGCGCTCCAGCTTGTTGATGATGGCGTTGAGAACGGCCTCGGCGTTTTCAGCCAGCTTCTCGTCGTCCATGTCCTCGGTTCCAACTCTGGCGTGCACAACGGGGTTGTTCTTGAGCTGCAGCCTGACGGTCCTCTTGAGCCTGGCAACTATCGGTTCGAGGTTGGTCATGGTCGGCGGAACTACCTGCGGCATCTTGTTCCTCGGACCGAGGTACCTACCGAGGTACCTACCGATCTTCGGCATCAGGGGAGCCGCCGCTATGAAGAAGTCGTAGTTCTTCGCGAGCTTCCTGGCTTCCCTTGGGCTCTTGGCAAGTTCCTCAAGCTGCTCTCCACTAATCACATCAAGCCCGAGCTTTTTAGCCGCCTCGGCAACGGCACCATCAGCGATGACCGCGATTTTGGGCTCCTTCCCACGACCGTGGGGCAGCACAACCTCAAGCTTGAACCTGTTCTCCGGCTTGCGGAGGTCGATATCCTTGAGGTTGACTGCCATTTCGACGGTCTGTGTGAAGTTGCGCGGCTTAGCCCGGGCCTTCGCCTCCTTCACCGCTTCCACGATTTTCTGCCTGTCAAAGGCCATTTACAGCCCTCCTTTCGGTTTTGATTTAAGCCCGAAAAAGTCAAAGATGCGTAAAAAGAGGGATTTTTAAACTTTTCCCTCACTCCTCGGCGTTGGCGAAAATCTCGTCGTAAACGCCTTCGTCAATCTCCCTCTGAACTTCCCTGGGATCCTTGCCCTCGATGGTGACGCCCATGCTGAGGGCGGTGCCGATGACCTCCTTCGCCGCGGCCTTGATGTCTGCCGCGAGCATCTGCTCGACCTTGGCCTTCGCGATTCTGATGACCTGCTCCATGGTCAGGTTCCCGACCGGGCTGTGACCGGGCTCGCTGGAGCCCTTCGGGGCGCCGATCTCCTTCTTGATGAGCTGGCTGACCGGCGGGACACCGACCTCGATCTCGAAGGTCTTCTTCTTCGGGTCGGTGACGATGATCTTGACGGGAACCTGCATTCCCTCAAAGTCCTTGGTAGCCTTGTTTATCTCGTCAACGACCTGCTTGACGTTGAGTCCGAGCGGACCGATGGCGGGACCGAGCGGGGGTCCGGGTGAAGCCTTTCCTCCCTCAACGAGCACCTCAACAACCTGTGCCATTTTTCTCACCTCTGTCTGTTGACCGTTCACTCCTTCTGGCGTTTGCTTATAAGTCTAACGTATTCGCCCCTCACCGTGACCGGAATCGGGACGATCGAGCCTATGAGCTCAACGACTATCTCGTCCTTGGCTTCGTCGACCCTGACGACCTTGGCCTTCTCGCCCTTGAACGGGCCGGAGATGAGCTCAACGATGTCGCCGGGCTCGAAGCCGCTCACAGCGGGCTTCTCCTCGAGGAAGTGCTCTATCTCCTCGAACTTGACCTCGCCGGGAAGGGTCCCCTTGGCGTGGCGTATGCCCTTTATGGCCTCATCCACGGCGCTTTTGCTCGGCGCCTCGATGAAGATATATCCCTTAACCTTCGACGGCGCCAGTATGGCGTAAACTGGAAGGTTGTACGTCTTAATCTTGCTGTATATCAGCTTTGCGGTGGTCTCTTCCTGCCCCACCGTGACACGCACTGTGAATATCTTGCCGTCGCTCATCATTCTCACCCACTGCCGCTGGTTCAGGCTCCGGTGATGAGGTAGCCTATCAGGCGGAGTATAAGGCCAATGGTACCTATCAGGAGCATTCCAATGCCGGTTATCTTCGCTGCCATCTTAAATTCCTTCATTCCCGGCTTCTTAGTGACCATCAAAACCCTCCGCGACTCCGCGAAGAAGCTTTTAAGCTTTTCCGTGGTCGTTGCCACTCCCGTCACCTCGCTAAATTTTGAAAATGAAAGGTATCGTCAAAGCTCCTCAAGATCGAGCTTAATAACTTTTCTCTCCTGCTCCTCACTGTAGTAACCCTGCTCCTCCTCAGCCACCGCGTAGGGTGAGCTGACGCCGGTGACCACGATGAGGATGCGGATCATCTTCTCCAGCTCCTCGTCGAGCTGGATACCCCAGATGACCTGCGCCTCCGGGTCGAGCTTGCTCGTGACGAGCTCTATTATCTGCTGGGCCTCCTCGAGCTTGACGTCGCTTCCACTGATGCTTATGAGGGCGCCCTTCGCACCGCTGATGTCAACGTCGAGGAGCGGGCTGTTGAGGGCCTGCTGGGCAGCCTCCAGGGCGCGCTTCTCGCTGTCGCTCTCGCCGATACCGATCATGGCGACGCCGCCGTCCTTCATGACGGCGCGGACGTCGTTGAAGTCGAGGTTGACAAGGCCGGGCTTGGTGATGAGCTCGGTTATGCCCTTAACGGCCTGGACGAGTATCTCGTCGGCGACCTTGAAGGCCATGTGGATCGGCAGGTTCGGGGCGACCTCCATGAGCTTGTCGTTCGGGATGACTATGACGGTGTCGCTGTTCTTCCTGAGCCTCTCCAGGCCGTACTCGGCGTTCTTTATCCTCCTTATGCCCTCAACCGTGAACGGGAGGGTGACGACGGAGACCGTGAGGGCCCCCATCTTCTTGGCGATCTCGGCAACGACCGGAGCGGCGCCGGTGCCGGTACCTCCGCCGAGACCGCAGGTGATGAAGACCATGTCAGCTCCTTCCAGGGCCTCCCTGATGTCCCTCTCGCTCTCCTTGGCGGCCTCTTCTCCCATCTTGGGGTTGTTTCCTGCTCCGAGGCCGCGGGTGAGCTCCTTACCGATGAGTATCTTCTTGTGAGCGCGAACCTTGAGGAGGTCCTGGGCGTCCGTGTTGATGGCGACAACCTTAGCGCCCTGAATACCAACCTGCATCATCCTGTTAATGGTGTTACAGCCGGCACCGCCGACACCAACGACATTAATCTTAGCCTGAATCTGCTCAAGGATTCTCCTGAGCTCCTCATCGATGTCAGTCTGGGGGGCCTGGGCCTCCGGCACCTTGTTAAGGCCGGCGGAGGTTCTTTCAATGGCGTCTTCAATCAGCTTCAGCATCTTTTCACCCTCCGGGCAATTTAACATCTGTTCCACTTTGTACGCAGGTAGTATATAAATTTAGCTAAGGACGAGTGTTGATTTTAAAATCCCGCTCAACATCTTTAAAGATTTCGCCCCTTCAGTCCCTTATGAACTCCAAGTTCAGTTCCTCGGCCAGCCTCTTCGCCAGCTGCCGGGTTTCACCCCTGCTGCCCTTCCAGTCGACGTAAATGGCATCGACTCCTCCCTGTGTCCTCTCGATGGCCCTGAGAAGGAGCTCCTCTTTAACCGGGTGTGCGTACTTCGGGGCTATGTGGCTGAACGCTATGTCTGTCTCAAGTGCCCTCTTGGTCTGCTTCGGCGCGTAGTGCCCGCCGCCTATGCCTATGGCGACCGGAAACCTGGCGGTCTTGTAGTTTTCGAGCACGTGGATTATCGTCTCCGCTATTATCTCCCCAGCCCTGTCGTTGACCCACTCCTCCTCACTCGAGCCTATCTCAATAAACAGGCTCGGCACGTCGAGCTCGCTGGGGCCGTGGTGCGTTGCCTCGTAGCAGACGGTCCAGCCGAGGTCGTTGAGCTCGTTCATTTTCATGAGGGCAAGCTTCATGGCCGCGGGCTGGGCTATGGCGAGGCTCTCGTCTTTCCCCCCGTACATCGCGTTCCCCCAGTTGCCGGTGACATGGGTGGTAAGCGCGGGAAGCTTCTGCTTGCTGGAGTGGCGCGAGGCGAATACTATGATCTCCGGGGTGATTCCAAGCTGCTCTTTTATGGCCCCATCGAGGCCGTCGTAGTATATCATCTCCTCGTTCGTCGTGAGGATGAGGGTGTCGTCCTTTGAATAGACGGGGTTGCCGTCGAACTCCCCCTCCGTCTCCTTGAATCCGAAGTTCTCGATGAGCTTTCTCATTATGTTCATAGATGCCAGGTCGATCTTGGTTGTCATTATAACCTTCATTTTACAACCCCCACGGGAGATTCCCGTTCTGATTAAAAGGCTTTGCTCGGGTTCGAAATTCTACCTTTGTATAGTTTATATCGAGGTTCTTACGTTTCATATTGGCATCGAATGAAAGATTTACGAAAATGTAACGCAAACTATATAACATAGAATGTACTTCAATATCCTAATATGGTCGTTAGGCCATTAAACGTACATTATAGTTTGGAGGTGTACAGGACTATGAGAAAGTTTGTCCCAATCGGATTGGTTGCGGTTTTGCTTTTTGCCGTGGTTATGGCAGGCTGTATGAGCCCAGGAGGGGAGACCAGCTCTACCACCGGCCCGACGGAGAGCTACTCGGTGGAGATATACACTGGAGGAACCAGCGGCGTCTACTACCCGCTCGGCTCAGCCTACGCCAACATACTGAACCAGTACAGCAAGGATGAGGCGGGTATTAAGATTGAAGCCAGGGCCGTCACCAGCGGCGCCAGCGTTGCCAACGCCCAGGCCATCGGTGAGGGAAGGGCCCAGGCGGCTATAATGCAGAACGATGTCGCCTACTACGCTTTCCACGGTACCACCCTCGAGGCGTTCCAGGGCAAGGCCGTCACCAAGATCCGCGGTGTCGCCGCCCTCTACCCCGAGACCATCCAGTTCGTTGTTAAGGCTGACAGCAACATAAAGACCCTCGAGGACCTCAAGGGCAAGAAGGTTGCCGTTGGTGCCGCCGGAAGCGGTACCGCCGTGGCCGCCCAGCAGATACTCGAAGCTGCCGGAGTCTGGAACGACGTTGACAAGGTCTACCTCAAGTTCAGCGAGGCCGCCCAGCAGCTCAAACTCGGCCAGATCGACGCCGCGGTTATAGTCTCGGGTGCCCCAACCCCGGCCATCGACCAGATAGCCGTTCAGACCCCGGTCAGGGTCCTTCCGATAGGGGAGGACATCCTTAAGAAGCTCAAGGATGATGGGTATATATTCTACGTCAGCCAGACCCTCCCGAAGGACACTTACAAGGGAATGACCGAGGACACCCCAACCCTTGCCGTTAAAGCCATTCTCGTCGTCAGCGCCGACGTTCCGGACGACGTTGTCTACGCAATGACCAGGCTCCTCTTCCTCCACGTTGACGAGCTCAGGCAGGTTCACGCCAAGGCGCAGTACATAAGCTTCGACACCGCCCTCGACGGTATGAGCATTCCGCTCCACCCAGGGGCCGTCAAGTACTACGAGGAGAAGGGCAAGACCGTCCCCGATGAACTAAAGCCGTGAGGAGGGTCTCTTTGAGCCGAAAAGCCCTTTCTTTTTTTGCAGTCATTCTCGTATTTCTCCTGCCCTTTCTCCCGGTTAAAGCGGTTGAGATAACTGTTGATGGTGAATCTCACGTTTATCCCCCTGGTTCCACGATCGAGATATCCTACATCCACAGCGTTGAGCGGAGCACCGTTATCGAGGTGCTCGTCGCCAACGACAGCGGTTTCTACGCCGTCGAGATGAAGTGGAAGGACTTCGGGGCGGGCCTTCCAGAGGACATCCAGAACCTGACGGACGGCTTTTACGTCAAGAAGACCCGCGATTACCTCGGGAGGGAATTCCGCTACTGGTTCATTCCGATAAACCACGCGAACATCACCGTGGACGGCTCCCCCGTCATCGTGAACTCCGACGGTGGGAGGCAGGTTGTTGTGGATTTCCGCATCAAGCGTGTTCCGCTCATAATGAAACTCATTGGGAGGTGGTAAAGTGGCAGAGGAACCCAGTATAGATGTTGTCGAGATGGAGGAGGTCGTGATAGAACGGACGAGGACCCTGCCCCCGAGGCTGGAACTCGTGGTTAAGGTGGCGGCGGTGCTCATCGGCCTGTACGAGATTCTGTTCATCTTCAACTTCAACTACACGCTCTACGACCTCTTCCAGCGCCTCGGCGTGGAGCTCGAGTTCCTGAGGATAACCTTCCAGCCCAAGCAGGGCGAGGCCTTCGTCATGGCAATGCTCATGGTGATAACCTTCCTCCTCTACCCGATACGCAAGAAGGAGAAGTACTTCCGGAAGGTTTTCTCCTACGACTACATCATGGGAGCCGCCGGAGTGGTTTCAATGCTCTACCTGTTCGCGGTCTACGAGCGCTACATACTGACGTCGTCCCTGAACCAGACCGACGTAATCTTCGGCCTGCTGGCCATAATAATGGTCATCGAGGCAACGAGGCGCGTCCTCGGTTGGGTCCTGCCCATGATAGTCGTCCTTTTCCTGCTCTACGGAATCTACGCCATCAACTATGACTGGACCCGCTTCGTCCAGCAGCTCTACTTCGACGAGGGAATCTTCGGAATCCCATTCTTCGTCATGACGATATACGTGTTCGCCTTCATATTCTTCGGCGCCTTCCTTCTGAGGATAGGCGTCAGCGACTACATCACCGAGTTCATGATAAACCTCTTCGGAAAGAGACCCGGCGGCCCGGCGAAGTCCGCGGTCATCTCGAGCGCCCTCATGGGAACGGTCAGCGGTTCGAGCGTCGCCAACGTCCTCACCACCGGAACCTTCACAATCCCGCTGATGAAGAAGGCCGGCTATCCACCCGAGATAGCGGGAGCAGTTGAGCCTGTCGCATCAACCGGCGGCCAGCTGATGCCGCCCATCATGGGTGCGGCAGCCTTCATAATGGCCGAGTTTCTGAACCTGCCCTATAACAAAATCATCATTGCCGCGGTTCTGCCGGCACTGGTCTACTACGGCGGAGTCTACCTCTTCATAGACCTCGAGACCAAGAGGCTCGGTCTGAAGGGCATGGCCGCCGAAGCGTTCAAGACGATGGCCTACTTCCTGCGCAAGCTCTACATCCTCCTGCCGATAGTCGTCATCACGGTGGCCCTCGTCTGGGGAATAGCGCCGCAGATAGCGGCTATATCGTCGCTCGGAGTTGCCATATGGGTTGCGTGGATATCAAGGGACGAGATATATGGAAACGAGAAGCTCTACGTCGCCATTTCGCTGCTGGCAACGCTCCTGATGTTCCTGGGCAAGGACGTTGGAAAGCAGACCTCCATGGTTCTCCTGGCCATGTTCCTCCTGCTGGCCGCGCTTGGGGTAATGAAGCGGGGTGTCGCCTTCAACGAGAAGTTCTACATAACCTCCCTCTTCCTGCTGTTCATATCCCTGACCAAGTACCTTGGAATGGGCAAGGAGCAGATAGTTCTCATGACCGGCGTCTTCGGAATAGTCTTCTCAATCATCGTCGGCTACCGCTCGGCACTCGACAGCGGCAAGATGATGTACCGCGCCACCTACGAGGCCATGATAGACGCGGGCAAAACCAGCGTCAGCGTCATGCTTGCGGCCGCCAGCGCGGGCCTTATACAGGGCGTTCTCACGATGACCGGTGAGCTGACGAACATCGGCTACCGCCTTATAAGCCTGACCCACGGAAACCTCTGGCTGCTCCTCCTGCTCACTATGGTCTTCAGCCTCATCCTCGGAATGGGAGTGCCAACAACGGCCAACTATATCATCACCTCGCTCGTCGCCGCCCCGGCAATCTACATGCTGGTCAGGAACATCGCGCCCTACAACCAGCCGGTTCCGGGCTACACCGTCCTCATAGCCATGCTCGCGGCCCACTTCTTCGTCTTCTACTTCGGAATCCTCGCGGACGTTACCCCTCCGGTGGCCCTCGCGAGCTACGCGGGCTCAGCAATCGCGGGCGGAGACTTCTGGAAGACCGCCATAAACGCCGTGAAGTACGCGCTGGCGGGCTACATAGGGCCGTACATATACTTCACCCACCCGGAGATGTTCCTCATAACGGTCTCCGAGTGGACCCCGGCGATGATACTGCGGGTGCTCTACTACCTGGTGGCAACGCTCTTCGTCATGTACCTCCTGGCGATAGCGCTGACCGGCTTTTACAGCACGAAGCTCAAGTCCTGGATGCGCGGGGTAATTGGCATCCTCGGCCTGGCCGGCGTGACCCTGAACCCCATCGTCATAGGGGCAGGCGTCGCCGCGTGGCTCGGCCTGAAGTTCTACGGGGCGAGGTTCGAGAAGAGCGCCTCTTAGCCCCTCGTTTTACTTTTCCCTTTTGTGTCCTGTTCTGAAAAAGTTTGGAAAGCGAAAAAGCTCAGTAGAGCATGACCTCGAAGCCCAGCTCGCTAAGCAGATCAGCCAGCTCCTCGCTGTCCACGTAAACCAGCAGGTGATGGTTTCCGAGGGTGCCGTCTATGAAGTCCATCGCGTCCTCTATGCGGAGCTTCATCTGGGTTCTGCATCTGGAGTTGCTGTGCTCCTGGCCGACCACCTCGACGCCGGCAACGACGGCCTTCCTTCCGCGTATCTTCAGGAGGCTGGCCTTTCCTCTGGGCAGCTGGACGTCGACGCCGACTCCCATACCGCTCTCAAAGTGTGACCTGACGATGTACTTTCCAATGAGAGGAGCGGTGCAGTGGGCGAGGATTATGTGGCTTTCCCCGTAGTCGGCGATGTTGCCCATGAACGCCGGCTTGTCGAAGAAGCGCCTCGCTATCATCATGCCCATGAGCGCGTTCAGCTCGCCCTCGCAGGCGGCTGGAATTCCCTCCGCGTTGAACATGGCCAGCGCCAGGCAGGGCGTCGCTTTGAGCTTGCCTATCAGATCGAAGCAGCCGATGGTAAAGCCGTCGAGCCTGTAGTCCTCCAGTATTCTCTTTATCGCCAGGTATATCCTTCCGGCCTTTACCAGGTCCTCCCTGCCGGGCTCCTTTATCTCGATGGCCTTTCCGACGATTTCCTCCACCACCTTCCAGCCTTCCGCGTCGGTGGTTGCCTCGTAGTACTCGTAGAACTTCTTGAGGCTGATGCTGGTGTAGGGAAGCTCGAACTTCTCGTTGATGAGCCAGGGTGAGACCCTGCCTATTATGCCGATGCGCATCTTGAGGAACTTATCCAGAACGTCCTTCATGTCCTCGTAGCCCAGAAGCGCCGCCTTCAGCTCGTTGAAGTCCTTCACCAGGGTGGACGGCACGAGCCGGTCCCTGAAGTACTCCCTGAGCTCAATTCCAGCGGCAAGGGAGTTGTTGAACGGGTCGCCGTAGATGACTATCGGCCGCCTGTAAACGAAGAACTCCTTCAGCGGGCCTTCTGTGCCGCCGGTGAGGGGGTAGAGAACTATGGCATCAACCTCGTTGAAGTTGACCTCCTCCTTGGCCTCCTTGAAATCCCTCTTCGTCGAGATGAAGAACCCTCCAACAACCTCGAACTCCTTTGCGAGACCCGTTATGAACTCCGAGGCTTTCTTCTCAAAGTCCTTCGGGTTCGCAAGCTCGCTGACTCCAAAAACGACTCCGACCTTCATGCTTTCACCTAACCGTTTTAAACTTCCGCGCTTAAATAAGCTTGTGGTGGTAGCGTGGCAATGCGGTTCGTCCTCGATACGAGCATCTTCGTCAACCCCGAGATACGGGGAAAGTTCGGCGACAGTCCGACCGAGGCGATGCGTGCTTTTCTGGACTATGCCGAGAAGCTCTTCGGTAGAATAGAGTTCTACATGCCCCCGGGCATCTACAGGGAGGTCATGCATTTCGTCGATGAGGAGGAGCTCCTTCCAGAGGTCGAGCTGTACATAATCAAAAAGCCCCCGAACGTTCACGACATCAAAATTCCTGCCTTTGTGGTCTACGAGCTGATAGACGACATCCGGCGCAGGATCGACAAGGGACTCCGCGTCGCCGAGAAGGCGGTGAGGGAGGGGGTCATCGAGACCGATAACGTGGACAGGATAATCCAGAAACTCCGCAGAAACTACCGCAAAGCCCTCCGCGAGGGTATAGTGGACAGTAAGGAGGACTTTGAGCTGATCCTTCTCGCAAAGGAGCTCGATGCAACCATAGTTTCCGCCGACGTCGGCATACTCACCTGGGCGCAGAAGATGGGCATCAAGTGGATAGACGCCGCCAACTTCAGGGAGGTCCTTGAGGGTCTGGTGGACAAGCTGGGGGAAGGGAAAAATTTATAAAGCCTCGGCTGCATCGTATCATCGACGCCCCGGTGGCTCAGCCTGGTGGAGCGGCCGCTTGGTAAGCGGCAGGCCGCGGGTTCAAACCCCGCCCGGGGCTCCACAACGAAAGACAAGGGGGCTCCGCCCCCTTATCTCTCTGTACTCTCAAACCCCAGGAGTGGGGTTTCACCCCACAACCCCGCTTTTTCTCTAAAAACCTGGGAAACTACGTTTCCCCACCTTCCTTATTCCTTAATCCTCCGGGGGGCTAACGCCCCCACACCCCCAGAAACTTTGTACCACCTAAAGCCCCTAGAAAAACTTGATCAGCAGACGTCTTTCCATTAACGCTGAAACTTTGCCCTGCAAAGTTTCCTGTACTCTTAAACTCACGAAATAGCTACACCCTATATCCTATCTGTTTCTTCCAGATTGGCGGAAATCCGGGCGTACGCTCTGAAATTTGCCCGTGAGGGGGGTTTAGCTTTAAAACAGGCTATTACTCAGGTTTCACTCTTATTCTGGCGTCCGGAGGACGCCTTGAGCGAGTGAAACGCTATTGGATTAGCAATTGGGGAGTAAACCACTTAGAAGACAAGCGTTTTTAGAATCGTACGCCATCTTTCCGTCAACGCTTTGCGCCAGCAAAGGGTTGTCATGGTGGGGCCGCCGGGATTCGAACCCGGGTCACGGGCTCCCAAAGCCCGCAGGATGGACCAGGCTACCCTACGGCCCCGCCCGCGGTAGGTGCATCGGGGGGTTCCTTATTAAGCTTTTCGCTGAAGTTCCACCAAAAGTCTGCAGTCTCTCAAGGGAGGTATTCGGTGGGATCTTGGACATTCGTTTTCCAGAAGCTTGCTCCGCAGGATTTTTATAATCCACCCACCTATCGCCTCAAGGTGTCGTCATGGTCACGCTCATCATAGCCGAGAAGCCCAACGTTGCCCGTAAAATCGCCTATGCGTTAGCGGAAGGCAAACCCGTGAGAAAAACGATAGGGAAGGTAGGTTACTACGAGTTCACCCGCGACGGAAAGAGGATAATCGTCGCTCCCGCCGTGGGCCACCTCTTTTCCCTCGCCCCCAAAGTGAAGACCTACGGCTACCCCATCTTCGACATCGAGTGGGTACCTGTCTATGTCGCTGAAAAGGGCAAGAGCTACGCGAAGGACTACATCAAGGCGTTAGCCACGCTCGCAAAGCGGGCGGACGAGTTCGTGGTAGCCTGCGACTACGACACGGAGGGTGAGGTGATAGGCTACACGGCCCTCAAGTACGCCTGCGGCATTGACCCCTCCAGGGCGAAGAGGATGAAGTTCTCAGCGCTCACCAAAAAGGACCTCCTCAAAGCATGGTACAACCTTGAGCCGACGATAAACTTCGGGATGGCGGACGCAGGAATAGCGCGCCACGTCCTCGACTGGTACTGGGGCGTGAACCTGTCGAGGGCCCTTACATCAGCCATAAAGCGCGCCAGCGGCAAGTGGCAGGTTCTCTCCACCGGCCGCGTTCAGGGGCCGACGCTTAAGTTTCTGGTTGACAGAGAGAAGGAGATTCAGAACTTCAAGCCCACACCGTACTGGGTCATAAAGATGCTCCTCGAGAAGAACGGGGAGCAGTACACGGCGGTCTATGAGAAGGAGCGCATACTCGATGAGGATGAGGCGAAGCGCATCGTCGAGGAGGCTAAGAAGGGCCCGGCCTTCGTCGAGAAGGTCGAGGTCAAGCAGCAGAAGAGGAATCCGCCGGTGCCCTTCGACCTCGGAACCCTGCAGAGGGAGGCCTATTCTGCCTTTGGATACAGCCCGAAGAAGACTTTAGAGCTCGCACAGAAGCTGTATGAGCGGGGATTAACGAGCTATCCAAGGACAAGCTCACAGAAGCTCCCCAAGAACCTCAACTTCCGTCCCATTCTCCAGAACCTCGCCAAGTTACCTGAGTACAAGCCCTTCGCCCACGAGCTCCTGGGCAAAGAGCGACTCAAGCCAGTTGAGGGCAAGAAGGAAGACCCCGCCCATCCGGCAATCTACCCAACCGGCGAACTGCCAAAGCCCGGCGACCTCACGAAGGATGAGCAGAACCTCTACGACCTCATCGTCAGGAGGTTCTTGGCCCTCTTCATGGAGCCGGCCGTCAGGGAGATAATGAAGGTCGTAATAAACTCCAACTCCCACCGCTTCATCCTGGGTGGAGCGAGGACCGTGAAGGAGGGCTGGCTGAAGGTCTACGGCAAGTACGTCAAGTTCGATGAGGTGATCCTCCCGGCGTTTAAGGAGGGCGAGCCGGTCAAGGTCATCCAGATAAAGCGCGAGAAGAAGAAGACGAAGCCCCCCGCGCGCTATTCGCCCGCGGCGGTTATCAAGAGGATGGAGGACCTTGGCATAGGAACCAAGGCCACCCGCGCCCAGATTCTGGAGACCCTCTACAGCCGCGGCTACATCGAGGGCAAGCGGAAGATAAAGGTCACTCCCCTCGGCATGCGCGTCGTTGAGGCCCTGGAGAAGAACGTGCCCGACATAGTGAGCGTCGAGCTGACGAAGGCCTTCGAGGAGAAGATGGCGGAGATTATGGCCGGGAAGGCTGACAGAGAAGATGTCATCGAGGAGAGCAAGAACCAGCTCATCAAAATCCTCAAGGTTTTCAAGGAGAAGGAGCTCGACATCGGAAAGATGCTCATGGAGACTACTGGAACCGGTGCGACCACCTCAAAAACCGCCGCCAGAAAAGCCGGCGCCGTGAAGGAGCTCAGCGGGGAAGAGGAGAAGGCGGTTAAAAAGGCCGTTGATGGGGGAGAGCGGAGGAAGGAGCCCCTCGTGCTAGGCAAGTGCCCCAAGTGCGGCGGCGACCTCGTGGTGCGCTATAACAGGAAGACCGGGAAGAGGTTCGTCGGCTGCTCCAACTGGCCGAAGTGCAACGTCACCTACCCGCTCCTCCAGCGCGGTGAGATAATCCCGACGGACAAAACCTGCTGCGGCGGCGCGCCGGTGGTTAAGATACGCGAGAAGGGCCGCGAGTACGAGATATGCGTTGACATGAACTGCAGGGATTGGAAGAAGGGGAAGAAGTAGTCAGAGAAGCTCCCTGAGGAGCTTTATTCTCCTCGGGCTGAGGATGACCTTTGGGTGCTTGAGGAGCGCCCTGATGACCTCTCCGTAGTCGCCGCCCGCTATCTTCTCCGCGTCTGCTCCGCTGAGTATCTGGATGAAAAGGTCCAGGTCCTCGTCGCTGAGCTTCTCCGTGACCTTCCTGACCTTGAGGACTTTCTGGAGTCTCTTTCCGTCGGTTTCCCACCATTCGGTCGTGTAGTTCCTGAGCAGTCCGGGGTTCTCCTCCTCGAGGGCCCTGACTATCCACTTGCTCGCTATCGTCCCGGCCTCCATTGCCTCGGCCATTCCGCCGCCGTGCATCGGGTTTACCTGCCTGGCGGCATCACCGACGACGAGGACGTTGTCCTTCGCCAGCTCCTTGACGAAGCCGCCGACCGGGACAACGCCGACGTTCACCTCGAGAATCTTCTTGGCAGGGACCTTGTTTTCCCTCAGCCACTTGTCGAGGTAGTACTTGGCGGTCTGCGGGTTGTCGGAGTTTATTCCTATGCCGACGTTGGCCCTGTCCTCGTCCTTCGGGAAGACCCAGACGTAGCCCCTCGGGGCAACCTCGTTGCCGAACCAGAGGTGTATCAGGTCGGGGTCGTAGCCCTCGATGAGCATCTCGTACTCGTAGCTGGAATCGAACTCGTGCGGGGGAGCGTAGGTGTTTATGCCCGCCTTCCTCGCTATGGTGCTCTCCACGCCGTCCGCCGCGACTATGATGTCGGCATGAATCTCAACCGTCTCGTCCTCGTGCTTGGCCTTGATGCCGGCTATCCTCCCGTCCTTCCTGATGACGTCCAGAGCCTCGGTTCTGGCGAGGACGTCGGCACCGGCCTTCGCCGCGTAGTATGCCAGCATCTTGTCGAAGACCTTTCTCTCAAGGATAACACCGCTGACGTCCTTGTACCTCATCTCAAGCTCGTAACCGCTCGGTGAGTAGAGTTTGGCTCCGTAAATCTTACGGTTGATAAATCGCTTGTCATAGGGGATGTCATACTTCTCGAAGACCTTTATGCTTATGCCCTCGGCGCACTGTTTGGGCGTGCCGATGGCGGACTTCTTATCGATGAGCAGAACCGAGTATCCTGACTTGGCAACGTTCCTCGCCACTATCGGCCCGGCGATTCCGGCGCCGACAACGACGACGTCGTATTTCATCTCCTTCATTCGCTCACCTCCAGGGGTTCGGCGCTGAGCGCTCCAACTGGACAGGCGCTGATGCATATCCTGCAGCTTATGCACTTGTCCTGGAGGAACTCCCAGCCGCTGGAGTGCACTTCGATTGCAAGGGTGGGGCAGACGCCGGCGCAGCCCCCGCAGAGGTAGCACCGGTCCTCGTTCACGATGACTTTAATCCTCTCTGGCATCGCTTTCACCGCCAAGTTTTTGTTTGAGCCTTTCTTCGTCAATTTTAATGGTGCCGTCTTTTATTATTAACGGTACGAACCTGTCCAGCTCCTGGGCCTTGACCAGAACCTCCCTCTCCTTGAGGTTAAGTCTGTCGCTGAGCTCGTCAACGGTGGCCTCTCCGACGAGGAGGATGTAGTGCAGTATCGCGAGCTGGGTCATATCGCCGATCTCCTTGAGGTAGCGCTCCTTTATCTGCCTCATGAGCACCTCGCGCCTGCTCTCGACAGCCTGGAGGGCCTTGAGAACCTTTTCAAGCTCCGAAGTCAGCTCGTGGAAGGAGTGGACCATGCCCAGGAGCGAGTCGTGCTCCCTGGGAATACGGGACAGGTCTATCTTAGTTTTCTCCAGGGACTCTCCCCCCAGGTCGAGCCCGCGGTACCAGAACAGGTTTGGCGTAACCGTGGCAACGTACGTCTTTGAGATGGCTATGTCGTAGTATTTCCTGGCCGGGCCGATGAACGGGCCCTCCCTCTCGTAGGACTTCAATATTCCCTCGCGCTCCATGATTTTAAGGTGCTTTGCAACAGCTGTTGAAGAAACGCTAACCTTGCTGCTCAGGAAGCTGAAGTAACATTCGGTGCAGGTGAGGTGGCTGAGCAGATCGCGCCTCACCTTGTTCCCCAGGATGTAAAAGATGTCCGGTTCAGTCATGACCCACACCACCCAAATCTGTGACGCAAAGCTTATATAGTGAACATTCAACCTTAGGTTGCAAACCTGGAGATTAAACTCCACGTGGTATTGTGCTCAAAACGTTATAAACCTTTAGCTATGGAGGTGTTTGGAAATGGGACTGATTAGCGACGCTGATAAGAAGGTCATCAAGGAGGAGTTCTTTTCCAAGATGACGAACCCCGTTAAGATTATCGGATTCACGGGCAAGGAGCACTGCCAGTACTGCGACCAGCTCAAGGGGCTGGTTCAGGAGCTCAGCGAGCTCACCGACAAGCTCACCTACGAGTTCCACGACTTCGACACCGAGGAGGGCAGGAAGATAGCCGAGCAGTACAGGATCGACCGCGCCCCGGCCATCACGCTCACCCAGGACGGCAAGGACATGGGCGTCAGGTTCTTCGGCCTTCCGGCCGGCCACGAGTTCGGCGCCTTCCTCGAGAGCATCGTCGATGTCAGCAACGCGACCACAGACCTGATGCCGGAGAGCAAGGAGGAGCTGGCCAAGGTTGACAGGGATGTCAGGATACTCGTCTTCGTCACCCCGACCTGCCCGTACTGCCCGCTCGCCGTCAGGATGGCCCACAAGTTCGCCATCGAGAACACCAACGCCGGCAAGGGCAAGATACTCGGCGACATGGTCGAGGCCATCGAGTACCCCGAGTGGGCCGACAAGTACAGCGTCATGGCCGTGCCGAAGATCGTCATCATAGTCGACGGCGAGGACAAGGTTCAGTTCGAGGGTGCCTACCCCGAGAAGATGTTCATGGAGAAGCTCCTCGCGGCCCTCGAGTGAGGGTCCCGTTCTTTTCTCCGTTTTGGCCCGTATTTTGTACCACCCTTCTGGATTCCCTCCGTGATGTTTTTTCATCTTCGTGTCAATGTGCACCGCTCAGCGGGTGCGGCTTCGCACGGAAAAGTTATAAATCCCCCCACCCAGCCCATACCGGGGGAGCCAATGGGAGTGAGAATCGGCGGTGTGAACGTTCATTTCAGCGGGGAACTTGACGATGGCTTTGATAGGGCTTTCAATGGAGTTTTTGCGCGGCGCTATCTTCCTGATGTCGAGGAGAGCTCAGGGGAGCCTCACGTCGTGGTGGAGCGCTTTAAGGGCGACGAGTTCAGGGTCTTCAGTGCGGTCTACGACCACATGGGGCGCGACGAGTACAAGATAGAATCACGCGTTCCGTCCGCCTACGGAAACGAGGCGCCCATCTTCTTCATACTCCAGGCGTCCGCGAGGGCCGCGGCCAGGGCCGGAAGGATGTTCATAACGGACTCCGTGGGCGTCATGGCATCCAACGGAAAGGCTGTGCTCTTCGTTGGTTATCCCCACACGGGGAAGAGCACCATGTCTGTTCTTGCGATGGCCAAAGGTCTGCCGGTCCTCAGCACGGAGAACACCGTCGTTGAGGTTCGCGACGGAAAGCTCTACATCGTCGGCGGAACGGAGGTCCTTGTCTACGACCCCAGGGTGGAGGGCATCTACGGCATTGAGGTGCCCTACGATGAACAGACGAGAAGCGGCTACAGGATAACGGACCTCAGAAAGGACGCCGGCAGGAAGAGGCTTCTGGAGCGCGGCGTCGAGATCGACATGATAGTCCTCCTTCACGCGGCGTTCAACTGCATGGAGGCAAGCTTCTCCACGATAAAGGGCAGGAAGGTCAGGAAAACGCTCTGGTACTTCTCAACGGCCCTCATGAAGGGCCTCGACTACTACGAACCCTCACCCCTCCACGTCCCCATGAGCGACGAGATAAGCAAAAACCTTCGGCTGTTCCTCGAAACCACCTCCGAGAACTACTCCGGCAGAATGTTCGAGGCCTTCGGAAACCACAAGGCGGTTTTCGAAAGGGTCTTCGAGATGGAGCTTGCGCAGAGGGAGTAGATTCTGGTTCTTCGTTTTCAATTCTCTTAGGGTCTTATTGCAACCGTCATCACCGTGGTGGGGTTGAAAGGAGCCGCGGCTACTTTCAATTCTCCTAGAGTCTTATTGCAACTTAACCGTGTGGGGCGCAGGTCAGAATTGGTGGATTTTCACTTTCAATTCTCCTAGAGTCTTATTGCAACCTATTGACGAATACGACGCTGGCGACATTAGAGTCTACCTTTCAATTCTCCTAGAGTCTTATTGCAACCCGGATACCAAATGACGGCCCCGCCCGTGATAAACAACTTTCAATTCTCCTAGAGTCTTATTGCAACCACGAACCTCACGGGCGAGCACACCCTTATCGATGCACTTTCAATTCTCCTAGAGTCTTATTGCAACGAAGATCAAACTGGTAGTTCTTCAGCGAGGGAGTCGCTTTCAATTCTCCTAGAGTCTTATTGCAACCCGGGGCGATGCTCGCGACGATTTTCTCGACGATGTTCTTTCAATTCTCCTAGAGTCTTATTGCAACTGCCACGTCATACTCGTTGAAATAGACGTTCTCCTCGCTTTCAATTCTCCTAGAGTCTTATTGCAACCAAGGTCGGCTTCACGGACGGTGGAGGTGGTCAGAACTTTCAATTCTCCTAGAGTCTTATTGCAACCTATGTCCTCGTCCGTGGCGTGGCCGTTCTCAAGTGCTTTCAATTCTCCTAGAGTCTTATTGCAACGGTCCTCCAACGATAAATAACCCCAGCATCAACCAACCTTTCAATTCTCCTAGAGTCTTATTGCAACCGCCGGTGATGAACGCCCCAATTGTGAGGCCGTCGTTCTTTCAATTCTCCTAGAGTCTTATTGCAACGAGAAGGAGGCTTTAAAGGTCGTAGAGAGGATAAAAACTTTCAATTCTCCTAGAGTCTTATTGCAACTCTCAATATCACGAATGTCATACCCAGTATCTGCTAACTTTCAATTCTCCTAGAGTCTTATTGCAACGGTAAAGGAACCCCTTGGGGGTCAGTTTCACCTTAGTGCTTTCAATTCTCCTAGAGTCTTATTGCAACTTTTTGCGGTTCTTTTTAAAGTGTGGAAATAATTCACTTTCAATTCTCCTAGAGTCTTATTGCAACGTTCGCCTGGCTAACGAGATATGGGACGACTACTTCAACTTTCAATTCTCCTAGAGTCTTATTGCAACTGGGGAAATGACTTATATCTTCAGGAAGTTCAGGTTACTTTCAATTCTCCTAGAGTCTTATTGCAACCTTCTCGACGTGCTCTGGCCTCTCAACGAGAAAACTGCTTTCAATTCTCCTAGAGTCTTATTGCAACGGGTGAGTAAGGGGTTTTATTTTTCCACTGGAGATTACTTTCAATTCTCCTAGAGTCTTATTGCAACCAGCCGCTTGTACAGCCTGGGGTGGTACTTCGCGAAGTCTTTCAATTCTCCTAGAGTCTTATTGCAACCCACCCGAAAAAGTCCCTGACGACTTTTTCCACGTCCTCTTTCAATTCTCCTAGAGTCTTATTGCAACATACGCAGAGATGAAACAGGGGGGAGTGGTCCCTCTGCTTTCAATTCTCCTAGAGTCTTATTGCAACATGGAGATACGGCAGGATGGGACCACGTTTAAGGTCATCCTTTCAATTCTCCTAGAGTCTTATTGCAACAACAACCGCGATTGTTACAGCGGAAGCTAACAAAGCGCTTTCAATTCTCCTAGAGTCTTATTGCAACAAAGAGTACTGAAAACCCACACGGAGGTGGTCGTAACTTTCAATTCTCCTAGAGTCTTATTGCAACAGGGCGGCTTTTACTTTCTTTTGCCCTGTAAAGAAATAAAACGCGTTTATTTTTATAAGCCTTTCTTTGGAGGGGTTTTTGGGAAACCCGTTGGAACCATCAATTCGGGCTTTCTCCCCTGAGATCTGAGGCCTTTGGGGAAAGATTCGGGCACGTTCGTATGGTTCGCGCCCATTCACTGTGGGTTCCCGCGCCTTTTTCTCGCTCTATTTGTCCAAATCTGGACTTATACTCCTTCAATAGGCCAAGCAACTCATTTCCCTGGAGTGTGGCCTATTTCTGGCCCCACCATGCCGTTTCTGCCGTTTCTGAAAAAATTTCGTTACATTGGAAGAAAATTTAGTAACGGAACGTGATATGATAACGCCTGGTTATTTAAGACTTCCCCTGCCTTCATCGGGCCCAATTTTTGAATATCCATCTTGAACGCCCGTTTTCACTGAATTTCGGGGGTTTGAATGTGATACCACACTATCGCAACCCCTAAAAGCTCCGGTTCTCTAGTCTCTGTGGTGGTGCCATGTACGTGGTTATCGTCTACGACGTGGCCGTCGGGAGGGTGAATAGGGTCAAGAAGTTCCTGCGCCAGCACCTTCACTGGGTTCAGAACAGCGTCTTCGAGGGGGAGGTGACCCGGGCTGAGTACGAGAGGATTAAGACCACCCTCCGGGAAATCATAGATGAGGACGAGGATTCAATCGTTATATACAAACTCCGCTCCATGCCTCGGAGGGAAGTGATGGGAATAGAAAAGAACCCGATGGAGGATGTCATTTAGACTCCGCGGCATCACATATCGGCCTAAAGATGCACTCCTCGCATTCGCCCTTCCAGCGCGGCTTTATCCACTTCGGAAACCCGCCTGCTTCGAGTTGCTTCACACCGTTAATGACAATTCTGGCCCGTCCCAGCATCTTTTGGAACTGGTCTTCATCCCTTTTGACCTCGAACGGCTTGAAGTTCATCCCGTTCTTGTCAAAGACGTAGATGTAGCCCCTTTCCTTTCCGGCCATGTTAAGGTACGTGTTTAGCTGCTCAACGGCGAGCTTGGGAGGTTCTTTCATCTCTTCGGGGCCCCTTGGACTCTCATCGTCTCCCGCAGCAAATCCCCTGAACTTGAATTCCAGAAGGTAGTCCCCCTTAACGGCATCTACCCGTCCTACGAGCTTCCAGCCTTCATCCAGGGGATATTCAACCGGCACCTCGAACTCTATGTCGTCCCCGCTCACGGCGTTTCCCAGCCATTCGTGCAGGATACTGCCGACGAGCATCTCCCCGGTTCTTTCGTATCTGAATGTTCCTAGATACACCGAGAGCGCCGCCTTTCGAAGACAGAAACTCAGGGAGGTTACCCATATCTTCCGCTCCGGCGTCTTTCCGGCTATCGCGTTCCGGATTCTCTCGTTGAACTCCTCAATTTCTCCCGGGTAGTTCATGTTACCACCTCAGAACCATGCCACCAGCGGCTCGTACCGACCGCTTCCAACGAAATGACGCATGAGCTTGTAAGCTTCGAGCCTTATTAACCTCTGCTTCGTGACGTTCGTTTTGAGGTTCGGGTGCCTCACGCTCCGCCGCATCTCCTCGTTGTAGGCCTCCACCACTTTCTTTGTCCCCTCCTTCGTGAGCAGAACCCCGTTAAGCTCTTCCCTGAAGTGCTCCTTCCTAATAATCCCCTGCTTCACGAGCCTGTTGGCTATCCTATCGGCTATAATCGGTTTGAATATCTCGCTCAGGTCGAGGGCCAGTGAAAAGCGCCTTTCGCCCGGTTCGTGGAGGTAGCTGACGGTGGGGACGAGCTGGGTGTTGTACAGCTCGCTCACGATCGTCGCGTAGAGCCTCGAGTTGAGGAAGCTTATCAGGGCGTTCATCTCGTTCTCCGGCGGTCTGCGCGTTCTCTTCACTATCTTGAAGCCATCCGGCAGGTGTTCGTCCCAGCGGGCGTAGTACTCCTGCCTTATCCGAGCCTCGACGTTCATGACCTCTGTTATTTTTCGGGCATCCTCGAGCTCCTTAAACAGCTCCCCCAGCATATCGGAGAAGCCGTCGGCGACCTTCCAGCGCCTCAGGTTCTTCTCCATGTTGAGGGCAGACCCCTTGACGAAGAGCCTCGCCAGCTCAAGGCGCTTCTCCCGGTCGAGGTAGTGCTCGGCCTGCTTGATGACGAGGTCCCCGGAGTGGAGCTTCTCTTTGGGGTAAAAGCTCCCGTCGTAGTAGCCGTAGTGGTTGAAGAAGTGCACGGCTATACCCTTCTGGGCGAGGAAGTGGAGCGCCTGGGAGGTTATGTTCACGTGGCCGTAGATGTAGATGTCGTAAACACCCTCAACGGCGAGGGGCTTTCTGCCGCGCTCGTTCTCGAAGTAGAGGGTGTTTTCCCTTCGGAAAAGCGTTCCATCGGAGAGCAGGGTTATGGAGCGCTTTCTCATACCACCACCTCAAACCCAACAGAGCTCACGATAGGCACATTTCTTGCACTTCTTCGATTTAACTGGCTCCGGTGGCGATGGGAGTGATTTTATCCGTTCGACTTCTTTTATCGCCCATTCAATCTCCTCTTCCCTTCCGTCGAGAACAACTTCCCTGGTCTCGTTGAGCTTGGGGTAGTGGAGAACCGCTTTGGCCTTAATGCCGAACTTTTTGAGGTAATAGAGATAGTACAGCGCCTGCATCTCGTGGGCTTTCTCCATGCTCTTGCTCAGCTTGACCTCGTGAACCTCAATGATGTCGCCTCTTCGGATGAAATCGATCTTTATTGAGCCGATTTGTATTTCCTTCTCCTCACCGCCGTACCGTTGCTCGTGGAGGAATCTGCCGAGGTCGACCCATTCGCTCTCCTGCTCCATCGTGATGCCCTTCGAGAAATACCACAGCTTCGTCGGGCAGATGAAGAGGTAGTTGATTTCCGTACCGGTGATGAGGAGGTCCGTGAGGGGGTATTCAGGGGGCATTAATAACCCTCCAACCAGAACAAATTAAGAAATGGAAAGAATTTTCCAATTGCTACCCTCTACTGGTCTCCTGGAAAGTTTTAGTGGGTAGTATTTGGTTTCATAGGGTTTTCCACGATTCTTCGAGGAATATGGATTTATCTGCTCAAAAGTGGCCTTTGAAGAAAAGTCTTTTACTGGATAGATGTGTGAACCCGGTGGGACTTCAGAGATTGCAACCGGAAATATCACCCCTTGAGGAAGCTCGTTAGTGAGTTCAACACTTTTTATGTATGCTAATGAATCGCTTGTACCAAGGTATCTTATGTGCCTTGCATAGTGCTTTACTTTTTCCATTGCTTCATCGGGTATTCCCAAGTAAACTTCTATATCCCCAGAGAAGTGTATGTACTCTCTGACTCCAAAGCTCTCCTGGAAACCTCCCTGGTCTTTCTTTTTCTTAAGTCTCTTCACGAAGACGCTATTTACTGTTATCCTCTCTGGGGGCTTTATTCCAACCTCTGCGTCCCGGATATAACCAAATATCTTTTTTCCCTCACTAACTTTCCCGCTTATCCTTATAGCTGTTGAGATTATTGCTAGCTTTATAGTAGATGGGGCTATCAGCGGTAGTGCCAGTGCGTATTGGGATGAATATTCTGGGATCCTGTAGGAGTAGAAGGAAGGAAAGTGAACGACTAGCTTAAGCCACTTCATTCACTCTCCCCCGAATGTCATTTGGTACGGCTCTGCATTCACCAATATCCTGAGCTTCTCCACGAAGTCCGCTACACCCTTGAACTTCACAACCTGAACACCATCCAAAGCGTTCGTAATCTTCTCAATCTCGCTGATGTACTCGTCCTTTAGCGGTGAGATTATGGGCACTGGCATTGGCTCGGTCGAGTAAACTATAACACCCTCAAAATCAACGACGTGAGGCAACCTCGTGGTTGTCATGGCTCCCTCAGGCCTTGTGAACATAAGCTGATAGGCCCTAAGTGCGAGCTGGTAGCGTTCCTTTCTGCGATTTCCATCGTAGGTATACACGTCCTGCTTTGCCTCATTGAGACCTATACGCCAAGGCTGGAAGACGGTAACTATTGCATACCTGCCAGTTCTTGTTGGCCTGTGGTATATCATCTGGGTTCCACCTTCTCTGCCTTCTTCACTCTCCTGTCTCTTGCCTTTTTCGCCCAAAGCGTGTCTCGCATGAAGGTGTATATCCCTGTAAACCTCTGGGATTCCCAGAGCCCATCCGAACTCAACGGTGGACTTCCTTGAAACCGTTGGCTTTTCAACCATAAACCCGTGAACATCACAGATATCACAAGTTTTCAATGCATCTTCAATGACTTTTGGCTCGTCCCCCTTAGAGTATTTCCCAGTCTTACTAACAACGTAGTTGAATCTCTCTGGATGGAGCGTTCTACAAGCTTCACATAGATGGTTTTTGTCATCAAGAAGCCACATTAGCTCAGCGTGTATGTGCTTGAGCATTTCCCCTGAGATGCCGTCGGTGGTTACCGCCTTTCCGGTGTTTGGCTCTATTATCTTGACACTTCTCGGCTCAACGACGTTTCCGACGTTCCCTTCGTTATTGAGGCTGTGGAGCTCCCAAAGGGCCCTACCGAGTATGGCAATCTCAAAAACTTTTGTCTTTTCTTCACTCATTCTCCTCACCTCCTTTAACAAGGGCATAGCTTATGAGTGCAGAACGAACGAGCTTGACCCCATATTCGTCAACAAGTTTCACCAGCTCTTCCAAGTCTTTTTCACTTACTCTTCTTAAGTTATGTTTCCTTGCTATGGTCTCATATCTTCTGAGGAGTCTCTTTATGACGTCAACAAAGTCCTCACTTTTTTCAACGTACTCTAGCTCAACTAAAGAGGAATAGTCTGGAGACCACTTTTCTTTTTTTGTTTTGTTGTCAATTGGTGGTCTAATCATGTTTCTTAGTACTCTCCCAAAGTTCCTAACTGCTTCGTTCTCAAACAACTTAGCTAATTCCGACATTCTTCAACACCTCCAAAAGGGGATCCGCGTCATAAGCACCGAATTTTATTGAGTTTGACCTCAACTCGTTTCTTAAGTGAAGCCGGATGTAGGAGTAGTAATTCTCCAAAGTTGGTTCAGCCATGAACTTAGATAACGCCATGGCAATGTCTTCGTAGCCTTTTCTGTCACTACGTCTGAGTATGTTTCTCCAAAAAGATAAGACTTCAGAGGGAACTTTGCTTACTAACTCTAACGGGAATCTTCCTGTGGAATAGGGCTTATCTTTTGCTTGAGGGGACTTTGCCATGACCCCGTAGATTAGTGAGGGAACAAGTGTCGGTTCTTCTAAGAAGGAGCTCCGTTTTGCCATCTCCATCTCGACCGCTATATACGCTAATGTCGGGAACAGGCCTGCCTTGTGGGAGTTTGCTAACGCTTTTCTTAATTCATTGGTTATAGCCCTTGTTGTAATGAACTCAACATCAACTTTACCAGGGAGGGGATAAACAATGTATGTATATGTAGTGCTACCCGAATGATGAAAAGAATATACCGACGCATTTAAGGCACCTAGAATGGCTAAGTACAGCTGATCCTTATTTTCTGGGGGCAATTCAAGGCCTTTTTCTGTCAATGTTGAGGGTATGGTAGCTCTTATCCCTTTCCCTGCCCCCAATTCCAAAGACTGTGGTAGACTTAGTGCTTTTTCTTTCTTTTTTGGCTTCTTTTTTCCTTTTGTTGATGAGTTAAATACCCATGCTATGTTCTCAATGTTTGAGTGTTTTTCAAGAATTCCCTTAACGTTTTTTGGGTCTTTAAAAAAGTTCTTAACTTCTTGCTTTAGCTTATTCTTTATATTGGACGTCTTAAGGACGTACTCCCAGTATTGGCCACTAGGAGAATCTTGAGAGGGCAGATACCTTTGTATTTCCTCGGTGTTTCCTATGTTAAGTTCTTCCCCGACTGTTATTTTGTATGCGAATCCAATATCCTCCACTGTAACATCTGACTCATCAGATAGGGCATATGCAACAATACCTAACCCATATGCCCTAGCAATATCAAAAAAATTAAACTCAGTTTTTGGAATAAAGTATTCTCTCATATTCACCCCCTCCTGTCGCGATCCAATCTGATATACGCAAAAGTTTTGAGACTAAACCGTAAAATCTATATTGAGCGTTTTTCTTTTGAATATCTGGAATTTGAGAATAAGCAATGGGTAATTTTCCACCATCAGATTTTTCTTGAACTCTTGTAATGTCCACATCAAGGTCAATACTATCAATAACTTTGAGAATTTGAGATGTCCATGAGTCAACCAACTTGAATTTAGAAAACTCTCGTGCTCCTGGAGAATGATGATGAGCTATTGATAGATAGAGTGCTCTTGCAATCTTTTTCTCAATATTTGAAAATAGTAATTTCTCAAGGGCCTTAGCCGAGACGGTTGCATGCGGTGGCAACTTGCCTTTCTTCTCAAATCCGTGGGCTATTGGCTCTTCCCCGAGTCTCCAGCCCGCTTTTTTCTGCCAGTAGATGTTCAACTTTCCAAGGTCGTGCAAAGCGACGCTCAGTTCTACCCAACTAATCAGCTCTTTCTTAGAAACACCAAAATATTTGGCAAATGCTCTAATTGGATAGTCGTAGCGTGGAAGCATATACACTCTTAGGACATCGAGGGCTTTTCTCGAATGTTCTACCCAGCTTTCCTTTCTCATTCTGCCTTCTCCAACCACATTGATTACGTTGTCTCTTTCCTCGAACTCAAACCTCTTGATGCCCCCCTCACAATCAAAGAGCAGTCCCAGCTCCGGCGAATAGCTAATGCCCGTTATTATATAGAACTCAAACGGCATTATCTCGTTCTTATCTGAGACAGGAACAAAGGTGTATCTACTTTCGTATTCATCAATGATAAAGTTCTCTTCCACCCTGTAGATTCCCCCTCCAACTTCCATAATTTGGTCGAATTTACCTTTAAGAACTCTGAAATCAACCCGAAGGCGCTTGAGCTTCCAGGCATCGTCAGGATTCAGATTACTTACGTCGTTGTAGATTGCAACATCAACTGAATACGCCTCTCTAACGTTCTCTTCAACATAGGATCTCTTACCTTCATAAACTGCCCTTGCAAGGCCTCCCAGTCGCTCATAAAATTTGTATGGATCCAGATAGCCCTCAAACGGTTTTGAGAGAACTCTCTCAACAAGTTCTATCTCCGTCTGCCAATCAAGTAGTTCAACACCCTTTAGAGCATCGATAGTGGATTCAACGAGTTCCCTAGAGTAAGGGGCATAGGGATTTCCCGCTTTTTTCTCGACGTTATATACTATAATTTCGCCTTTACCTCCCCATCTAGCAACTCTTCCAGCTCTCTGGATGAGAGAATCAATAGGAGAGACCTCAGTTAGGAGTTTCGCTGAAGATATATCCATTCCTACTTCAATAACCTGTGTTGATATCAGTATAGCTTCATTAGCGGAGCTTCCCTTCCCAAAGATTTCCCTGACTTTTGCCTCTTTCTGGGATCTATCTTCCTCCAGGAAGCGAGAGTGGATTAAAATTACCGGCCTGTCAGCGTTGGCCTTCAATTCCCGATAAAGTTGCTGGGCTTTCCCGACCGTATTGACGACGACAATGAGATTATCAACGTCTTCCGCTTGTCTTTCTATTTCCTTTGCTGTGAGGCAGGTTTCATTAAATAAGGGCTCCGTATTGAGTTCAACTTTCCTTCTTGCCCTTGCTTCTATTTCCTTTTCATCTTCTACATCTATTATCTCAACTTTCCCACCCTTTTTCTCGGCTAAAGCTTTCACTCGCTCCATAAAGTTTCTGGGTAGGGTTGCTGACATCATAACAAATGGAATACCTAACTTCGCACTCTCAATGCTCATGGCGACTGAAGTTAGAAGTCCCTTCTCAGGGTGAAGGGTATGAACCTCATCAAAAACAAGCATCGCAGAACCTGCTGTCCCTAGAAATATGTTTCCCCATCTTTTCGGCATGCTCAGGGGAACGCTTAGGTAAGCTCCAGCTGTTTGATCAATGGTTGCTACAATCACGTCTTCCTCAAAGAGTGAGCTCTCAGGCCTTTTGCCATGATGAACTGCCACCCGAAGCTTCTTATAGGAAGTGTATCGCCTCGCTCTTTCTCCTATGCTCTCTACGAGCGTTCTGTTGGGAAGTGAATAAATCATTTGGGATGGTAAGTTCTCATTAATCTGGAAAATGAAGGGGATGAGAACCATCTCACTCTTCCCTGAGCCTGTAGGAGCACGAACTATGAGGGAGCTCCCTTCAATTAAATTTTCCATTGCCTCCCGTTGAAAGGTGTAGGGATTAAACCCTGTTGCCTTTCGAAAGTCCTCTCTTGCCCCCATCAACCTTCACCATCCCAAACCCGATCGAGTTCTTCTCCCCGAAGCCGGCCATGTAGCCCGCCCTCAGGAGCCCCTCGTCGCCCTTTGCCCGGAAGACGAGATGCCACGCCACTTGGAAGATACCGGGCTTTACCTCGAAGCGTTTGGGCTTGGCGTTGAGCACCTTCATATCGAAATCTTCCGGCGGCCTCTCGGCGTATATCGCGAGGTACTTCTCCCGAAGGTTCTCGCGTATCAGTTCGTAGAATTCCGGCTCCGAGGGGCTGAGGTCGTAGCTCCTGGGCTTGCCGAGCTGAACCCTCTTCGTCGTTGCCGCTATCGGCGAAAGCGTCACGAACTTCCTCCCGCTCAGCCTCTCGGGTTCCGCCAGAGCCTTGACCTCCTCCACCATGAACCTCTCGCCCCAGAGCTCGACCTCCGGCCCCTGGAGCAGGCCGGTGATGAACGCCTCCGCTACCTCCGGAACTGCTGTTGAGAAGTAGAAGAAACCGTGGCCGTGGCCGAGCAGAGCGCTTCTGTCATCCGCGAGCTTTCGCTTCTCTGCCATGAACAGTGAAAACGTGAAGAGCTTCGGTATCTTCGGCGAGTGAAGACGGAGGCTCAGATCGGGGTTTACCCGTTGAATCCTGCGGTAAATCAGCCCCTGCAGCATGTGCTGGTGGTTGAAGGGTATTCGAAACGGTTCATTCTCCGGGCGGAGTCTTATTAGGAACCTGACCATTTCCCTCCCCCATACAGAGCAGCGTATGGCAAAAAGAGTACGTTCTTTGCCCTTATAAGGTTTTTCCATGGTTTGGAGTACTATGAGAACTGTGCATAACGTTTCAAAGGATGAAAAGAAGGGTGGTAAATTATTCTGTCCGGGCTTTATAAATCAGCATCTGGTGAGTTCATCACGTGTCAATTTGTATAACCACCATTATAATAACCACGATTATACTTGGGATACCTGCAAACTCAGAATAGGATAGAAAAGGGCCAAAGCCCTCAGAGGAGCATCCTGGCGTCGACGGCAACGGCGCTGTCCTCGTAGGCGAAGATCGGGTTGATGTCGAGCTCCTTGATCTCCGGAAGCTCGAGGGCGAGCTCGCCGACCTTGGTGATTATCTCGGCGAGGGCCTCGATGTTCACCGGCTTCTCGCCACGGGCTCCGGCGAGGATCGGGTAGGCCTTGATCTCCTTGATCATGTCGAGGGCCTCGTCCTTGGTTATCGGGGCAACGCGGAAGCTGACGTCCTTGAGGATCTCGACGAAGATTCCACCGAGACCGAACATGATGGCCGGGCCGAACTGCGGGTCGCGGATCATACCGACGATGACCTCCTTGCCGAGCGGGAGCATCCTGTAAACGATGACGCCCCAGAGGTCGGCGTCCGGCTTGTAGTTCTTGGCGTTCTCCATGATGGTCTTGAAGGCCTGCCTGGCCTCCTCGTCGCTCTTGATGTTGACCTTAACACCGCCGGCGTCGCTCTTGTGGATGATCTGCGGAGAAACGATCTTCATGACGACCGGGTAGCCAATCTCCCTGGCGAACTGAACGGCCTCCTCCTCGTTGGTGGCGACCTTGAAGTCCGGAACGGGGACGCCGTAGAGCTTGAGTATCTCCTTCGCCTCAGGCTCGACGAGCGGCCTGTTTTCGGCCTTGGCCTTCTCGATGATTGCCCTAGCCTTTTCAACCCTGTCCATACCAATCACCTCATCAGCTTGACAGTTCTCAATCCGACCGGGCAGTTAAAAGGGTTTCCATTCGTCAACCTATCGTTTCTTTCGTTTCGGCTCGGTTTGAAGCGATGAGGGGGGTATAAATACTCCGCCGCCGAATATAATACAGGTGATTCTTATGAGAAAGAAGGCGATAGCTGCAGTGGGTGGAATTGCACTTATAATCCTGGCGGTTTTCTCGTTCCAGGGGGAGAAGGCGGCGGCGAGCGAGGCCACCGTCGTTCTCTACAACTCCGCGAAGATTGGGGTTGTGGAGAAGGTCATGGAGGTCGAGCTGGATGAGGGAATGAACGACGTGCCCCTGGAGGAGCTGGCCGGGCTCGACATAGCGGAAGTTACGATAAGACCTCTTGACGGTGGAGTACACGTCCTCGGGGTCTTCAGCAAAGGCTCAACCGGGGACGTTTACAGCGCCAACGTCGGAAGCGAGGTTGAAGTAAAGCTCAGGAGCGGCGACACCGTTACTGGTAAGTTCCTTGGATTCAAGAACGGAAAGATAGCCATCGAGGGCGACGGCTACTACCTCATAAACCCGAGTGAGGTCGTGTACTTCAAGGCCAAAAACCTCGGCGGGCAGGCGAGCGTCTACGCGGTTCTTCAGGCGGAGGAGGCCGGAAAGTACAACGTGAGCATCGTCTACCGCGTCTCCAACATGAGCTGGGAGAGCAGGTACAAGCTCTACATCGGCGATAACGCGAAGCTCTACGGCTACATCGTCCTCAACAACCCGACCGCCCAGGAATTCAAGGACGCGAAGGTTCTCCTGGTTGCCGGCGACGTCCAGCTGTATCAGAACGTTCCCCAGCCGAGGGTTCTCTACGCCATGGCCGAGAAGGGAACGGACCAGGTCAACGTCGGCCAGCCGGAGAAGATAGAGGCGTTCTACCTCTACAAGCTCGGCGTCGTTGACCTGAACCCCGCGAGCAAGATGATGTATCCCTACATCAACTTCGAAGTCCCCTTTGAGAGGGAATACCTCTACGAGAGCTGGCCGTACGGGGGAGAGGGGGCCGTCTACGAGTCGATATCGTTCAAGACGGAGAAGGTTCTCCCCGCGGGAATCGTTGAGATATACCGGGAGACCGACGACGGGTCTCTCCTCATCGGCGAGAGGGCCATCGAGCATACCCCCAAAGGCGAGATGCTGAGGATAGGCATCGGCAGGGACTACGACCTCAAAGGCACAACTACCGTGCTCGATCAGAGGAACGGCGAGGGCTACACGTACTACAAGATAAAGATAACCCTCGAGAACTTCGGGAACGAGACCAAGACCGTCGTGGTCAGGCACCACAAGTGGGGCAAGCTGCTGACTTCGAGCGTCCAGCCGATCGAAGAGACCGCCAACTACATCGACTTCAGGGTGACCCTGAAGCCCGGGGAAAAGAAGGAGATAGTCTTCGACTACGAGAACCGGTATTGAGGTCAGCTCTTCCGAAGGGTTATCTCGAATATGTTTTCTCCTTTTGTTATGCCCAGCACGAGGCTCTTGTCGTAGTCGACGAACTTGGTGTTCACGACGGCGTAGCCCTCCCCTTTGAGGAACTCCGCTATCTTTAGACCCAGGTCGCCGAAGAACTCCGCCGCCATCGTGGCCATGCTCGGCTCTTTTATGCCCAGCTCGTCGTGATAGCACCTGGCCAGCTCAAAAACATCCATGGTCACCACCGGTTATAGTATGCTCCCGGAGGATAAAACGCTTTCGTCCGAAAGGCTTAAAGCAACCCCGGTCAAGCGGTGAGAGTGAGAGCCATGGACGAGAAGACCCTCAGGAAGGGCGAGCGCTACTACAGGGCGGGAAAGGTCCTGTGGGTCGTCAAGTACGGTGACAGGCTCTTTTCCAAGGTCCTGGGCACTTACCCGTACTACGTGGAGCTGAACCTTTCGACGGGAGAAAACACCTGCACCTGCCCTCTGGGCGGTGACTGCAAGCATGTTGCGGCCGTTATGAAGGCCCACGAGAACGGGTTCTACTTTGAGGCCTTCGACCGTCACGCCGATCTCTTCCCTGAAGCGGTTGCGATGGAGTTCCTTGCGGAGGTTCCGGAGCTGGCCCTCGACGTCACCATTAAGGAGCTCCGTTTTGCCCTCAGCACCGACGAGAGCGGGAGTGAAGTTGCGAGGCTTTTCAGGCGGGCACTTAGGCTTGTGGGCATGACCGGGAAAAGGGAAGCCCTGCACTTCCTTGAAGAGGTGATTGAGGAATACCGGCACGTTTTCAGCGACTATGAGCTGGCGCTGAGGCTCGAGAACGAACTGAGGGAGCTTGAGACGGCCCTCTAAAAAAGCCTTATAAATCCCCCACGCACCAAATAGAAACTTAGAGGGTGAGAAAATGAAGGCGATCTATCGGGAGATGTGCCCGAACTGCCTCGGTAGAATCTCCGATGAGAGGCTGATCAATAAGAACCCGTGCAGCGAGTGTCTCGATGATACCGTCACCGCCGATTCTTATTTTGACCTCATCACCGCGGTTAGAAGCGCTCTGAAGCTCAGAGGCACGTTGAAGGAGTGGGAGAGGATATACTCCCTCGAGAACGGGCTGCGTGAAGTCGAGGGGTTCTTCGAAAAGGCCACCGGCTTTACCTTCTGGAGCGCGCAGAGAACGTGGGTTAAGAGACTCCTCAAGGGCAGGAGCTTCTCAATCATAGCCCCCACTGGAATGGGCAAGAGCACCTTCGGGGCGTTCATGGCTGTATGGCACGCGACCAGGGGAAAGAAGAGCTACATAGTTGTGCCGACAACACCGCTGGTGGTTCAGACCGCCAGGAAGATTAGGAAGATAGCGGAGAACGCGGGCGTTGAGGTCAACCTCGCCTACTACCACGGCAACCTCCGGAAGAAGGAGAAGGAGGAGATGCTGGCCAAGATTCAGAACGAGGACTACGGGATACTCGTCACCAGCGCCCAGTGGATGGCCAGGAAGTTCGATGAGGTTCTGAAGGGCAGGCACTTCGATTTCATATTCGTCGATGACGTTGATGCGTTTCTCAAGGCCAGCAAGAACATAGACCGCTCCCTTTACCTCCTCGGTTTCAACGACGAGGTGATCGGAAAGGCCTGGGAGATAATTCGCCTTAAAAAGCAGATGTCCAAATACCTGAACGGACGCGCCAAGGACAGGGAGGAGAGACTTAAGGAGCTAAACGCTCAGATAGCGGAGCTCCAGCGCGATATAGAGGAGTTCAAGCGCGAAAACCCGATCGGAATCATGATAATAGCCTCGGCCACGGGCTCGGCAAGGGGCGACAGGATAAAGCTCTACCGCGAGCTGCTTGGATTCGAGGTCGGAAGCGGGAGAAGCGCCCTCAGGAACGTCGCTGACACCTACCTAAAGCCGAGCAAGGACATCAAGGAGCACGTGGAGGACCTTTTAACGATGCTCGGCAGGGGGGGCATAATATTCACCCCGATCGATCAGGGGCTGGGCTACGCCGAGGAGCTGGCGGATTATCTCCGCGAGCGCGGCTTCAGAATTGAACTCGTCAGCTCCAAGAACAGGAAGGCCATCGAACGCTTCGAGAACGGCGAGGCCGACTACCTCATAGGCTCCGCCACATACTACGGCTCCCTCGTCCGCGGTCTCGACATGCCCCATCTCATCCGCTACGCGATATTCACCGGTGTTCCCAAGTTCCGCTTCTCCATAGACCTCGAAAGACCGACCATCTACCGCGCCCTCGGCCTCCTCAGTGAGGTCATGGACTTCCTGAGCGACGAAGACCGGAAGCAGGCTGAAAAGCTCCATGCGAGGCTCAGGAGGCTGATACGCAACATTCCGCAGTTTGAGCTACTTAAGATCGAGGAAGCTTTGGCCGAGGGACTGCCGATAGAGAACGAGTTCCACAACCACGTCCTCGGCGTTTTCCGCGAGCTGGTTGAGTTCCTGAGGAGGGTTCTCAAGGACGAGGAGGTTCTCAGAAAGCTCGCCGAGGACCCGTTCATCAGCCTGAAGGAGGAAGATGGCAAGTGGTATATCGAGATCCCCGACGTCAGGACGTACATCCAGGCCACCGGAAGGACGAGCAGGCTGTTCGCCGGTGGAATCACAAAGGGACTGAGCGTGCTCATAGTTGACAACGAGAAGGTCTTCAACGGCCTCCTCAGACAGATGCGCTGGCGCTTCACAGAGTTCAAGATGGTGCCCTTCAAGGAGCTCGACCTCGACGAGGTTCTGAGGCAGATAGACGAGGACAGGGAGAAAGTTAGGCTGGTGATGGAAGGCAAGATAAGCGCCAAGGTCAAAGATCTGGTAAAATCCGCCCTCATGATAGTGGAGAGCCCGAACAAGGCCAGGACGATAGCCAACTTCTTCGGCCAGCCGAGCAAGACGAGGATAGGTGACCTGGTCGCCTACGAGGTGAGCATAGGAAACATGATGCTGACCATCCTCGCCAGCGGCGGGCACATGTTCGACCTCGTGACGAACGAGGGCTACCACGGCGTTCTTGTTGATGAGAAAGACGGCATGCTGAAGTTCATACCCGTCTACGACACCATCAAGCGCTGTCGCGACTGCGGTCATCAGTTCGTGGACTGGGAGGAGAAAGGTGTCTGTCCGCGCTGCGGCTCGACCAACGTCCGCGACGCCCTTCAGAACGTCAAGGCGATGCGCGAGCTCGCCCAGGAGGTCGATGAGATACTCATAGCGACGGACCCCGATACGGAGGGTGAGAAGATAGCCTGGGACATCATGAACGTCCTGAGTCCGTACACGCCAAACATCAAGCGCATAGAGTTCCACGAGGTCACGAGACCGGCCATAATGAGGGCCATCGAAGAGGCGAGGGATGTGAACGAGGGCCGCGTCAACGCGCAGATAGTGAGGAGAATAGAGGACAGGTGGATAGGCTTTGAACTGAGCCAGGAACTCCAGCGCGTCTTCGAGAACCGCAACCTCTCCGCAGGAAGGGTTCAGACGCCGGTTCTGGGCTGGGTGATTGAGCGCTACAAGGAGTTCACCGAGAGCGAGACGTACTTCATGGGGCTGACCCTTGAGAACGACCTCAGGGTCACGATAGAACTCGGAAAGGACGGCAAGGGGATTGAGCCGCCGGAGTACGTCACTGTCGAGGACGTTCAGCTTGAGGAAAGGGAGCTGAAGCCCTCGCCGCCGTACACAACTGACGCCATGCTCAAGGACGCCTCGACCTTCCTCAAGCTGTCCGCGCCGGAGGCGATGCGCATCGCCCAGGATCTCTTCGAGATGGGTCTCATCACCTACCACCGCACAGACTCCACTCACGTCAGCAACACGGGAATAGAGATCGCTAAGGAGTACATCACCCAGGAACTCGGCGAGGAGTACTTTAAACCGCGCCCCTGGGGTGAGGAGGGAACCCACGAGGCCATAAGGCCAACGAGGCCGATAGACACGGGCAGGCTGATGCAGTTGATCCGCGATGGAATCCTCCAGCTTCCGAAGAACCTTACCCGCAACCACTACAGGCTCTACGACATGATATTCAAGAAGTTCATGACGAGCCAGATGAAGGCTGCAAGGATAATCCATGAAAGGGCCGTCATCGACGCGGGCATCGGAAAGACCGAGGTAGAGGGCTATGTCGAGGTTGTTGAAGATGGTTGGACGCGGCTGAGGAGCCCGCCGATGAGGCAGCTCCCGATGCTGGAGAAAGGGGCCAGGCTGAAGGTCGTGGAGGCCAAGAAGTGGAAGGCACCGAAGGTGTCGCTCTACACCCAGGGCGACATAATAGCCCTGATGAAGGAGCGCAAGATAGGCCGGCCATCTACGTACGCGAAGATCGTTCAGACGCTCCTCCAGCGCTACTACGCCATCGAGACCCGCGGCAGGAAGAAGCTGGTGCCGACTGACCAGGGCATCAAGGTTTATCACTATCTCATTAGTAAATATAAGGACCTCGTCAACGAGGAGAAAACTCGGGGACTCGAGGAGATGATGGACCGCATCGAGGAGGGCAGCGTCGATTACCAGGAGGTTCTAAATGCGCTTTACCGGGAGCTGCAGGGCTATCTGGGGAATGGAAAGCCCCAATAATGTTTCTTTCCGTTGGTTGTTTACCACTTTTTGACACTCTGTGCTCTAACACTTTTGGTGATATCAAGTTTGGACCGTACCGGTACGGAGGGTCAGGTTTTCCGGAATTTTGGGCACTGCGTGGCGACAAAAGGTTTCAGGGTGATTTTGCTCCCAAGTAAAACCAAAAATTTTAAAATCCCGATGTAGTAATGAGTTTGCATGTATACGCAACGGCAGTAATATCCCGGGAAGTCATCCCGGGGCAATCTTCGGGACATAACCGAAGACACTAACAACATTTGGAAAAAACTTATATGTGATGAAATCGAAAAACAGAATAGGAAATGCGGTGGTGGTAAGAATGGTCAAGGACAGGATGGTTGAGCTCCTTCAGGAGCACTTTGAGTTGAACCTCTACGAGGCCAGGGCGTACGTGGCATTAGTCGGTTTTGGCGTCCTCACCCCGGCGGAGCTGGCGAGCGTTTCGGAGGTTCCGGCGCCGAGGACCTACGACGTCCTCAGGAGCCTTGAGAAGAAGGGCTTCGCCATCAGCCAGCCGGGCAAGGTGAACAAGTACAGGCCCGTCCACCCGCAGAACATCCTCGAGAAGTTCATCGAGGAGTGGCAGGAGCGCGTCGCCGAGGAGCTTGAGCTCAAGAAGAAGGCAAAGGAGGAGCTCCTCGAGCTCATGAGCCCGCTCATCGAGACCGAGATTCCGAAGTACGGCGTCGAGAAGGTCTGGGTTGTCAGGGGAATCAGGAACGCCACCCTCAAGACCAAGGAGATGTTCGAGGAGGTCAGGGAGCAGATACTCCTCGCCGACGACGGCTACATCGCCATCAACCTCGAGAGCGACATCATCAAGGCCATCGACAACGGCGCCAAGGCCAAGATAATCGTCACCGAGAACGTCCTCCACAGGCTCGGCACCTCCAAGATAATGGACTACTACAAGAAGGGCAAGGTCGAGCTCAAGGTTATCGACAAGCTCGAGCTCCCGATGCTCATCTGCGACGATGAGGTCTTCTTCGCCCTCGACATGGCCGCTCGCTACTTCAACTACGAGACCCAGATATGGATCAAGGACTTCCGCGTCAAGGCCCTCTTTGAGGGCAAGTTCAACGAGTACTGGGAGCAGGCCAAGAAGGCCTGATTCTTCTTTCTCTTATCCATTTTCACCGCTTTGCTCTTCTCAGCAGGACGGGTATTAAGGCGGCTAAGAGGATAAATCCGGGTCCGCAGATGCTCGTTTCGGTGTTCCCCGTGTTGGTTGCTGTTTCCGTTTTGTTTGACCGCGTCTCCCTTGTTGGAGGGGTAAGGTTAGCCTCAGCGGGCGTGCCGGTTGGGGTGTTCGCGCTTGTTTTCTTGCAGACCGTCACGTTAACGATTTTAACGTCATCGGGAAACCAGAAGCCGTTTATCGTGCTGGTTGTGTTGATGTAGAAGAGGGTGATGTTCTTCGTCAAATTGCCCTTTCTGAGAGTGAAATAGACTGGAAACTGGGCCCAGTTAACAACCAGCGGTCGCAGGGGAGACTGGTTGGCATCACTCGCCTTTGCAACGAGGAAGAAATTTCCGGGGACTTCGATTTTCCAGCCGTTTATCTCCTTCTTTAGCATCCCTTTCTTGAGCCGGAACCAGCTCTCGTTAACGCGCTCAACGCAGAACTGTCCCGTATCTAACCTATAAACGTAGTCAACGTTCACGCTACTGTGGTTCTCCTTGGAGTAGGCGAAGACGTGCACGTTAACGTACCAGGAGCCGTTCACGTAGGTTACTCCTTTGAAGTACACGGCGCTCACGTTCTTTGGGGCATAAGGGGGGAGGTCGCTGAGTACGGAGGGGGTAAAGTTGAGGAGGTAGAGCTGAGAACCATCGAAGAAGAGGAGATAATCATAAACATCATACACCTCTGCCCAGCAGGAATCCATACCGCAGGTGATGCCGTAGTTGTCAACCTCGGCGTGAATCAGTGCCCCTGTCCCGTTTGAGAAGACGGAGCTGTGGACTTCGTATAGAAAACCGCCTGAATGCACGGAATAGACTGCCGAAACTGGGGCAGCGACGAAAAGAAGGGCGATGAAGAGGGGAATCACCAGTCGGGACATTTGACTCACCTCTTTGGAGTTTTTCTTGGGAGCAAGCTCATGACTGCCAAGAGAACAATGAACCCTGGTCCGCAGATGCCATCTTTGGTTTCTTTTGTGTTGGTTGGTGTTTTCATTGTATTTGATGAGATTGTTGTTCTGTTAGGGACGGTACTAGTCTCAGCGGCCGTACTGGGGGATGTAGTCACGTTCGCTTTCTCGCAGGTGGTCACATTGGCTATCTTAACACTGTCTGGGAACCAGTAGCCTGGAACGGGGGCGCTCGGCGGGACGAAGTCGTCCCTTGTAACGTTCATGTTAAGGTAAACGAGGGTGATGTTCTTCACGTGACCCTCCTTTTTGAGGAGGAAGTAAATAGGAAAAACGCTCGAATTGACGATTTCAGGGGAGCCAGGAGACCACCTCAGCGCGTTCTCGCTCATCGTGACCCACACGTCGCTCATGTTTGCGTAGTCCCATTTTGTGAAGCTCGGGGACTGAAGCACTATTTTCCAGCCGTTTATCTCGTCGCTGATTTTTCCCCTTGGAAGCTTGGACCAGCTAACATTAACGGGTTCAATGCACAGGTTTTCTGAATCGAAAATGTAGACACCGCGGACATGAGTCATCGGAGGGCGGAACGTGAGATCCAGGTACCAGCTTCCGTTTATGAAGCGCGCACCATTAAGAGAATGGCCGAGAGTGTAGTGGTAGAGGGCCTCGAACCTGTCAAGGAGCGTGCTGTAGTTCGGATAAAGGGCTCGGAATGCGGGCGTGAGGTTTAGAAGGTATAGCTGAGAGCCATTGAAGTAGAGCAGATGCTCTTCTCCCCCAATAACCTCCCCGGTGGTCGCATTGGCGCAGTCAATTCCCGAAAGTGGGGGGCAGTATGGCCCGTAGGTGAGGATTAGGAGGGGAATAAAAGCCTCGCTTCCGTTGGATATGACGGAGTACTGAACGTTGTAGACAGAACCGCCCGATCCAGCTGAAACCACGGCCTTGGATAAGAGTGTGAGAGCGAAAAACAGGGTGATGGCTGCTCTAAACGTACGGTTCATTGAGTTCCCTCCGGCAGCGTTCTTGGAGCACGTCTATCACTTTGAGGTCAGTGCTGAAGTAGTAGGCCCGGTCCGATGGTTCCCATCCTGTATCGTGTAATGCTCTCATATAATCTAGGGCATAGTTTATTGCTTTCCCATGCTCGTGCTCCCTGCAGTTTTCATAACAGGTTTTAAGGTTGTGGTCGCATCCCATGTTTTCGGGGCATCTGCCCGAATATCTGCACGGAATGCCCAGGACTGTCCTGTCTGCTTCCATCTCTATTGAGACTACCGTGTTTGGATTTTGTTTCCTGACCTGTTTTTGTAGCCCATCGTGAATGTACCTGATTTTCTCAACGAGTTTCTTATAGGAGTACGGGAACGTTTGTTCAGTGCCGTTAATGTTCTCTATGCAGTTTTTGTTCTGATAATAGTTTGGCTGAACGAATACGTAATCAAAGTAGCCGCCAACTTTGAGAATCCCGTCAAACGCATCATCGCTCAAATACGACACGCCTCTATCATTAGTTGCCGGAATCCAAATCAACTCCAGCCCGTGGTCGTGGATGTAGTCGTACATGTATTGGATGAATTCCTTAGAAACGTTCTTACCATAGTTACCGGTTTGAAGGCAACTCTCATAACTCCAGTAGAATCCTTTGAGATTGCCGTTGTTAACGCTCAGAACACCATCAATCCAGCCTTTATAGTACGAGTTCACGCCGGAGTATCCAAATGAAATCAGTGCCTGATCCCTTTGGCTACCGTCGGGGCGATAAAAGGGTATTGTTAGATATAATAGAGGGATTCCGGAGATGTGATCTGCCACCCACCTCGCGAATTCTTTCCCATCATTTCGCCCGGAATCATAGTACGGACCGGTATAGCGAGAACCTCTTCCCTCTCCATCAAGCACAACAATCCTATCAAAGCCCCTCTCCCTGAAGTCCTCGACAGTGGCTTTCTTGCCCCCAACGGTCATCCTTGACTCGTAGTTAGGACCATTCCACTTAACCCACCACAGTGCGAACTTCGCCATAGGACATCACCATTATGGATTATCCCTGGGAGACATAAAAGCATTTTTGGATTTCTACTTGCTAAAACTGCAACATAATGAGTCAAAAACAAAAGGTAAAACGGATTACTCAGTCTCCAATTGGATACAAAAGTCGAAAAGGTCTCAGACGTATTTGAACTCCTCCTCAAGCTCGTCCTTTTCCTTCAGCTTCCAGTAGAGCTTCCCATCCTTCTGGTAGCTCTCGACCTTGCCCTGTTCGACGAAGCGGAGCAGGTAGCGGCGCACCTCCATTGCGGGGACGCCGGTCTTTTCCGCTATCTCCTCGATGGTCTTGGGGCCATCGCCGAGGGCCTCCAGAACCTTTACATTCTTCATTCTCCTCCCTCCAGTTTCCGGTATCTTTCCAACAGTTCTATTATCTTCTCCATTGCCCTTAAGTGTTTCTCCAGTTCGCCGATGTCCTCCGGGAGGGAGTTGGCGAGCTCGTTGAGCTTCTCCATCAGCCTCTCTTCGACGCCCTTCATCTCTGCCTTCTGCTGCTTCTTCCTGTGCTCGCAGACGGGGCAGAAGACCTTACCATCCTTCTCGAAGAGGGGCGAGCCGCACTTGGGGCAGTGCTTGTCGAGCATCTTGGCCCCCGAGAGCATGAGGGGCATTATTATATTCCGGATCTCCTCCTCCGTGGGCCCCCTGGCGCTCATTTAATCACCCCGTCAGGAGCTGGAAGATCTCGACGAAGGCCTTCTTCCCGAGTCTCGAACGCCTTATCCTGTCCGAGACCTCGGCTATGTCAAAAGCCGCTATCTTGAAATTCTTTTTCACCTCTTCCAGCAACTCCATGAGCTCATCAAGGGTCAGCTCGCCGTGCTGGAAGCGGGCTATCTTGTACTCTGGCCGGAGGACGTCGAGGTCGACGGTGAGGTATATCTCTTCCCCGAGGTACTTCTTCGTCTCGTCGAGTATCTCGAGCAGGTCGTTCGTCTGGAGGTTCTTGTAGGCCCTCCACTTTCCGCGCACCTTTCTGCTCCTCAGCAGGGCGGGAAATATCTTGACGCGCCGCGTCCAGAGCTGCGTCCGCTCGGTGGTTGGTATCATGAGAACCGGGGCGAGGACGACGGCACGGTTTACGAGGCGCTCCTCAAGGGCATATGCCAGCCACGAGCCGTGGTCGAGGTAGTCGTGCATCAGGTCAGTGTGGGCATCGACGCTGATGAGCGACTGGGGCCTGAGCTTTTCGACTATTCCGTACGTGGCGAGGTGCTCCCCTATTATGTACGCACTGTCCTGGGGAATCCTCTCCGGCAGAAGCTCGACCCTGCTCGATTCAACTATCATGTAATCCTCGATGAGTTTGTTCCTTTTGAGGAGCTGAAGAACGTAGAGAACGCCGTCGCGGTTGGGCTTTTCGCCGAAGGGAATGAACGTCACCATTTGATTCCACCGACCCGTGTTGGCGCTCGGGCTTTTAAACCTTGGCGATGTGTTTGGACATTTAAATGTTAATTTGCGACGCCAAAGTTTAAAAAGTAGCATTCTGAGGTTAAATCGAAAACTCTTCGGAGGCGAGGAGATGATACTTCAGGTTGCCCTTGATCTGACTGACATTGAGCAGGCCATTTCTATCGCGGAGAAGGCCGCCCGCGGCGGTGCCCACTGGCTCGAGGTTGGAACTCCTCTTATCAAGAAGGAAGGCATGCGCGCTGTGGAGCTTCTCAAGAGGCGCTTCCCGGACAGGAAGATCGTCGCCGACCTCAAGACCATGGACACCGGCGCCCTGGAGGTCGAGATGGCCGCGCGCCACGGTGCCGATGTCGTTTCTATCCTCGGTGTCGCCGATGACAAGACGATAAAGGACGCGGTTGAAGTTGCAAGGCGCTATGGAATCAGGGTCATGGTTGACCTCATAGGCGTTAAGGACAAGGTCAAGCGCGCCAAGGAACTCGAGAAGATGGGCGTTCACTACATACTCGTCCACACGGGCATAGACGAGCAGGTTCAGGGCAAGAGCCCGCTGGAGGACCTGGAGAAAGTCGTCAAAGCCGTCAGCGTCCCCGTTGCCGTCGCCGGCGGACTGAACCTCCAGACCATACCGAAGGTCATCGAGCTGGGGGCCACGATAATAATCGTCGGGGGCGCGATAACCAAGGCCGAGAAGCCGGATGATGTTACGAGGAAGATAATCGACCTCTTCTGGGGCGAGTACATGATGACCATAAGGAAGGCGATGGACGACATAATCGACCACATCCACAACGTCTCGGAGAGCCTCAAGCTGGAGCAGGTTCGCGGCTTCGTCGATGCCATGATCGGGGCGAACAAGATATTCATCTACGGCGCCGGGAGGAGCGGCCTCGTCGGCAAGGCCTTCGCGATGAGACTCATGCACCTCGACTTCAACGTCTACGTCGTCGGCGAGACCATAACCCCGGCCTTCGGCCAGGGGGACCTGCTCATAGCCATCAGCGGTTCCGGTGAGACCAACAGCATCGTCGATGCGGCGGAGATAGCCAAGAAGCAGGGAGGCAAAGTGGTCGCGATAACCTCCTACGCCAACTCGACCCTTGGGAAGCTCGCCGACGTGGTTGTTGAGATACCCGGAAGGGCCAAGACCGACATCCCGACGGACTACATAGCGCGCCAGATGCTCACCAAGTACAAGTGGATAGCCCCGATGGGAACCCTCTTCGAGGACTCGACCATGATATTCCTCGACGGGGTCATAGCCCTCCTCATGGCAACCTTCCAGAAAACGGAGAAGGACATGAAGAAGAAGCACGCGACCCTTGAGTGAGGGCTGACCGAAAAGGATATGAACGGCCTTTCCTATTCCCTTTTTAGGGGTCGTCATGCAGTCCTTTACCCATCTTTTCGTTGGAATAGGCGGCACGGGCGCGCGGATAGTCAACAGCATAACCGCCGATGGGATAGTTAAGGTGACAGTTAACCCCGCTTACTACCTTCTCTCGAACTCGGAGAGGTACGAGGAGAGGCTCCGGAACTTCTTTTCCAGGCTCCCGAAGGACACGTTCCTCTGGCTGGTGTTTGAGGATAAGGACGTGAATCACGAACTGAGGGAGATTATAATAGACAGCGCGCCCCGGGACACAATAAGGCTCGCTTACGTTCTCACCCCTAGAAAGGAGCTCGTGAATGAGAAAAAACCCCCCTGGGCACGCGATTTTGAGACGGTTTTTTACGACTCCCTCTGGGACTTCTTCACCGATGAGAGCGTTTCCCTCCAGGATGCGTTCCAGGGGGCCTCCGCGGGCATAGCGGAGATGTTCTCGCGGCTCTACTACTATCTGGAGAGCCAGATGCTGGTGAACATCGACTACGCCGACCTGTTCAACATGATCCGCGGCGGCAACGTCGGAATCCTGCGCCTCCTCCGTGAGGTGGACTTCACCTGGCACTGGGGCATCTGGGAGCGCGGGCTCATAGGTATCCTCGTGGGGAACGACTTCCCTCTCAAGGGGGCCCACAGCATACTGCACAGTTTCCAGGAGATACTCTCCGAGAAGGATGTGATCTGGGGCGTGATAACGGACGAGAACCTCAACGGCAGGGTCGAGATACTCTCCCTGCTCGTCAAAAAGTGGTAGGTGGTAAAATGAGGGCGGTTCTCTTCGACATCGATGGGACTCTGCTGACAGAGATGCCGCTGATTCAGCTGTTTCTCCCGCAGGTTTACGACACGCTCTCGAAACGGTTTGGAATCAGCAAGGATGAGGCCAGGGAACGGTTCCTGGGCGAGATATTCGAGAGGAGGGACACCTACGACTGGCACGACTGGAACTTCTTCTTCAGGCTCTTTGACCTCGACCTCCAGTACGAGGAACTCATGGAGAGGTACCCTCACAAGCTCCACGTCTATCCGGATACGATTCCCGTGCTTGAGTGGCTGAGGGAGAGCGGCTACAAGCTTGGGGCCGTTACCAGCGGACCCGAGTACCAGAGGCTCAAGCTGAGGCTCACCGGGCTGATGGACTACTTCGACGCTGTTGTCACTCGGGAGGACGTCAAGGCAATAAAGCCCGAGCCCAAAATATTCCTGTACGCCCTGGAGAAGCTGGGTGTCGAGCCGGAAGAAGCTGTCATGGTGGGGGACTCCCTGAGCCAGGACGTTTACGGTGCCAAGAACGTGGGCATGGTGGCGGTCTGGATAAATCGGAACGGCGACGAGGATTACAACATGGCGGACTACGAGATTAGAACGCTTCACGAGCTGAGAAAAGTGCTGGGGGGATTGGAATGAGGGAGGTATTCAACGCCGAGGGAGTTTTTGTCCGGTACCGGGAGAAGAGAGTGAAGCTTGAGAACGGCCACGAACTGACCCACCGGAGTGAGGAGCCGACGGAGCTCTGGTGGAAGCTTAAAGAGGCTGTGAAGGGCAGAAAGGTCAGGATAGTCGTTTACGAACTCGAGGAATGAGGCATGATAGCACATCTGATAAACACGGACGTTGGGAACCGGGGGGTTCTGAGGGTATACCTCGACTACCGCCGGGAGAACCCCAATTTTTTACATAATTCTGCAAAACTGTTTTTGGATAATTATGAACGCGTTCTCATCGTTACTGGATTTCCCATACCGCCGGAGATGAGGGCAGAAACCGACGGCCCGCCGGGAGCACTGGCCTTGGCGAAGGCGGTTGAGACCCTGGGGGGCACCGCTGAGGTGCTTACTTATCCGGAGGTAAAGACCGCCCTGGAGCCCTTCGGCATCAGGTTCACGGACGAGCCGGAGATAGGGGACTACTCCCTCGTGATAGCGGTCGAAACCCCTGGCAGGGCCGCGGATGGAAGGTACTACTCAATGAGCGCCATGGAGATCACGAGGGGGACTTTTGACTGGGCGGTTCTCAGGGCGAGGGACATCGGAGTTCCCACGATTGGAATAGGCGACGGGGGCAACGAGGCGGGCATGGGGAACATAAGGGGCCTCGTCTCGCGATACGTACCACACGGTGAGAGGATATCGAGCACCGTTGAGACCGATGAGCTCATTCTCTCCGCCGTCTCAAACTGGGGGGCCTACGGGCTCGTGGCCCAGGCGTCGATAGAGCTCGGGCGGAAGCTCCTCCCGGGATGGGATGAGAAGACGATAGTTACAATAATCTCAAAGCTCGGTCTGATAGACGGGGTCTCCAAAACCCAGACGCCGACGGTTGATGGGATAAGCCTCGACGTTCACGAGAAAATCGTTGAGCTTTTAAACGCCGTTGTAAACGAGGCCCTAAGGTGATGAGATGAGGCTCGAGGAGTTCATCGATGATGGAAATTCAATCAGACTCATAGAACGGACCCGCGATTACGCCAGGCACTTCTTTGAACGGGAGGGAACCCATGGCTTCAGCCACGTGGAGCGCGTGCTCAACCTCTGCCTCCACATCGGGAGGGAGGAGGGGGCCGACCTGGAGACCCTGGCCCTTGCGGCCCTCCTCCACGACGTGGCGAGGCCGCTCGAGAGCGCTGGAAGGGTTGAAGACCACGCCGCTGAAGGGGCCAGGATAGCGAGGCACTACCTCAGAAGCCTCGGGTACCCGGAGGAGAAGGTTGAGGCGGTTGCCCACGCCATAGAGGCCCACCGCTTCTCCCGCGGCCCGGAGCCGGAGACGCTTGAAGCCAAGATACTCAGCGACGCCGACAAGCTCGATGCGATCGGTGCGATAGGCGTGGCAAGGGTTTTCATGTACTCGGGCGAGCACGGAAGGAGCATCGAGGATTCCTTAGAGCACTTCGAGGAGAAGATACTGAAGCTGAAGGATTTGATGTACACCGAAACCGCGAGGAGGATGGCCGAGGAGAGGCATCGCTTCACCGAGGAATTCATCGAGCGCATAAGGCGCGAGATAGAGGGCGAAATCTGAACCTCCTTTCGGCTTTTTCTTCCATAATAAGGTTTTTAAAGGACTTCCAGAATTAAGGGTTAGCCCGTTTAAGGTCATTCTTAGGTGAGGAGGTGAGGAAATGAAGGCGCCAATCTGTGAGGTGTGTTTGAAGACCGACGACATTCTGTGCCCGGCTGACGAGAAAAAGCTCCAGGACGGGGTCATCTCGGAGCTTGATGTTAAGGTTGCGAGACTCCTTTACAAGCTCATCGGGGACGCTGACATGGAGTTTAAGAGGGCCGTTGAGGCCGGCGACATAATAGTCATCGTGGTTGGAGAGGGAGACGTTCCGGTAACCATAGGCAAGGGCGGCAAGAACATCAAGGCTCTCATGAGGGAGCTCGGAAAGAGGATACGCGTCATAGAGGCCGTTGAGGTCACCGGAACCGACGACGTCAAGAAGCTTGCCACCGACCTCCTCTACCCCGCGGGCGTCTTCGGAGTCAACATCGTCTACAAGCCCGGCGGTGGAACCTACTACAAGGTCCTCGTCATGGGAAGGGACAGGAAGAAGCTCCCCGAAAAGGCCGACGTCCTGGAGAGCATCCTCTCCCAGATAACAGGGGCCGAGGTAAAGATAAACTTTATTTGAACTTCCTTTTCTTCCCTACAGGTTTACGAACTGGAGGTAAATAGGATGTACCGGACGCACTACTCGAGCCAGATTACGGAGGAACTCAACGGCCAGCGCATCAGGGTGGCCGGCTGGGTCTGGGAGGTCAAGGACCTCGGAGGCATAAAGTTCCTCTGGATAAGGGACAGGGAGGGCATAGTTCAGGTAACCGCCCCCAAGAAGAAGGTTGACCCGGAGCTGTTCAAGCTTATCCCGAAGCTCAACGCCGAGGACGTTGTTGCGGTTGAGGGAACGGTGAACTTCACGCCCAAGGCCAAGCTCGGCTTCGAAATCCTCCCGGAGAAGCTTGAAATACTGAGCAGGGCCGCGAGTCCGCTTCCGCTCGACCCGACCGGAAAGGTGAAGGCCGAGCTGGACACCAGGCTGGACAACCGCTTCATGGACCTCAGAAACCCCGAGGTAATGGCGATATTCAAAATCAGGTCCAGCGTTTTCAAGGCCGTCAGGGACTTCTACCATGAGAACGGTTTCATCGAGGTTCACACCCCCAAGATAATCGCCACCGCCACTGAAGGTGGAACCGAGCTCTTCCCCATGAAGTACTTCGAGAAAGATGCTTTCCTCGCCCAGAGTCCCCAGCTCTACAAGCAGATAATGATGGCGAGCGGCCTCGACAGGGTTTACGAAATCGCCCCCATATTCCGCGCTGAGGAGCACAACACGACCAGACACCTCAACGAGGCGTGGAGCATCGACAGTGAGATGGCCTTCATAGAGAACGAGGAGGAGGTCATGGAGCTCCTTGAGAGGCTCGTCGCCCACACGATCAACTACGTCCGCGAGCACAACGCCAGGGAGCTTGAGGTTCTCAACTTCGAGCTCGAGGAACCGAAACTGCCGTTCCTGCGCGTTACCTACGATGAGGCCCTTGAGATACTCGCCGATTTGGGCAAGGAGATCCCTTGGGGCGAGGACATAGACACCGAGGGCGAGAGGCTCCTTGGAAAGTACATGATGGAGAACGAGGAGACACCGCTGTACTTCCTGTACAAGTACCCCAGCGAGGCGAAGCCCTTCTACATAATGAAATATGATGATAAGCCGGAAGTCTGCAGGGCCTTCGACCTCGAGTACAGGGGTGTTGAGATAACCTCCGGCGGTCAGAGGGAGCACCGCTACGACGTCCTCGTCGAGCAGATAAAGGAGAAAGGTCTCAACCCGGAGAGCTTTGAGTTCTACCTCAAGGCGTTCCGCTACGGAATGCCGCCCCACGGTGGGTTCGGGCTCGGGGCCGAGCGCCTGATAAAACAGATGCTCGACCTCGGTAACATCCGTGAGGTTATACTGTTCCCCCGGGACAGAAGAAGGCTTACACCGTAACGCCTTTATACCACCTTTTCCTTTTGGTGATTAGTTAATACTCTTTGGAGGCTGGAGGCATGAAAAAGGCCGTTGCTCTAATCCTGCTGGGACTGATGGTTTTCTCCCTAACACCTGTGATGCATTTAGCGAAATCCGCCACCGTGCCCAAGAGCGCCAGCATAACCGGCGTTTCACTGGGTCTGAAGGACAAGGCGGTTCTCGGCCCGTTTGAGGTTCAGTTTGTCGACGTGAACCCCAACTGGAGCAAGATATACCTCCAGGTTGACGGCCCGCAGGGACCGCTCAGGTACGTCGTTAGCCAGGATGGATACCTCCTATACCCATCGAGTGCGAACGTTTACCTCAACGTGAGCCTCGTGTGGATTAGGTATGATACCAAATCGGTCCTGCTGGAGATAAAATCTCCCCTTCAGAAGATACTGTCCGACAGGAACATGGTGGTTGGAAACACCCTCACACTTCCAGAAGGGTTCCCCCAGATAAAGATAAAGCTGACATCGGTCTCCGGCGATACCGCGTCCTTCAAGGTCACCATGCCGTACGGGGACACATACACCCTCACCGTGGACAAGGGCTCCGCTGGAACCGTTAGATACAAGCTGGACGACACGCACTCATACTCAAACTACCTCACGATAGAGGTCACCAACACCGTTAACAACGGGGCCACGATCAACGTTTACATACCCAAGATAGCCTCCACCAGCTTCAAGATCGTTAAGGAGGGCCAGGATACGAATCCTCCCGATCAGAACCCGCAGGAGACCGTGCTCGTTTACAACGGGCTCATATATGTCAACGAGAAACTGCCCGTGAAGGTCGAGAACACCACTTACTACGTTAAGCTTGTATCCGTCATTCCCGACGTGGCAAAGGTGGAGGTCCTGAAGGGCGGCCAGAGCCTTGGAACAATGCTCCTCGAGGTTGGAGACGTTCCGAAGGATGTTCCAAAGACACCCCTCAGGCTGTCCGTCCAGGGGGTCGAACCCGACTACAAGCGCGCTACCCTGAGGGTGTACGCGCCCATGGGTGCCGAGGTTACCCCGATACTCAGGCAGGCCAACCTGGTTGCTAACATAGACGCGATTCCCAAGGAGATGATGCTGACCGACAGCCTCGTGGTTACCATCAACGTCCAGAACCTCGGCAGGGGAGACGCCTACGACGTGAGCGTCGCCGCGCCGATACCGAACGACTTCGAGCTCGTAAGCATGACCAAGACGTGGAACCTCAAGACCTTCCCGGCCTTCACGAACATGCCGGCCCTCATCTACGTTCTCAAGCCCACTAAGGTCGGTGAGTTCGACATTGGAAAGGCCACAGTCACATTCTACGACGACAAGAGCCTCGAGACGGGCAAGAAGAGGGTAATCTACTCCGCATCGCTCACCGGTATTAAGGTTTACAACATCCCCTCCATAGACGTTAGCGCCCAGGCATACAACGGCACCTGGGGCGACTACGTGACCGCCAAGGTCGGGGACAAGGTCAGCCTCAAGTTCACCCTCCGCGCCTCCGACGGCAACCCCGACTACGAGTTCGTCAAGAACGCCACCCTGCTCCTCGACCTCCCATCGAGCGTTGACGGGCAGTCCTTGGTTGACATCGGCACCATAAGGGCCGGCGAGACCAAGACCCTCCAGCTCGACCTCACGGTGCTCAAGGAGAACCTCACCAACATCGAGGCCACCCTTGTGTACCTCGATCCGCTCGGCGGGGAGCACAGGCTCGCCCTCGGCAGCCTCGTCACGATCAACAGCATCCCCCCGAGGATAATAACGGAAGAGGTCAAAGTATGGCCGACGGCGGAGGAGCTTCCCTCCTACATCAACCAGACCCTCGCCAAGATGGACGATCCCAAGCCGCTGGCGGAGGAGCTTGCCGGCATCTCCGCGGAATACCTCCCGCCGGAGAGCAACCCGTGGAAGCCCGCGGCGATAGTGTTCATCCTGGTGACGGTCATACTCGCGGGAGTGGCCTACAGGTACTGGGACGAGGCAGAGAAGCTCAAGGAGAAGCTTGAGCGGAAGAAACAGAGGCGCCCTGGAGGACTGCCGAAGAAGGAGGGCGAGGAAGAGGGGGAGAGCTCCGAGATTGCTGAGCTCTGAACTTCTCGTCTTTTCTCTCCTTAAATTTATAAATCGGTTCTCGCAGTTTCTTCGGGATGGGACATGTTCAGGTACAAGCAGGTCATAGTCTCCCGGAGGGATCTGAAGCTCAGCAAGGGCAAGTTCGCCGTCCAGGTTGCCCACGGAGCGGTTACCGCTGCACTGAAGGCTCAGAAGGAAAAACCCGAATGGTTCAAAGCGTGGTTCCATGAGGGGCAGAAGAAGGTCGTCGTTAAGGCTGAAAACGAGAGGGAGCTCTTCGAACTGAAGGCCCACGCGGAGAAACTGGGAATCCCAACTGCGCTCATCAGGGACGCCGGCCTGACGGAGATACCTCCTGGCACGATAACCGTCCTTGCGATCGGTCCGGCCCCGGAGGAGATCGTGGACAAGGTTACCGGTCATCTAAAGCTGGTGTGAGAGATGGATCACCGCGAGTTCTTTTCCCAGTTCAGGTATCTGAGCAAAGAACCCGGCATCGGGGGCAGGATAAAGGTCCATCCCGAGGACTTCGTGGTTATTGAAGAGCCTCTCCCCTCGATTTTTGAGGGTAGGAAGCACGCGATCTTCCTTCTCAAAAAGAGGAACTGGGACACGATGAGCGCGGTGAAGGAGATAGCGAAGCGCGCCGGGATTAACTACAGGGACATCGGCTTTGCCGGAACGAAGGACAGGCACGCGGTGACTTATCAGTACATAAGCGTGCCCCAAGACGCGAAGGAGAAGGTTGAAAACGTTCAGATCAGGGACGTTGAGCTCCGCTTCGTTTCCTACGGCAGGTTTATCAAGCTAGGTCACCTCCTTGGGAACCGGTTCCGGATAATAGTTAGAGAGGTTGATGAAAAGGCCTTCGAGCGGAGCCGGGAGATCATCCGGGAGCTGCGCAGCAGAGGTGGCTTTCCCAACTACTTCGGCTACCAGCGCTTTGGAGAGCGGCGCGTCACTAACCATCTCATCGGAAAGCTCCTCCTCCAGGGGGACTTCGAGGGTGCCGCGAGGCTGTTCCTCGGAGCGCACGAGGGCGGTATGGAGGGCGACGAAGCCAGGAAGCATTTCTGGGAGACGGGCGACGTTGACAGGGCATTGGAGGAGTTCCCGAACTTCCTGCGCTATGAGAGAACGCTCCTCTACCGCTACAAGGAAACTGGGAGCTGGAGAAGGGCCTTCCTCTCGCTGCCCCTCCCGATAATGCGCATCTTCATCCACGCCTACCAGAGCTACCTCTTCAACCTCTACATCTCCAGGAGGATTGAGATGGGCATTCCCCTGAACGAGGCTCTCGTCGGCGATATCGTCGTTCAGGTCAAGGGAGGTATTCCCTACCGCGATAGAACGTACCGCGTCACCGAGACGAAC